>DASWUV010000247.1:0-38699 GCA_036401495.1 Pseudonocardia sp. | reverse complement strand
GCGGGGTGGCGGAGGGGGCGGGCGCCCTGGTTGAGCGCGCTTCTGGCGTGGCCGACGGGGCCGGGAAGTTGGTCGAGCGGGCCGACGGGGTTGCGGGTGGAGCCGCTGCCCTGGTCGAGCGCGCCGACGGGGTGGCGAGTGGGGCGGGGAAGCTGGTCGAGCGAGCGGGCGGGGTGGCGGAGAACGCGGCCGGGCTCGTGGACCGCGCCGGGGGTGTGGCGGACCGGGCAGACGCGCTGGTCGGCCGCGCGGACAGCCTCGCCGACAACGCGACCGGGCTGCTCGACACCTACCAGCCGATCGCGGAGGAGGCGGCCCCGCTGGCGCGGCGGTTCGTGCAGGAGTTCTCCGAGGAAGAGCTGGTGGCGGCCATCCACCTGGTCGACCAGCTCCCGAAACTGACCGAACACGTCGTCTCCGACGTCATGCCGCTACTGGCGACCCTGGACAAGGTCGGCCCCGACGTCCACGAGCTGCTGAACCAGCTCCGCGAGGTGCGCCAAGCCATCCAGGGCATCCCCGGCTTCCGCCTCTTCCGCAGACGCGGCGAAGAGTTGGAGGAGGAGCTCGACGAGAGCCGCTGAAAAGTCACCAGCGCCAGGCGACGGCCCACGTCCACAGCTGCCGAGAGTCAGCGATCTGCCACCCGGACCGCGGATCCATGACTCTCGCCCTCAGCTCCGCCCGTTCCCGCGCGAGGGACCTCGGCGAGCGTCAGCGATCTGCCGCCCAGACCGCGGATCCATGACTCTCACCCTCCGCCGGGAGGTTCTCCGGGAAGTGGCACGCCACCTGGTGCCCCGGCGCCAGGTCGACCAGCGGAGGTTCCTCCACCGAGCAGACCTCCTGTGCCTTCCAGCACCGCGTGTGGAACCGGCAGGCGGGGGGCGGGTTGAGCGGGCTGGGCACGTCGCCGGTGAGCAGGATCCGCTCCCGCTTCGTCGTACGGGTGGGGTCGGGGATCGGGACAGCCGACAGCAGCGCGACCGTGTAAGGGTGCATCGGCCGCTCGTACACGTCGGTGCGGTCGCCCAACTCGACGATCTTGCCGAGGTACATGACCGCGACCCGGTCCGACACGTGCCGCACGACGGAGAGGTCGTGGGCGATCAGCACGTAGGTGAGGTTCAGCTCGTTCTGCAGGTCCTCCAGCAGGTTCACCACCTGCGCCTGGATCGAGACGTCGAGCGCCGACACCGGCTCGTCGGCCACGATCAGCTTCGGCCGCAACGCCAGCGTGCGCGCGATCCCGATGCGCTGGCGCTGGCCGCCGGAGAACTCGTGCGGATAGCGGTTGTAGTGCTCCGGCGAGAGCCCGACGAGCGACAGCAGGTCCTGCACCGCCTTGCGCACCCCGCCCTCGGGCTCGACCCCCTGGATCCGGAACGGGGCGCCGACGATCGTGCCGACCGTGTGGCGGGGGTTGAGCGACGAGTACGGGTCCTGGAACACCATCTGGATGTCCCGACGCAGCGGGCGCATGTCCCCCGCCGACAGGTGGGTGATGTCGTGCCCCTCGAAGATCACGGTGCCGTCGGTCGGCTCCAGCAGCCGGGTGAGCAGCCGACCCGTAGTGGTCTTCCCGCAGCCGGACTCGCCGACGAGCGAGAGCGTCTCGCCCCGCCGCACGTCGAACGTCAGCCCGTCGACGGCCTGGACCGCGCCGACCTTGCGCTGCAGCAGCCCGCGCCGGACGGGGAAGTACATCTGCAGCCGCTCGGCCGACAACAGCACGTCCGCGGTCTGCGACGGCTCGCTCGTCGCCGCGCTCAGTACCTCGCTCACAGCACCTCGCTCACAGCTTCGGCCCGATCTCCTCGATGAAGATCCTCCGGCGCTCCGCGGCCGGAAGGTGACAGGCCACGAGATGCCCGTGCCCCGCCTCACGCAGTTCGGGCCGTTCGGTGACCGCCAGCCCGCCCGTGCGGTCCTCGTAGGCGCACCGCGGGTGGAACGCGCACCCGGACGGCACGTTGATCAGGCTCGGCGGGCTGCCGGGGATCGGCACGAGCCGCTCGGAGCGCTCGCGGTCGATCCGCGGCATCGACGCGAGCAGCCCCCACGTGTAGGGGTGCTGCGGCTCGGCGAACACCTCGCGGGCGCTGCCGTACTCCACGGCCCGCCCCCCGTACATGACGAGGATGTCGTCGGCCAACTCCGCGACCACGCCGAGGTCGTGGGTGATGATGATGACCGCGGAGTCGAACTCCTTCTGCAGGTCCACGATCAGGTCGAGGATCTGCGCCTGCACGGTGACGTCCAGCGCCGTCGTCGGTTCGTCGGCGATCAGCAGGTCGGGGTTGTTCGACAGCGCCATCGCGATCATCGCGCGCTGCCGCATGCCGCCGGAGAACTGGTGCGGGTAGTCGTCGAACCGGTTCTGCGGCTGCGGGATCCCGACGCGGTCCAGGAGCTCCACCGCGCGCTTGCGGGCCGTCTGCTTGCTGACCTTGTTGTGCAGCCGGTACGCCTCGACGATCTGCGCGCCGACCGAGTAGTAGGGGTGCATCGCCGAGAGCGGGTCCTGGAAGATCATCGCCATCGTCTTGCCGCGCAGCTTGCGTACGGTCTGCGGATCGGCGGCGACGAGCTCGGTGTCGCCGACCCAGATCTCGCCGCTGATCTTCGCCGCGCCCGCCTTGTGCAGCCCCATGATCGACAGGCTGGTCACGCTCTTGCCAGAGCCCGACTCGCCCACGATGCCCAGCCGCTTGCCCCGTTCGAGATGGAACGACAGCCCGTCGACGGACTTGACGACCCCGTCGTCGGTCGGGAAGTGCACCCGCAGGTCGCGGACGTCCAGGAACGCCCGCTTGTCGTGCACGGGCGCAGGCAGTTCCCCGGCCAGGACGTCCTCACTCATGGCGCCTCCGCGGCAGGGATTGCGTCGACGCGACTCATGGCGCCTCCGCGGCAGGGATTACGTCGACGCGGCTCACCCCAACCTCACCCTCGGGTCGATCACGGCGTACAGCAGGTCGACGACGAGGTTGGCGAGCACGATGAAGATGCTGCCCAACAACACCACGCCGAGCACCTTGGGAAGGTCGTTGTTGACGATCGCGTCGACCGAGTACTTGCCGATGCCCGGCAGCGAGAAGGTGCTCTCCGTGAGGATCGCCCCACCGAGCAGCAGGCCGAGGTCGAGGCCGAAGATCGTCAGGATCGGCGTCAGCGCGGACCGCAGGCCGTGTTTGACGATGACCGTGCGCTCGGGAAGGCCCTTGGCTCGCGCGGTGCGGATGAAGTCCTCGCCCATCGTGTCCAGCATGCCCGCCCTGGTCAGCCGCGCGTAGCCCGCGGCGTAGAGGAACGCCAGCGTGATCCACGGCAGGAGCAGGTCATACGCCCACAGGAACGGGTTGACCTCGAACGGGGTGTAGCTGCCTCCCGGCGCGGTGATGCCGAGCGCGTAGCTGAAGATCGACAGGGAGAGCAGGCCGGTGAAGAAGATCGGCAGGGAGACGCCCGCCAGTGCGATGCCCATCGCCGTGCGGTCGAAGACGCTGCCCCGGCGCAGGGCCGAGAGGACGCCGGTGAGCACGCCGCCGATCAGCCACAGCACCGCGGCGCCCGCCGCGAGCGAGAGCGTCACGGGCAGGCGGTCGAGCAGATCCGGCAGCACCGGGTTCTGGTTGATGAACGAGTAGCCCAGACACGGCGCGTTGCAGTGCACGATGGTGGGCCCGGTGCTGTAGTCCGCGCCGACGAAGATGCCCGCGACGAAGCGGCCGTACTGCACCCAGATCGGATCGGTGAACCCCAGCTTGATCGCGATCGCGTGGATGTCGGCCTGGCTGCCGCTCTTGCCGACGTAGCGGGACGCGAGGTCGTCGACCGTCGCCCCGCCCAGGCGCGGCAGCACGAAGAAGATGACGAACGTCGCCGCTGTGACGATCAGCAGCAGGATCACCGCGGCAAGCAGCCGTCGGACGATGTAGACGAGCATGACGTGCGGCGCCCCGCCTGCGGCTCGAGTGGGCCGCAGGCGGGGTCATGCCTTCACCTACTTCCGGGTGGTGCCCATGGCGAGGTAGTCGTACATCTGGAACCCGTCGGTGATGAAGACGTTCGTCAGGTTCGGCGGGCGGTAGAGCAGGCCCTTGGCCCAGATGCCCGGCAGGGCGAACGCGTCGTCCATCACCTTCTTGTCGATGTCGACCCAGACCGCCTCGCGGGTAGGCGTGTCGACGATCTGCAGGGCCTTGTCGATGTCCGCGTCGACGGCAGGGTCCTTGACGCTCAGGTTCGTGTTGCCGCCGGTCGCGCGGATGGCGCGGCTGTCGACGATCTGGGCGAGGAAGCCGTAGCCGTCCGGCCAGTCCGCGCCCCAGCCGGTGACCATCAAGCCCAGGCCGTTGGACTTCGCGAAGTCCGGCTTGCCCGCGTAGAGCTTGAAGTAGTCGTTCGAAGGGAAGGGCTTGAGGTCGGTCTGGATGCCCGCGCGCGCCAGCGACTGCTGCAGCGACTCCGCCACCGCTTTCTCCTTCGGCCGCTCGGCGCGGTAGGAGATGCTGGTCTTGAAGCCGTTGGGCTGGCCGCACGCCGCGAGGGCCTGCTTCGCCTTGTCGACGTCGCCCGCGTTGTTCGGCGTGGCGTAGGTGTCGAACTTCTGGGAGCCGGGGATGACCGGCGGCAACAGGTTGGTCGCGATGTCGCCACCCGTCGCGCCGCCGTAGGCGCGCTGGTAGCCCGTCTTGTCGGCGGCGAGCTCGATGGCCTTGCGGCAGTTGACGTTGTCCAGCGGCGCGACGTCACCGTTGATCGCGGTGTACCAGAGCCGGGCGACGACCGCCGAGTCCGTGTTCGCCTTGAGCGCGGCGTCGGCGAGGATCTTGCCCTGGGCGGCGGGCTGGACGCCCGTGCCTTCGACGCTGACGTCGAGGTCGCCGGACTCCAGCCGGTTGTCGATGTCGTCGGCGTTCACGTTGAGCTGCACGCTGTAGCCGTCGGGCAGCGCGGTCCGGTTGGGGTCGGTCGCCGGGTCCCAGTTGGGGTTGCGCTTGAGCGTGAAGCTCTTGCCCAGCTCGTTCGTGTCGAACATGTAGGGGCCCGTCGAGACGACGTGCTCCTTGTACTTGCTTCCCGTGTCCTTGGCCGCGGGCACCGGGATCGTGGACGGCAGCTGGGCGAAGTAGTCGAAGCCCGAGAACGGCGACTTGAGGTGGAAGACGATCGTCTGGTCGTCGGGCGTGTCGATCGCCTTCAGGCCCAGCTTGTCCGGGCTCTCGTCCTGGTAGGGGCTGGTGTAGCCCTGCAGGTCGAGCGAGTCGTTGAAGTATGTCGGACCGTTCGGGTACGTCGTCTTGTCCAGCGAGCGCTCGACGGCGTACTTGACGTCCTTGCTCGTGACCGGCGTGCCGTCCTCGAACTTGACGCCGGTGCGCAGCTTGTACGTCCACGTCTTGGCGTTGTCGCTGGGTACGCCGAGGGCCTGCGCGAGGTCGGGCACCAGCGTGGCGCCCTGGCCGCCCGGCGCCGCCTTGAACATCACCAGCGAGCGGCCGTAGAGCCGGACGAAGTTCCAGGCGTAGGCGTAGTAGGTGTCGGCCGGGTCGAGGGAGTCCCAGTCGCCGGAGTTCGCCATCCGGATGATGCCGCCCTTCTGCGTGGAAGGGTTGTGCACGCCGTTCGCGTCGGTGGTCGTGCCACCGCCGCTGCCGTTCCCACTGCCTCCCGACGAGGCGACGTTGCCCCCTCCGCAGGCTGCGAGCACCAGCGCCGTGACAGCGCCGAGCGCGCCCACGACGACCTTGCGCCTACTTCTCATCGACTCTCCTTGATCTGGGAGCATTTACTCATCGGGACCGCGGATCCAGCGCGTCCCGCAGGCCGTCGCCGAACAGGTTGAAGGCCAGCACGGTGATGAAGATCGCCAGCCCGGGGAAGACCATGAAGTTGGGCGCGATCTGGAACCAGTGCGTGGCGTCCGACAGCATGCCGCCCCAACTGGGCGTCGGCGGCCGGATCCCCACGCCGAGGAACGACAGCGCCGCCTCGAAGAGGATGTTGGTCGGGATCAGCAGCGTCGCGTACACGAGGATCGGGGCGACGAGGTTGGGCAGCAACTCGGAGAACAGGATCCGCGGCGTGCGCGCGCCGAGGCTGCGCGCGGCGTCGATGAACTCGCGCTCGCGCAGCGACAGCGTCTGGCCCCGGATGATCCGGCCGATGTAGGGCCAGCTGGAGAAGCCGATGATCACGATGATGAGCACGATGCGCAGCGTGTCGCCCTGCAGGCCGAACGCCTGGTCGGGGATGATCCCGACCAGCGCGAGCGCGAACAGCAGGATCGGGAACGCCAGGAAGACGTCCATCGTGCGGCTGATCAGTGTGTCGATCCAGCCGCCGAAGTAGCCCGCCACGATCCCCGCGACCGTGCCGACGGCAACGGCGAGCAGCGTCGCGAAGAACGCGATGAGCAGCGAGATGCGCGCCCCGTAGACGATGCGGCTGAAGATGTCGCGGCCGTTGACCGGCTCGACGCCGAACGGGTACTGCGGGCTGATCCCGCCGAAGAACTTCGGCGAGATCTGCAGGTCGGGATCCACCTGGTCGTAGTGGAACTCCAGAGGATCGTGGCCGAACAACTCGACGATCAGCGGCGCGAAGGTCGCGACCAGGATCAGTAAGATGATCACGACGCCGCCACCGATCGCGACCTTGTCCCGGCGCAGGCGTCGCCAGGCGATCTGACCGAGGGAGCGGCCCTGGATCTGGGTGCCCATTCCCTCGACGACGGCTTCGGGGCGCGCCTCGGTGATGCTTTCGGTGACATCCTGGGGCGCGGTCATACCCGATACCACTCCTCCCCGACCCGGAGCCAACGAATTCGGCGACCCTAACCGGTCGGTAGCGTGCTCGCTCCCTATCTCACGGATCTTCTCTGTAACGATCCGAGCAACCGTCTGCGCCGTTTGGGTGTGTCATCGGGTGCAACGAATGCCGATCACTGCAGGCCGTGGGCTGCGCGCACGAGCGTCACGATCTCGTCGAGCATGTCCGTGAGCCGGTAGTCCTTGGGCGTGAACACCGCCGCGACCCCCCGCTCCCGCAGCGCGGCGGCGTCCTGGGGCGGGATGATCCCGCCGACGATCACGGGCACGTCGTGGGCGCCCGCGGCGCGCAGCCCTTCGACGACGGCGGGCACGACCTCCAGGTGCGAACCCGACAGCACCGACAGCCCGACGACGTGCACGTCCTCCTGCACCGCGGCCGCGACGATCTGGGCCGGGGTGAGCCGGATGCCCTGGTAGACGACCTCGAAGCCGGCGTCCCTGGCACGCACGGCGACCTGTTCGGCGCCGTTGGAGTGGCCGTCGAGCCCGGGCTTGCCGACGAGCATGCGCAGGCGGGTGCCCAGCGCGTCGCCGGTGGTCCGCACCCGCTCGCGGACGGCCGTCAGCTCGCGGAGCGCGGCGCCGCCCGTATCTGCGGCCGAGACGCCCGTCGGGGCGCGGAACTCGCCGAACACCTCCCGCAGCGCCCCGGCCCACTCCCCCGTGGTGACGCCCGCCTTCGCGCAGGCGATCGAGGCGGCCATCAGGTTGGCCTCGGTCTTGGCTGCATCCCGCAGGCTGTCGAGCGCCGCCTCGGCGGCCGCCGTGTTCCGGTCGGCCCGCCACGCCTGGATCGCCGCGACCGCCTCGGCCTCCACGGCGGGGTCGACGGTCTCGGTGGCCGCCGCCCCTTCGGCCTGCAGCGGGCTGGGCTCGGTGCTCGTGAAGCGGTTCACGCCGACGACGACGGCCTCGCCCGACTCCATCCGCCGCCGCCGCCGCGCGAGCGACGCGACCAGCGCGCCTTTCATGTAGCCCGACTCGACGGCCGCGACGGCCCCGCCCCGCTCCTGAACCCGGTCGATCTCGGCGCGCGCGTCCGCCACCAGCGCCGCGACCTTGGCCTCGACCACCCGCGAGCCGTCGAAGAGGTCCTCGTACTCCAGCAGATCCGTCTCGTAGGCCAACACCTGCTGCATGCGCAGCGCCCACTGCTGGTCCCACGGCCGCGGCAGGCCGAGCGCCTCGTTCCAGGCGGGCAGCTGGACGGCGCGGGCGCGGGCGTCGCGCGACAGCGTCACGGCCAGCATCTCCAGCACGATGCGCTGCACGTTGTTCTCCGGCTGCGCCTCCGTCAGGCCCAGCGAGTTGACCTGGACGCCGTAGCGCAGCCTGCGCTTGTGCGCGTCCTGGACGCCGTAGCGCTCGCGGGTGATCTCGTCCCACAGGAGGGCCAACGCCCGCATCTTGCACATCTCCTCGACGAACCGCAGACCGGCGTTGACGAAGAACGATATGCGGGCCACGACGTCGGGAAAACGCTCCGGTGGCACCTGCCCGGCCGCGCGGACGGCGTCCAGGACGGCGATCGCGGTGCAGAGCGCGTAGGCGAGCTCCTGCGCAGGCGTCGCGCCCGCCTCCTGCAGGTGGTAGCTGCAGATGTTGATCGGGTTCCACTTCGGGATCTCGGCCACCGACCAGGCGATCATGTCCGCGATCAGGCGCAGGCTCGGCGCGGGCGGGAACACGTAGGTGCCGCGGGAGAGGTACTCCTTGACGATGTCGTTCTGGGTCGTGCCCGCGAGGGTCGCACGGGGTGCGCCGTGCTCGTCGGCCACGGCGACGTACAGCGCCAGCAGCCACATCGCGGGCGCGTTGATCGTCATCGACGTGTTGGCCTCGGCGAGCGGGATGCCGTCGAACAGCGTGCGCATGTCGCCGATGTGGCTGACCGGCACGCCGACCTTGCCGACCTCGCCGCGGGCGAGCTCGTCGTCGGGGTCGTAGCCGGTCTGGGTCGGAAGGTCGAACGCCACCGACAGCCCGGTCTGCCCCTTGGCCAGGTTCCGGCGGTAGAGGGCGTTGCTGGTGGCGGCCGAGGAGTGGCCCGCGTAGGTGCGCATCACCCAGGGCCGGTCGTAGTCGTCGTCGGTCGGAAACGGCACCGGAACCTCCGCCAGTTCGGAACCTTTCGAATCCTACTGGCGCGTAACCCCGGCTTCGGGCGACGGCCGTCACACCGGCGCGGCTGGCCGTCGAAGGAGGAGAATGTGCGCGTGGACGATCCGCGCTTCCTCGGCCTGTTCGGCGGAATCGTCCTCGTCGGCGTCCTGCTGCTGCTCCTGCGCTGGACCTGGGGCACGGGGCGGCACCTGCCCATCCCCGACCCGAACGATCCGGTGGGCGACGGACTGCTCGCCGAGGTCGCCCGCGCGCCGACCGAGACGGCCGCGCAGGTGCTGCGCTCCCGGCTCACCACGGCGGGGATCCGCGCGACGATCGGGCGCGACGGCGGGAGCTACCGGGTCATGGTGTTCGACGACGACGCGGGGCAGGCGAAGCTGGTCCTGCGGGAGTGAGCCGTGAGCCGCCCGCGCGGTGCGTCGGGTGCGGGGTGCGGGCGTCGGTCGCGGTGGTAGCGGCGTCAGGCGCCGTCAGACGCGGTCGTAGCGGGGTTGGGCGCCCGTCAGACGCGGTGGTAGCGGGCGTCGAAGGCGCAGAAGACGCCGTAGGTGGCCAGGCCGAGCGCCACGAGGGCGAGCAGCCACGGGCCGAACGGCTGCTGGGCGAGGCCGCGCAGCGCGGCGTCGAGCCCAGAGGCCTTGGCCGGGTCGAACTGGACGGCGGCGACGACGACCAGTACGCCGATCAGCGCAATCGAGATGCCCTTGGCGATGAAGCCGACCTGACCGGTCCGCTCGACGACCCTGCGCTCCTTCTGGTCCGCAGGCAGTGACATGTCGGAGACGAAGTTCTTCTTCCAGCCCCCGTAGATCTTGGAGCCGCCCGCCACGATGAAACCGAGCCCGACGGCGCCGACGATCCACTGCCCGCCCGGGATGCCGAGCACGCCCGCCGTCGCCTTCTGGCTACCGCCCCCGCCTCCGCCGCCACCGACCGCGGTGGTGACGGCCAGCACCGCGAGTCCGACGAAGACCACCACCTTGCCCGCCATGGCGGCGCGCTTGCGGAGCCGTGTCTTCTCGTCGGACTCGTAGCTGAAGCCCCAGATCGCCAGCGTGAGCCGCCACAGCGCCACGGCGACGAACCCCACCACGATGACCCACAGTATGACGCGGCCGAACGTGTTGCCCCCGATCTCCTGGAAGGCGCCCTTCTGGCTGGCCTGTTGGTTGTCGCCGCCGAAGGCGATCTGCAGCGCGATCCAGGCGATCAGCAAGTGGGTGACGCCGTAGCACAGAAGGCCGATGCGGACCGCCAGGACGACGGGACGACTGTCGGCGGCTTCTCGCGCGGAATTGGCGGCGTTGGCGGGGCTGGACATGGGAGAAAGGTGGCACAAACGCCGGGCAAGTGCACGACGTACCCTCCGTCGCCCGGCCCCACCCCACGGTGAGTCGTGCACCTGGGCACGGCGAGTCCGGCCCCCCACCAAGGTGAGTCGTGCACCTGGGCACGGCGAGTCCGGCCCCCCGCCAAGGTGAGTCGTGCACCTGGGCACGGCGAGTTCGCCGAACCGACAAGGTGAGTCGTGCACCTGGGTACGGCGAGTCGGCCGATTGGGCACGCGCGACCGTGCGCGATCGACCAACTCGGCGTGCCGAAACCCGCGACTCACCGTCAGAGGGGGTCGGCGAGCACTCTCGCGACGTCCGCGCCGAGGCCCTGCAAGTTCTCGACGAAGCGCGGGTAACCGCGGTCGATGTGCTCGACGTCCCACACCTGGGTCACGCCGTCGGCGCACAGGCCCGCGAGCACCAGCCCGGCGCCTGCGCGTATGTCGCTGGCCCACACCGGCGCGCTGGAGAGTTGTGGCACGCCCCGGACGACGGCGTGGTGGCCGTCCGTGCGGGCGTCGGCCCCGAGCCGCACCATCTCGTCGACGAAGCGGAAGCGCGCCTCGAACACGTTTTCCGTGATCATCGACGTGCCGTCGGCGACGGCGGAGAGCGCGATCGCCATCGGCTGCAGGTCCGTGGCGAAGCCCGGGTAGGGCAGGGTGACGAAGTCGACCGCACGCGGGCGACCGTCCATCCGCACGGTGAACTCGTGCGTCCCGGCGGTCGTCTCAGCCCCCGCGCTGCGGAGCTTGTCGAGCACAAGATCCAGATGGTGCGGGTCGACGCCGCGCACGGTGAGCTCGCCCTGGGTCATCGTCGCGGCGAAAGCCCAGGTCGCGCCCACGATCCGGTCGCCGATCACACGGTGATCAGTGGGCTGCAGCGCGGTGACGCCGTGCACGGTCAGCGTCGACGACCCGATCCCGTCGATCTTCGCGCCCATCTGCGTCAACATCGCGGCCAGATCGACGATCTCCGGCTCGCGTGCGGCGTTGTCGATCACCGTGGATCCGTCGGCCAGGACTGCGGCCATGAGGATGTTCTCCGTGGCCCCCACGCTGGGGAAGTCCAGCCAGATCTGGGCGCCGCGCAGGACGTCGGCTCGCGCGACGACGCTGCCGTGCTCGATCTCGGTGGTGGCGCCCAGCTTGCGCAGGCCTGACTGGTGCATGTCGAGCGGACGCGAGCCGATGGCGTCCCCGCCGGGCAGCGGCACGACCGCGCGACGACATCGCGCCAGCAGCGGCCCGAGCACGCACACCGACGCGCGCAGCTTCGACACCGACCGATAGTCCGCCTCCGCCCCGAGCTCTCCAGGAACGTCGATGACGACGGTGTCGCGCTCGACCGTGACCACGCAGCCCAGGCTGCGCAGCACGTCGGCCATCAGCGGGACGTCGAGGATCTCCGGGCAGTTGGTGAGCGTCGTCGTGCCCTCGGCGAGCAGGGCCGCCGCCATGAGCTTGAGCACGCTGTTCTTGGCCCCGACCACGTCCACCGAGCCCACCAGCCGGGCCCCGCCGGTCACCGCGAAATGCTCCGCCACGGCGGTCGACGCTATCCCCTCGGCCATTCGGCGCTACCGTCCCCCCTATGGCCGTGCACTTGACCAGGATCTACACGAAGACCGGCGACGACGGCACCACGGCTTTGGGCGACTTCAGCCGCGTCCGCAAGACCGACGTCCGGCTCGCGGCCTACGCCGACACCGACGAGGCGAACGCGGCGCTCGGAGTGGCCGTCACCGTCGGCGGGCTCACCGAACCCGTGCTGGGCCCGCTGCGGCAGGTGCAGAACGACCTGTTCGATGTCGGGGCGGACCTGTGCACGCCGATTGTCGAGAACCCCGAACGTCCGCCGCTGCGGATCACGGAGGAGTACGTGACCCGCCTCGAGGGTTGGTGCGACGCCTTCAACGAGGACTTGCCCGCGCTCACCTCGTTCATCCTCCCCGGCGGTACCCCGGGCGGCGCGTACCTGCACGTCGCTCGCACCGTGGCGCGACGAGCGGAGCGCTCGGTGTGGGCGCTGATCGAGGTCGACGCCGAGCGCACGAACCCCCTCACGGCGCGCTACCTCAACCGACTCTCGGACCTGCTGTTCATCCTCGGCCGCGTCGCCAACCCCGGCGGGGATGTCCTCTGGCAGCCGGGGCTCCGCTCCGCTCCGCCTGCGAGCTGACTGCCGCTGCGGAACGCCGGACTCGCCGTGCCATGACGCCGGACTCGCCGTGCTCAACTGCACGACTCACCGCGCCGGGATGCACGACTCACCGTGGGGGTCAGGAGGCCACCCGGTAGCCCGCGGGGCCCGGGGGCGCCGACTCCAGCCACGACAGGAAGCCGGTGAGCACCCCGGGCGTCATGGCCAGCTCAACCTCACGCCCGCCCACCCGACACCGCAGCACCGACGCGGCGTCGGGCAGCGCGTACCTCTCCGCCGCCCCGGGGTGGCGTCGCTCGACGATCTCGACCCCCGAGCGGTCCAGCACGGCCGTTGCGCCCGGCCGCAGGGACGTCAGCCGGTACCAGGCGAACTCGTTGCCCTCGTAGCGCCCGACGCCGAAATGCCAGCCCACGGCGGCGTCGCGGGAGACGCGAACGGGGCGGCGGCCTGGGTCCTGTCCCGAACCGAGTCGTTTGAGACAGACATCCACACCACCGCCCCGCATGAGGCGCACTCGCCGAAAGGCGAGGTATCCGAGGCAGAGACAGCCCAGCAGCAACAGGATGCCTGCGGCGAGCGCCACTGCCTCCATTACGTCCGAGGCGCCTTACTCGGCGCCCGCGGCTTTGAGCCGGACCTGGGCGCGGGCCGCTGCGGCCGCCCCCTCTTCTTCGGAAGGATCGGCGCGGTCGAGCGCCGCTCGGGCGCGCGACACGTCGACCTCGCTGCCGATCTCCGCCGACTCGGCCAAGATCGTCACACTCTCCGGCGTGACGTGCAGGAAGCCGCCGTGCACGGCCACCGTGGTGGCGTTGCCGTCGACCCCGTCGACGCGGACCACTCCCGCCTCCTCCAGCTGCGCGAGCATCTGCTCATGCCCCGGCAGGATGCCGATCTCGCCGACGGTGGTGCGTGCGAAGACGAAGCTCGCCTGCCCCGACCAGACCCGCCGCTCGACCGCGACGAGCTCGACGGTCATCTCAGCCATTGTCTTCCAGCTTCTTCCGGTTGCGCTCCAGGTCCTCGAGACCGCCGCAGAGGAAGAACGCCTGCTCGGGCACGTTGTCGAACTCACCCTTGGCGATCTTGTCGAAGGCCTCGATCGTTTCCTTGAGCGGCACCGTCGACCCGGGCTGGTTCGTGAACTGCTCGGCCACCAGCAGGTTCTGCGACAGGAAGCGCTCGATCCGCCGAGCCCGTCCGACGAGCTGGCGGTCCTCTTCGGACAGCTCGTCGATGCCGAGGATCGCGATGATGTCCTGCAGGTCGGAGTAGCGCTGCAGGATGCGCTTGACCTCGTTGGCCACCCGGAAGTGGTCCTCGCCGACGTACTGCGGGTCCAGGATCCGCGAGGTCGAGGTCAGCGGGTCCACCGCGGGGTAGATGCCCTTCTGCGAGATCGGGCGCGACAGCTCGGTGGTGGCGTCCAGGTGGGCGAACGTCGTGGCGGGCGCCGGGTCGGTGTAGTCGTCGGCGGGCACGTAGATCGCCTGCATCGAGGTGATCGATCGCCCGCGGGTCGAGGTGATCCGCTCCTGCAGCTCGCCCATCTCGTCGGCGAGGGTCGGCTGGTAGCCCACGGCGGAGGGCATGCGGCCCAGCAGCGTGGAGACCTCCGAGCCCGCCTGGGTGAACCGGAAGATGTTGTCGATGAACAGCAGCACGTCCTGGTTGAGCTCGTCGCGGAAGTACTCCGCCATCGTCAACGCCGAGAGCGCGACGCGCATACGGGTGCCGGGCGGCTCGTCCATCTGACCGAACACCAGCGCGGTGTTCTCGATGACGCCGCTCTCCCGCATCTCCGTGATGAGGTCGTTGCCCTCGCGGGTCCGCTCGCCGACCCCCGCGAACACCGACGTGCCACCGAAGTTCTGGGCGACGCGCTGGATCATCTCCTGGATCAGCACCGTCTTTCCCACGCCCGCCCCGCCGAACAGGCCGATCTTGCCGCCGACGACGTAGGGCGTCAGCAGGTCGAGCACCTTGATGCCGGTCTCCAGCATCTCCGTGCGGCCTTCGAGCTGGTCGAACGAAGGCGCCTTGCGGTGGATGCCCCACAGCTCGCCGGTGATCTCTAGATCAGGATCGTCGAGGCACTCGCCCAGCGCGTTGAACACGTGGCCCTTGACCTGGTCGCCGACCGGCACCGAGATCGGGCGGCCGAGGTCGGTGACCTCCTGGCCGCGGACCAGGCCGTCGGTCGGCTCCATCGAGATCGTGCGCACGAGGTTGTCCCCGAGGTGCTGCGCGATCTCCAGGGTCAGCGTCTTGGCCAGCGCGCCGACCGAAACCTCGACGGTCAGCGCGTTGTAGAGCTCCGGCACCTGGTTGCGCGGGAACTCGACGTCAACGACCGGGCCGGTGACGCGAACGACTCGGCCGGTCCTTGTCTCCGTGGCGGTCATCAGCTCTCACTTCCTGCGGTCACGAGAGCGTCGGCGCCACCGACGATCTCACTGATCTCCTGGGTGATCTGGGCCTGGCGAGCCTGGTTGGTCTCCAGGGTCAGCGTACGGATCAACTCGTTCGCATTGTCGGTTGCGGCCTTCATCGCCCGTTGCCGGTTGGCCGACTCCGACGCCGCCGACTCCAGCATCGCCGCGAAGAGCCTGGATCCGATGTACTTGGGCAGCAGCGCGTTGAACAGCGCATCCGGGTCGGGCTCGAACTCGTAAAGCGGCTGGATGCCCGACGAACGCGGCTCGTCCTCGGTGTACTCGACGACCATGGGCGCCATCCGCCGGGCTTGCGGCGTCTGCGAGACCATGTTCTTGAACTGCGTGTACACCAGGTGCAGCTCGTCGACGCTCCGCTCGTCGTCCTCGTCGGCCATGAACGCCTCGACGAGCGTGCGCGCCACCTCGGCCGCATCGGGGTAGGTCGGCTGTTCGGAGAAACCCGTCCACGACGCCTCGACCTTGCGGCGCCGGAACCGGTAGTAGTTCACGCCCTTGCGCCCCACCACGTAGACAACGGGCTCCTTGCCCTCCTCGCGCAGCAGCGAGAAGAGCTCCTCGGCCTCCCGCAACACGTTGGTGTTGTAGCCGCCCGCCTGCCCGCGGTCGCTCGTGACGACCAGCACCGCGGCCTTCTTCGGGTCCTTCCGCTCGACCAGCAGCGGATGGTCCAGCGCGGAGTTGCTGGCCAGCTCCGTCAGCACCGCGGTGATCTGCTCGGCGTAGGGCCGCGACTCGTTCACCCGCGCCCTGGCCTTCACGATGCGGGAGGTCGCGATCAGCTCCATCGCGCGGGTGATCTTCTTGATGGACTGCGTGGAGCGGATCCGCCGCCGCAGCACCCGAATCTGTGCAGGCATGCCCTACCTCAGCTCTGCCCTTGCTTGCGGACCTTGACGGTCTCCTGGTCGACGTCGTCGGGATCCATCGCGTCGGCCGGGTTCTCCTTCGGGGCCACGGACGAGCCGTCCGAAGCCGTGAAGCCCTGCTTGAACTCCTTGACGACGCCGTCGAGCCGCTCGATGTTCTCGTCGGTCAGCTTGCCGGTGTCGCGGATCTCGGCCAGCGCACCCTCGGAGTTGCGCCGCAGGTGCGCCAGGAACTCGGTCTCGAACTTGCCGATGTCGCCCACCGGCACCGAGTCGAGCTTGCCCGTGGTGCCCAGCCAGATGGAGACCACCTGGTCCTCGATGGGGTACGGCGAGTACTGCGGCTGCTTGAGCAGCTCCACCAGACGGCTCCCGCGTCCCAGCGACGCGGCCGAGGCGGCGTCCAGGTCGGAGCCGAACGCGGCGAAGGCCTCGAGCTCGCGGTACTGCGACAGGTCCAGCCGCAACGAGCCCGACACCGTCTTCATCGCCTTGACCTGTGCGGCGCCCCCGACGCGTGACACCGAGATGCCGACGTTGATGGCCGGGCGGACACCCTGGTTGAACAGGTCGGACTCCAGGAACACCTGCCCGTCGGTGATCGAGATGACGTTGGTGGGGATGTAGGCCGAGACGTCGTTGGCCTTCGTCTCGATGATCGGCAGGCCGGTCATCGAGCCCGCGCCGAGCTCGTCCGAGAGCTTGGCGCAGCGCTCCAGCAGCCGGGAGTGCAAGTAGAAGACGTCGCCGGGGTAGGCCTCGCGGCCCGGCGGACGGCGCAGCAGCAGCGAGATCGCGCGGTAGGCCTCGGCCTGCTTGGACAGGTCGTCGAAGATGATCAGGACGTGCTTGCCCGCGTACATCCAGTGCTGGCCGATCGCCGAGCCGGTGTAGGGGGCGAGCCACTTGAACCCGGCCGGGTCGGACGCGGGGGCGGCGACGATCGTGGTGTACTCCAGCGCGCCCGCGTCCTCGAGCGAGGCGCGGATGCCCGCGATCGTCGAGCCCTTCTGCCCGATGGCGACGTAGATGCAGCGCACCTGCTTCGCCGGGTCGCCGGACGCCCAGTTCTGCTTCTGGTTGATGATCGTGTCGACGCAGACGGCGGTCTTGCCGGTCTTGCGGTCGCCGATGATCAGCTGGCGCTGGCCGCGGCCGATCGGGGTCATGGCGTCGATCGCCTTGATGCCGGTCTGCAGCGGCTCCGAGACCGACTGCCGCTGCATCACCGACGCTGCCTGCAGCTCGAGAACGCGGCGGTCTTCGGCCTCGATGTCGCCGAGGCCGTCGATGGGCGTGCCGAGCGGGTCGATGACCCGTCCGAGGAAGGCGTCACCGACGGGCACCGAGAGGATCTCGCCGGTGCGCCGCACCTGCTGCCCCTCCTCGATGCCGTCGTACGAGCCGAGCACGACCGCGCCGATCTCGCGCTGGTCGAGGTTCAGCGCGACGCCGAGCACGCCGCCCTCGAACTCCAGCAGCTCGTTGGTCATGGCGGAGGCCAGTCCCTCGATGTGCGCGATGCCGTCACCGGTGTCGATGACGGTGCCGACCTCCTCACGCGAGGTCTCCGTCTCCAGCGACGAGACGTAGCCCGCAATCGCACTCCGGATCTCCTCGGAGGAGATCGTCAGCTCTGTCATCTCGATCGATCCTTTGTGGTTGAAGGTCAGCTTGGGAGGGCGCGGCGCGCTGCGGCCAGCCGGCCCGCGACGCTGCCGTCGATCAGCTCGCCGCCGACGCGGACGACGAGGCCGCCCAGCAGGTCGGGGTCGAGCTCGGCTTGCAGAGAGATCGGCCTGCCGTAGATGCGGGTGAGCGAGTCGGTCAGCCGCTGCTCCTGCTCGGCCGTCAGGCGCACCGGCGTACGCACGTGGGCGACGTAGCGGTCGCGCCGCGCCGCGGCGAGCTCGGAGAGCTCTTCGGCCGCGACATCGAGGTGTCGGCTGCGCGGTGTGCGCACGGCCTGCTCCAGCAGCAGGGTGGTGACGGGCGCGACCTTCTCGCCGAGCACGTCGTGCAGCAGCCCGATGCGCTTGTCGCCCGGCGTCGACTGGTCCGACAGCAACCGGCTCAGCTCCGGCTCCCGGTCCAGGATGCGGCCGAAGCGGAACAGCTCGTCCTCAACGCGGTCGAGCGAGCCGTTCTTCTCCGCGACGCCGAACGCGGCGGAGCGCGCCAGCATCTCCGTGGCCTCGACGAGGTCTTGCGCATGCGACCAGCGGGACTTGACCAGGTCGGACACGACGTCCAGCGCCGTGCGGCCGATCTTGCCGTCCAGCAGCCGGTCGGCGAGGCCTGCGCGGGCCCCCGACGCGGTCGCCGGGTCGGCCAGCGCCCGCCGCAGCGCGTGCTCGCGGTCGAGCAGGCTGAACACGGAGAAGAGGTCCTCGGCCAGGCGGTTGAGCTCCGTCGCCTTGGTGGCGTCGATGTGCGCGTCGAGCCGGGCCTGCGCCTCGGCGAGCGCCTCGCGGCTGGCGGACTGCAGTACGGACGCCATGGGCTAAGCCCCTCCTTGTGCCGTGACCTGGCTACCCCGGGGCGACGGCAGGGTCTCGATCTCGGAGAGGAAGCCGTCGACGGACGCCGTGCGGGCGCCCTCGTCGGCCAACGTCTGCCGGACGACCCGCTCGGCCAGCTCGACGGACGCCCCGCCGAGCTCGGACTGCAGGCCGCGGACGGCCTGGTCCCGCTGGGCCGCGAGCTGCTCCTGCCCGCGCTGGAGCATCCGCTCGACCTCGGCCTCCGCCTGCGCCGTGAGCTCTTCGCGGATACGGGTGGCGTCGGCGCGCGCGTCGTCGCGGATGCGGGCCGCCTCGGCCTCGGCCTGCTTGACGGCGTTGTCGAAGCGACCCTGCGCGTCCTCGAGCTTGCGCGTGGCCTCTTCGGCTTCGTCGACCTGGCGCTGCACCTCGTTCTGCCGGTTCTTGACCATCCGCGCGACGACCGGCAGCACGTAGCGCCAGAGCACGAACAGGATGACCGCGAAGGCGACCAGCTCAGCGACGAACTCAGCGATGAACTCCATCAGCGCCGCCCTCCGGTCGTCTGCCGCTCGTCCAGCTCATCCAGGTAGCGGGCGACCGTTTCGTCGTCGTACTCGACGGGGCGGCCGAGGATCTTGCCCGCCAGGTCGGTGGACAGGCCGCCGATCTGGCCGCGAAGCTGCTCCACAGCCTGCGCCCGCTGCTGCGCGAGCTCTTCCGCACCGCGCTGGTGGATCTCGGCGACCTTGCGGTCGGTCTCGGCGCGCATGTCCTCGCGGATGTGCTGGGCGTCGGCTCTCGCCTCGTCCTTGACCGCTGTGGCCTGTGCGCGGGCTTCGGCCAGCGAGGCGTCGTAGCGCTCCTGGGCCTCGGCGAGCTTGCGGACAGCGGCGTCACGTTCCTCGACCTGTTTGTGGTTCATCTCGGCGCGTTCATCCATCGCCTTGGTCAGCGGCGGCACCACGAAACGGTAGAAGAAAAACAGGATGGCCAGGAAGATGGCGAAAACGACGATGATGGTGGCGTTGGGGACGAGGAAGTTCTGCGTTCCCGCTGCCAACGTCTGTGCCATGAGTTCGCCGCTCAGCTCAGGACGAACACGAACAGCGCCATGAACGCCAGGTTGATGAAGTACATGCCCTCCACCAGACCGATGATCAGGAACATGGTCGTGTTGAGGCGGCCTGCCGCTTCCGGCTGACGGGCCACACCCTGGATGACCGCGGAGCCTGCGAGACCGTCGCCGATCGCTGCGCCGATGGCGCCGCCGCCCAGTGCGAGGCCGCCGCCGATCATGGCCAACCCGAGGGTCACGTTTCCGGTGATCCCGCCTGCGGCCTGGGCCAGAACGCTCATGTCTCTCCTCATTCCTTTCGCGCCGCGGAGGCGGCACTCACAACGTCTGTGACGGGGCGGTGGAAGTACTAGTGGTGGGCAGCTTCGTCTTCGCTGCCCACCGCCTCACTGAAGTAGATCAGGGTCAACAACGTGAAGATCAACGCCTGGATGACACCGATGAACATGTCGAAGAGCTTCCAGACCGCGTTGGGCGCCCACAGGATGTAAGCGGGCATCAGTCCGATCACCGCCACCATGATGCCGCCCGCGAAGATGTTGCCGAACAGCCGCAAGGCCAACGACGCGGGACGCGAAAGATACTGGGTGATGAACTCGATCGGCGCCAAGAACGCATACGGCTGGGTGAAGTGGCCGAAGTAGCCCTTCGCCCCCTTCGCCCTGATGCCCGCGACGTTGACCCACACGATGACGAGCAGGGCCAGCGGGTAGACGAGGTTGACGTCCGCGGTGGGCGGCGGGATCCAGCGCTCCGTCGGCAGCGCGGCCAGCCAGTTGCAGCACAGGATGAAGGCGAAGACCGTGATGCAGAAGCCGACGACGCCGCGCGGTGCGCGCACGCCCATACCTTCCTTGACCTGACCCTGCACCCAGCTCGCGAGCGCCTCGAACGCCACCTGCAGCCCCGAGGGACGGCCCTTCGTCGCGCGGCTCGCCATGTAGTAGCCGAGGCCGCAGACGATGAGCCCGGCGACCAGCGTGCCGAGGATGGTGTCGAGGTTGAACGTCAGCCCCAGGAACTCGCCTGTCCAATGCTCGCCCGGGGTGATCGAGCCGCCTGCTGCGGCGAGAACCATGCTCATCCCTGATCGGTCATTTCTGTCGGATCTCCTTGATCAACGGCAGCAGCGAGCTCACGATCGCGAGGAACTGGAACAGCGCCAGGCCGCCGAACACGGCGATACCCGACGGGCGTACGAACCACGCAACCGCCAGCGCCAGCACGGTGATCACGGCGAGTCGCCCGAGCACCGAGCCGGAGAGGCGCGCCTTCGAGGGCCGCGCTGTGGCGAAGTTGGCGACCGCCCGCACGGCGAGCCACATGTTCAGTGCCCCGAGGGCTACCCCGACGGCGAGGAACAGCCCGAAGAGGCCGTAGCCGAGCGCCACCAGCACGACGACCGCGACGGCCGTCACGGTCCCCGCCATGATCACCGAGCGACGGAACGTGGACCACGTGATGGGCGGCGTGTAGGGCGTGCTCATCGTCATCGGACGCACTTGCCCTTCACGAGTACCTCTTGAACTGCTTGACGACATAGAACGTGGCGGCGACGACACCGAGCGCCAGGCCGATCATGGCGATCAGCGGGAAGGTGCCGGTGGCCAGGTCCCCCAGCCAGCCGAGTCCGAAACCCATCACCACGCAAAGGGCGAGTGTGAGACCCATCGAGAGCAGGTCGCCCAGCTCCGGGCCGCCGCTTTCCACCGGCCGCGCTCAACGCCGACACGCCGGGCGTCGAAGTGAACGGGGGTGGGCACTCACCAGCTTCTCCTCGCCTCGGCGCCAGAAGGGGGCTCGTCCCAACTGGGACAAACCAGGCCGGTAACCGACCTGTTGAAGGGGACGCTACCACAGCACCAGCGGGTCCCCCGACACCGCGTGACCTGCGGGAAATCGCTTCCGGACGATCGCCTTCTACATGCGGTGGCGCATCCGGGGGACGGCGGAGGCGAGCGCGGCGAGAAGGAGCCCGAAGCCGACCGTCCAGAGCACCACGGCGACGTCGGAGATGAACGTCAGCGCGACCGCTCCGAACGCCAACACGCCCGCCCACAGGTAGATCAGCAGCACTGCCCGTCGCTGACTGTGGCCGATCTCCAACAGTCGGTGGTGGAGGTGCATCTTGTCGGGCGAGAAGGGGCTCATCCCCGCGCGGGTGCGCCGGACCACCGCCATGAGCAGGTCCAACACCGGCACGAACAGCACGGCGGCGAACACGATCACGGGAGCGAGCAGCGCCAAGTAGTCCCGCGGCGAGCCGACGACCGGGATCTTCCCCGACGCGCTGGTGGTCGCGGCGGCCAGCAGCACCCCGATGAGCATCGAGCCGGAGTCGCCCATGAAGATCCGGGCGGGGTTGAAGTTGTGCGGGAGGAACCCCACGCAGGCGCCGCCGAGCACCGCGGCGATGAGGGCAGGTGAGTAGTAGGACGGGTCGTTGCCGTACTTGACGATCAGGCTGATCGCGAACGTCCCGGTGGCCAGCGCGCCGATCATGCCGATGCCCGCAGCGAGACCGTCGAGGCCGTCGACGAAGTTCATGGCGTTCACGAGCACGACGGTGAACAGCACCGTCAGCAACATGCCCTGACCAGCGCCGAGGGAGAGGACGGAGCCGGAGACGCCGGCACCCCCGCCGCCGAACGGGATCCAGAACGTCGACCACTGGACGCCGAAGATGATCAGTACGCCTGCCGCGGTGGTCTGGCCTGCGAACTTCGTGAGCGCGTCGAGGTCGTAGCGGTCGTCGAGGACACCGACTCCGACCAGCAGCACTCCGGCCAGCACCGCGCCGAGGACCTCCGCGGAGCTGGTGTCGAAGGCCAGCCGGAGCGCGGGGAGCTGGTAGGCCATCGCGACGCCTGCGAGCACGCCGCCCAACATCGCCACGCCACCCCAGCGCGGGGTGGGCGTGACGTGCACGTCGCGCCCTCGGGGCCAGGCCACCGCGCCGAGCTTGATCGCGAGCAGGCGCACGGGGCCGACCAACAGGAACGTGACCACAGCCGCCGTCAACCCCGCGAGCAGGTACTCGCGGATCGGCAGGACGAGCGTGGGCACGGTCCGTGACGCTACGCGACCCGGCGAGTCGGGCATCTCGGCCCGCCGAGTCAGGCACCCCGCAAGGGTGAGTCGTGCATCTCGGCACGCCGAGTCGGTCCTCTCGGCACACGCGAGCCAGGCTGCCCGGCCCGGTGAGTCGGGCGCCCCGCAAGGGTGAGTCGTGCATCTCGGCCCGCCGAGTCAGGCTCCTCGGCACGCCGAATCGGGCGCCCCCGCCACGGTGAGTCGTGCATCTCGGCCCGTCGAGTCGGTCTTCTCGGCACGCTCATTGAGCAAGAGCAGTGCTCTTGACTAGGTTCACCGATCCGAATATCGTGCGCACATGAGCGCTGCAGGAGCGAGAGCGCGGGTCCGTGCCGAACTGACGCGCGAGATCGCCGAGGTCGCTCGCCGACACCTCGCGTCGGACGGAGCAGCGGCACTCTCATTGCGCGCCGTGGCCAGGGAGATGGGAATGGCGAGCTCAGCCGTCTATCGCTACTTCCCCAGCCGCGACGACCTGCTCACCGCGCTCATCCTCGACGCTTACAACGCGATGGGCGAGGCCGCCGAATCAGCCGAGGCGCAGATGCCGCGGGACGACCTCACGGGCCGCTGGCAGGCGGCCTGCGCGGCCGTCCGGACGTGGGCGTTGGCGCATCCCCACGAGTACGCGCTGGTCTACGGATCGCCGGTCCCCGGATACGCGGCGCCGGAGACAACCATCGGACCTGCGGGCCGGGTGGGCGTCGTGTTGTGCCGAATCCTGGTCGAGGGTGTCGAATCAGGGGCCGTCGACGACAAGACCGACGACACCGGCCTCGACGCGACGATCCGGCCAGGGCTCGCCGCGGAACTGGGCCTGCCCGCTGACCCGACAGGTTCGCTCACAGCACGCGCGATCCACGCTTGGATCGGCCTGTTCGGCTTGATCACCTTTGAACTGTTCGGCCACACGCACAACGTCGTCGTCGACGATGAGGAGTTCTTCTCGGCGTCGACGGCAGGCCTGGGCGCTCAGGCCGGACTTCGCGCCTGAACCGCGCTGGCGTTGCTACTGCGGAGCAGGAAGCACCGCTTGGCCGATGACGTCCGACACCTGTTGGGCAGTGACCGCTCCCTCACGCAGGATGCGCGGATCGTCGGCGGTGAGGTCGACGATCGTGGACGCCACCGGCTCGCCGGACGGGCCGCCGTCGAGGTAGACGTCGACGGTGTCACCCAGTTGGGCAAGGGCCATGGGCGCGTCGCTTGCGGGTGGACTGCCGGAGACGTTGGCGCTCGACACCGCCATCGGCCCGACGTCCCGCAGCAGCTCAAGCGCCACGGGGTGCAGCGGCATCCGCAGCATCACCGTGCCCTTCGTACGGCCGAGGTCCCAGGACAGCGACGGCGCGTGCGGCAGCACCAGCGACAGTCCTCCGGGCCAGAACGCCTCGATGAGGTCGCGTGCGGCACGGGGGACGCCCAGCACGAGTCCGTCGATCGTCGTCCATGAGCCGACCAGCACAGGGACCGGCATGTCCGGCCCGCGTCGCTTGGCAGCGAGCAGTAGGCGGACCGCGTCGGCGTTGAACGCGTCGCAGCCGAGGCCATACACGGTGTCGGTGGGCAACACCACAAGACGGCCGCCGCGGACAGCTCGGGCCGCCGCCGCCAGGCCCTCCACGCGGGCGTCCGGGTCAGTGCAGTCGTACGTCACAGCCACGCGGGGAGCCTACGGGGCGACGATCCGCGGGCGAGGTGCACCGGTGCTGCACGGTTGGCTGGGCCGAGATGGCGGAGACATCGTGCCAAGATGCACGACTCACCGTGCCGAGATGCACGACTCACCGCGTCGAGATGCCGGACTCACCGTGCCGGGATGCACGACTCAGCTGTGGCGGGCGGTGGCGTAGCGGGGGCGGCCGCTCAGGTCGCGGTGTTCCTCCACGTCGACGAGCCCAGGCGTGGCGCGGAGCAGTGCGGGCACGGCATCGGCGTGGGTGTCGTCGTGCTCGATCGCGAACGCGCCGCCGGGCCGCAGCAGCGCAGGCGCGCGGCCGACGACTGCACGGACGATCTCCAGCCCGTCCGGGCCGCCGAAGACCGCGACTTTCGGGTCCCACATCTCGACCTCGGGCGGCACGGGTGTGCCGTCGGGAACGTAGGGCGGGTTGCACACCAGGAGGTCGACGCGCCCGGCCAACTCGCCCAAGAGGTCGGGTTCCCGCACGTCAGCGGCATGCAACACGACCCGATCGCCGTGGTTGGCGATGTTGAGTTGCGCCCAGACCAGCGCGGCAGGATCAGCCTCGACGGCGTGGACTTCCGCGTCGCCACGCCCGTCGGCCAGCGCCAACGCGAGCGCGGCCGAGCCGGTACAAAGATCCACGACCAGCGGTGACGCAACGCCCTGGAGCGCCCCCAAACCCCACTCGAGCAGCAGCTCGGTCTCGAGCCTCGGCGTGAACACGCCGGGCCCCACCGCGACCTCGATCGGCCCGAGCACCGCGGTGCCCAGCAAGTGTTGCAGCGGCTCTCGGGCCGCGCGCCGGGCGACGAGGGTACGTAGGACGTCTACAACGGACGGCTCGACCGTGGTCCACAGCAGGAGTCGACCGCGGGGAACGCCGAGCACGTGGGCGGCGAGCGACTCCGCGTCGAACCGCGGCGAGCCGACCCCAGCCGCGGACAGCGCCCGCTCGGCCTCCGTCAGCAACGGGCGCAGGGGCACGTCGGCGGCCGTACGCGGGTGCCTACCGCCTGCCGCGTTCATCGGCGATCGTCCTGCGCGCCGGGACGATCATGGATCGGGCGGCACGAGACGCTGGACTCGGCGTACTCAGACACCGGACTCACCGGGACGGAATGCCCAACTTGGCGTGAGCAGATGCACGACTCACCCGCGCGGAGTGGACGCACGGCCGGGACGGAATGCCGAACTCGGCGTGCGCAGATGCACGACTCACCTGCATGGCCGGGACCAGATGCCCAACTCGGCGTGACCAGATGCACGACTCACCCTCACTGGGCGAGCTGGTCGGCGCGGTCGGCGGCCGTGAGTGCCTCCACCACCGCATCCAGATCGCCGTCGAGGACCGTGGCGAGGTTGTGCGCCTTGTAGCCGACGCGGTGGTCGGAGATGCGGTTCTCGGGGAAGTTGTAGGTGCGGACGCGTTCGGAACGGTCGACCGTGCGCACCTGCGAGCGCCGCACGTCCGACGCCTGTGCCGCCGCCTCCGCCTCGGCGAGGGCCTGCAGCCGTGCACGCAGCACCTCCATCGCCCGCGCCCGGTTCTGCAGCTGGGAGCGCTCGTTCTGGCAGCTCACGACGATGCCGGTGGGTAGGTGCGTGATCCGCACGGCCGAGTCGGTGGTGTTGACGCTCTGCCCGCCGTGTCCCGAAGAGCGGAACACGTCGACGCGCAGGTCGTTCTCGTCGATCTCGACGCCCGCGTCGTCCTCACCGGTGTCGGGGTAGACGAGCACGCCCGCTGCGGAGGTGTGGATGCGCCCCTGCGACTCGGTGACCGGCACCCGCTGCACCCGGTGCACGCCGCCTTCGTACTTGAGCGCCGACCACACGCCGTCGGGCTCAGCAGCGCGCGAACGCACCACCATCGTCAGGTCCTTGACGCCACCGAGGTCGCTGGAGATCGTGTCGAGCACTTCGACCTTCCAGCCGCGTCGCTCGGCGTAGCGCGAGTACATGCGCACGAGATCCG
This sequence comes from Pseudonocardia sp., assembly GCA_036401495.1. Classification (GTDB taxonomy): domain Bacteria; phylum Actinomycetota; class Actinomycetes; order Mycobacteriales; family Pseudonocardiaceae; genus Pseudonocardia. The sequence goes on along the minus strand of DASWUV010000247.1, from coordinate 12,592 downwards.
CCGCGAACAGTGCGGACTCCTCGCCGCCCTCCCCCGACTTGACCTCCATCACCACGTCGTCGGCGTCGTGCGGGTCGCGCGGGACGAGCAGCTGGGCCAGGCGCGTCTCCAGCTCGGGGATGCGGGCGGCCAGCTCGTCCGCCTCAGAGGTGAACGTGGCGTCTTCGGTGGCGAGCTCGCGGGCCGCGTCGAGGTCGGAGCGCGCGGCGGCCAACTCGCGGGCGGCCCCGACGACTTGCCCCAGCTGGGCATAGCGTCGACCGAGCTTGCGGGCCTGCCCCGCGTCGGCGTGCACGGAAGGGTCGGCGAGGGCGCGCTCCAGCTCCGCGTACTCCATGAGCAGCGCGTCGACGGTCGGTGCCGCCATCTCGTCCTCCCCTCTGAATCGCTGTTCTGACCTCTTGTGTCCGGACACGACGACGGCGCCCACCACTGAGGTGGGCGCCGTCGGTGAAGCTACTTCTTGGCGGGGGTCCGCTTGCCGTAGCGCGCCTCGAAGCGCGCGACGCGGCCGCCGGAGTCGAGGAGCCGCTGCTTGCCCGTGTAGAACGGGTGGCAGGCGGAGCAAACCTCTACGTTGATCGACCCACTGGCCTTTGTGCTGTGGGTGGTGAACTGGTTGCCGCAACCGCAGGTGACCTGGGTCTCGACATAGTTCGGGTGAATGCCTTCGCGCACGGGGATTCCTCTCGATGTGGCCCCGGGTCCCCTCTTAATCAGGGGTGAACCGGCGCCGGAGCGTGACAGTCCATTCAACCATCCGCCCCCGCTCGCTGTTCCCGGGAGGTACTGCGTCCGTCAGTCGTTGTCGCCGTTGGGCGTGCCCTTGGCCACCTGCATGAGGAACTCGATGTTGGTGCGGGTCTTGCGCAGCTGGGTGAGCAGCAGGTCGATGGCCTGCTGGTCGTCCAGTGCGGACAGCAGCCGCCGCAGCTTGACCATCACCGCGTACTCGTCGGGCGACATCAGGAGCTCTTCCTTGCGGGTGCCGGAGTCGCCCACGTCGATGGCGGGGAAGACCCGCTTGTCGGCGATGCGGCGGTCCAGCTTGAGCTCGGCATTGCCGGTGCCCTTGAACTCCTCGAAGATCACCGTGTCCATCGTGGACCCGGTCTCCACCAACGCGGTGGCGAGGATCGTCAGCGAGCCGCCGTCCTCGATGTTGCGCGCGGCGCCCAGGAAGCGCTTGGGCGGGTAGAGCGCGGTGGAGTCGACACCGCCGGACAGGATGCGGCCCGACGCGGGGGCGGCAAGGTTGTACGCGCGGCCCAGCCGCGTGATGTTGTCCAGCAGCACGACGACGTCGTGGCCCATCTCGACCAGTCGCTTGGCCCGCTCGATCGACAGCTCGGCGATCGTGGTGTGGTCGGTCGGCGGCCGGTCGAACGTCGACGCGATGACCTCGCCCTTCACCGACCGCTGCATGTCGGTGACCTCCTCCGGCCGCTCGTCCACGAGGACGACCATGAGGTGGCATTCTGGGTTGTTGGTGGTGATCGCGTTGGCGATGTTCTGCATGATCGTGGTCTTGCCCGCCTTGGGCGGGGACACGATCAGCGCGCGCTGACCCTTGCCGATCGGCATGACCAGGTCGATGACGCGGGTGGTGAGCTTGTGCGGCTCGGTCTCCAGGCGCAGGCGCTCGTTCGGGTAGAGCGGCGTGAGCTTGGTGAACTCGGGCCGGTTGCGCGAGGCCTCGGGGTCCTGCCCATTGATCGAGTCGACGCGGACGAGCGGGTTGAACTTCTGCCGCGACTGCTCGCCTTCGCGCTGCTCACGCACCGCGCCGGTGATCGCGTCGCCGCGCCGGAGGCCGTACTTGCGAACCATCGACAGCGACACGTAGACGTCCGTCGGGCCGGAGAGGTAACCGGTGGTACGGACGAAGGCGTAGTTGTCGAGGATGTCGACGATGCCTGCGACGGGCAGCAGCACGTCGCCCTCGCGGACCTCGGTGTCGACGGTGCCCTGGCCTGCGCCGTTCGTAGGGCTTGCCTGGCGGTCGCGGCCGCGACGGCGGTCACGGAAGCGGCGGCCGCGGCGGCCGCGGCCGTCGCCGTCGTCGTCGCCTTCGTCGTCCGGCCGGTTGTCGCGCGGACCGCGGCTGTCGCTGCGGTTGTCGGCGCGGTCGGCCCGGATGTCGTTGTTGCGGTCGGTCCGGCCGTCGGTCCGGCCGTCGACGCGGTTGTCCTGGCGGCTGTCGACGCGGTTGTCCTGGCGGCTGTCGGCCCGGCTGTCGTTGCCCCGGGTGTCGTTGCCCCGGGTGTCGTTGCCGCGGTTGTCGGTGCGGTTGTCCGGGCGACCGTCGGTCCGGCCGTCCCGCGTGTCGCCGCGGGTGTCGGGACGGACGTCCCCGTCGCGCTCGGCGCCGCGGCTGTCGTTCGCGCCGCGGCTGTCGTTCGCGCCGCGGTTGTCGTTGGCGCCGCGGTTGTCGTTCACGCTGCGGTTGTCGTTCACGCTGCCGTTGCGCCGCGAACCTGCGTCGCGGTCCCGGCGGCTTTCCCGGGCCGGACGTGTGGTCTCGGCCGAGCCGTTGGTGGACAGATCGGCGCCTGCCGGGGCCTCGACGGCGGCAGCGGCGCCTTCGACGGGCTCGGTGACCGCGGGCTGGGTGGCCGCGGGCGGGGTGGCCGCGCCGTTCTGCTCGCCGCGGCGGCGCTGACGCTGACGACGGCCGCCCTCACCCTCCACAGGGCTGGGGGCCGCGGTGGTCGTCTCGCCGGTGGTGGCCTCGGCGGCGACGGTCTCGACGGAGGGCGTCTCGACCGACTCGGGCGTCGGGCCGGGCGTCACGACCGGAGGCGTCGCGCCTGCAGGCGTCTCGCCCACAGCGGTTGCGGCAGCGGGCGTCTCAGCAACAGCCTCGCCTGCAGGCGTCCCAGCGGCAGGAGCCTCGGCAGCAGGCGTCTCGACCGCGGGGCTTTCCGCGGCGGGCGTTTCAGCGGGGGCCGCAGCGCCGTTCGTGGCGCGCTTGGGGTCCGGAGCGCCTGCAGGTCTGCTGGCGGCACGACGGCGTCGGGGGGTCGTGGCCGGGGCGGCGCCATTGGCCCCGGGGGCGACGTCCGCAGCGATATCAGCTGCGACGTCGGCTGCTACATCTGCGGGGGCATCGGGCAGTGCGAGCTGTGCGGCGGGAGCCCCGCTCGCCTGCCGCTCTTTGATCGCGGCGATGAGATCGCCCTTGCGCATGCCGGTGGTGTCGGGGATGTTCAGCTCCCCGGCCAACTGGCGGAGCTCCGCCAGCACCATTCCCGTGAGGCCACGCTTGCGCGCTCCGGCGGTGCTGACGGTATCGGTCTCGCTCAAGGTTGTCCTTCCTGACCTACCGGGCTCTGCCCGGGTCAGCGAATTTCACTAGAGATGTCGGTGGACGGATCGCGGGAAAGAGCGGTCGTCCCGACCGGCGGGACGGCGACTTTCGCGACTCCTCGCGGGATGCCGCTCGCCCGAAACTGGATCCGATCGAACTATGTGCACTCGACTGGGATGCAGATTCCGGCGCGAGTGGCCACGCAGAGCACGCGTGGATCGCCGTTGCACCATCGAGCGTAGACGTAACCACTGGTTGCGGCAACAACCCCCCACCCCGACACGCCCGAGGCGTTCAGGCTGAGTCGACGACGACTCCGGCGGCGTCGACCGGCAACGGCAACGGCGCGAAGCCGTGCAGATCGACCCCGGGGGGAACGACCCCGTCGGTGGTGAACGCGAGCACGGTCGGGCCTGCCCCGGAGATGGCGGCAGGCACGCCCCGCGCACGCAGCGCGTCGACGAGATCGGCCGACTCCGGGTACGCCGGGCGTCGATAGCCCTGGTGGAGACGGTCTTCGGTAGCGGGCATCAGCAACTCGGGGCGCTGGGTGAAGGCCAACACCGCGAGCGCGGTGCGGCTGCCGGTGAACGCCGCGTCGACGAGCGGCACGCGATCGGGCAACAGCCCGCGTGTTGTGCTGGTCAGCGACTCGGCTCCCGCGATGAACGCGACCGGACGGAGGTCTCGGTGCGCGTCCAGCCGTACAGCGTGAAACCTCCCCGAGGTATTCCCGGGCGTCTCCCACGCGACGACGAAGCCGCCGAGCAGACTCGCGGCCGCGTTGTCGGCGTGCCCCTCCATACCCGCTGTGACCTGCAGGATCGTGTCGCGCTCCAGCACATCGTCGCGCCCGGCGAGCACCGCGGCCGCCACCGCGCCCGCCACGGCCGCCGCCGCTGAGCTGCCCAGTCCGCGGGAGTGCGGGATCGCGTTGCGGCAGCGCATCGTCAAGCCGGGCGGCGCGTCGCCGGTGATGGCCCACATCGTGCGCATCGCGCGGACGACGAGGTGCGCGTCGTCGCACGGCACCCGTCCCGCGCCCTCGCCGTCGACCTCGACCGCGACGCCGTCCGGCGCGACCGACACCTCGACGTCGTCGTACAGGGCGAGCGCGAGCCCCAGGGTGTCGAATCCGGGCCCGAGGTTGGCGGACGAGGCGGGCACCCGCACCCTGACCTCGGTGGGCCTACCCATCAGGCCAACCCCAGCGCCGACGCGACCGCCGACGGATCGAACGGAACCAGCGTGGGTTCCGGCGCCGCCAGCAGCGCGGTGTCCGGGTCCTTCAGACCGTGGCCGGTGACGGTGCAGACCACCAGCGAGCCCTTCGGCAGCGTTCCGTCCTGAGCCGACTGCAGCAGACCCGCCACGCTCGCCGCCGACGCCGGTTCGACGAACACCGCCTCCCGCCCGGAGAGCAGCCGGTACGCCGCCAGAATCTCGTCGTCCGTGACGGCCGCGAACCGTCCGCCCGAAGCGTCGCGGGCCGTCATCGCGGCCGTCCACGAGGCGGGCGCGCCGATGCGGATGGCGGTGGCGATCGTCTCCGGGTGCGTGACGGGCGCCCCGTGAACCAGCGGCGCGGCCCCCGCGGCCTGGTAGCCGAACATCCGCGGCGCGGCCGGGATCAACCCGTCGGCGAGGTACGCGGAGTAGCCCGCCCAGTAGGCGGTGATGTTGCCCGCGTTGCCGACGGGCAGGCAGTGCACGTCGGGGGCGCGGCCCAGCTCGTCGCAGATCTCGTAGGCGGCGCTGGCCTGGCCCGCGATGCGCATCGGGTTGACGGAGTTGACCAACGCCGAGACGTCGTAGTCGGCAGCGGTCTTGCGGGCGAGCTCGAGGCAGTCGTCGAAGTTGCCGTCGACGGTCAGGATCCGCGCCCCGTGCGCCACGGCCTGCGCGAGCTTGCCCAGCGCGATCTTCCCGCGCGGGACGAGCACCGCGCACGTCAGACCCGCACGGGCCGCATAGGCCGCCGCCGACGCCGACGTGTTGCCGGTGGAGGCGCACAGCACGCCCTGCTTGCCCTGCGCGAGCGCGTGGGTGACCGCGACCGTCATCCCGCGGTCCTTGAACGAGCCCGTCGGGTTGGCCCCGTCGACCTTCAGGAACACCTCGCACCCGGTGCTCTCCGACAGGTGCGGCGCAGGCAGGAGCGGCGTGCCGCCCTCACCCAGCGTGACGATCTTCCAATCGTCCTGCACGGGCATGCGATCGCGGTAGGCCGCGATCACCCCCGGCCAACGGGCGAGACCTGCGGTGGTCATCCGGCCACACCTTTCCGGCCGAGGTCCTCGACCCGCAACACGCTGTCGACGCCATGCACGATCTCCAACCCGACGAGCGCGGCGACGGTGGCCGACAACGCGGCCTCCGGCGCGACGTGCGTCACCACGACCAGGCGCGCGGCCGTGCCGTCCCCGCCGGTCTGGCGCACCGCCGCGATGCTCACGCCGCGGTCGGCGAACTCGCGCGAGATCGCGGCCAGCACGCCTGCGCGGTCGGCCACGTCGAGGCTGACGTGGTACCGCGTCGGCACCGTGCCCATGGGGCGCACCGGCAGGCTCGCGTACGTCGTCTCCCGCGGGCCGCGGCCGCCCACGACGCGGTTGCGCACCACCGCGACGAGATCGCCGAGCACGGCGCTCGCGGTGGGCGCCCCACCCGCGCCCTGCCCGTAGAACATCAGCTGTCCGGCCGCCTCGGCCTCGACGAACACCGCGTTGAAGGCGCCGTCGACGGACGCCAACGGGTGCGTCGCCGGGATCATCGCGGGGTAGACGCGCGCCGAGACCGACTCCGGGTCGTCCGTGCGCTCGCAGATCGCCAGCAGCTTGATGACCGAGCCGAGTCTGCGCGCCGCGGCGATGTCGGCGGCCGAGACGTCCCTGATGCCCTCGCAGTGCACGTCCGCCGAGGTCACGCGGGTGTGGAAGGCCAGCGACGCGAGGATCGCGGCCTTGGACGCGGCGTCGTAGCCGTCGACGTCGGCGCTCGGGTCGGCTTCGGCGTAGCCCAGGCGTGTCGCCTCGGCGAGCGCGTCCGCGTAGCTCGCGCCCGAGGCGGCCATCGAGGACAGGATGAAGTTGGTGGTGCCGTTGACGATGCCCGCCACCCGCCTGATCCGGTCGCCCGCCAGCGACTCGCGCAGCGGCCGCAGCAGCGGGATCGCGCCCGCGACAGAGGCTTCGTAGTAGAGGTCCGCGCCCGAGGACTCGGCCGCCTCGGCGAGCGTGGCGCCGTCCTCGGCCAGCAACGCCTTGTTCGCGGTGATGACGGACTTGCCCGCCTTCAACGCCTCCAGCAGCCAGGTGCGCACCGGCTCGATGCCGCCGATCACCTCGATGACGACGTCCACGTCGGGCCTCGTGACCAGCGCGGACGCGTCCGTGGTGAGCAGCTCACCCAACTCCGGATGCCGGTGCGGCCGCCGCACGGCCACCCCGACGAGCTCGACGGGCGCGCCTGCGCGGGCGGCCAGGTCGTCGGCCTGCTCGCGCAGCAGCCGCACCACCTGCGCCCCGACGGTGCCGCAACCGAGCATGGCGACCCGGATCGGCGTGGCGGACCTGGCGGCCTCGGTCACGGCCCTACCTCCAGCCGGAACTGATCCTCTTCGGACTCGCGGCGCAGCAGCACGCGGGCGACACCGTCCCGCACCGCGACGACGGCGGGGCGCGGCAGCCGGTTGTAGGAGCTGGCCATCGCGTAGCAGTAGGCGCCGGTGGCGGCCACGGCCAGCAGGTCGCCGGGGGCGAGGTCGGCGGGCAGCCAGCAGTCGCGCACCACGATGTCGCCGCTCTCGCAGTGCTTGCCGACGACGCGCGAGAGCGTCGCGTCGCCGCTGCCGTCGATCTCGGAGGAGCGCGAGACCAGCCGCGCGTCGTACAGAGCGTCGTACAGGGCGGTGCGGATGTTGTCGCTCATGCCGCCGTCGACGCTGACGTAGCGCCTGCCGGTGCCGCCGCCCAGCGGCACGTCCTTCAGCGTGCCCACCTCGTACAGCGTGACCGTGCCCGGCCCGGCGATCGCGCGCCCCGGCTCCACCGCGATGTCGGGAACGTCGAGGTCGGCGGCGTGGCACTCGCGTTTCACGATGGCCCGCAGCTCCTCGGCCAGCTCGGGGACGTGCAACGGGGTCTCCTGCGCGCGGTAGGCGATGCCGAACCCGCCACCGAGGTCGAGCGTGGTCAACGCGGTGAGCGCCGCCGAACCGTGCTCGCGGTGCAGCGCGGCGAGGAACCGGACGACGCGGTGCGCCGCCACCTCGAAGCCCTCCGTGTCGAAGATCTGGCTGCCGATGTGGCTGTGCAGCCCGACCAGCGACAGGCCGTCGGACTTCAGCACGCGGCGTACGGCCTCCGCGGCGTCGTCGGGCAGCCCGAAGCCGAACTTCTGGTCCTCGTGCGCGGTCGCGATGAACTCGTGGGTGTGCGCCTCGACGCCGACCGTCACCCGGACCATCACCGGTGCGACGACACCCCGCGCACGGGCGATGCTGTCGAGCCGGACGATTTCGTGGAACGAGTCGAGCACCACCCTGCCGACGCCCGCCTCCACGGCCGCGACGAGTTCGGAGGTCGATTTGTTGTTGCCGTGCAAGGCAATCCGCTCGGCGGGGAACCCCGCGCGCAGGGCGACGGCCAGTTCGCCGCCGCTGCAGACGTCCAACGAGAGGCCCTCGTCGGCGACCCAGCGCGCCACCTCGGTGCAGAGGAACGCCTTGGCCGCGTAGTGCACCGACGAGGCCCCGAACGCGGCGGCGAACTCGTGCGCGCGGGAGCGGAAGTCGGCCTCGTCGACGACGAACAGCGGCGTGCCGTACGCCTCGGCGAGATCGCGCAGGTCGACGCCCGCGATCTCGACGGCCCCCGACGCCGCGCGGGTGGCGTTGCGCGGCCAGACCGCGGGCGCCAGCGCGTCCAGTTCGGCGGCGTCGAAGGGGCGCGGCCCCGCCGTCTCGGGCGGCGCGAGGATCCCGGCGTGCAGGGGACCTGCGGGATGCGCCCTCACGACAGCCGCCTGTGCGCGGAAAAGGTTGCCCTGGCGACGTTATCCGCGCACGAGCGGCTCACATCCGCTCCGGCGCGCTGACGCCCAGCATGGCCAGCCCGTTGGCCAGCACCTGCCGCGCCGCCACGCAGAGCGCCAGGCGTGCGCGGTGCAGCTCGGTGACCGCCTCGTCGCCCATCGGCAGCACCCGGCAGGCGTCGTAGAACTTGTGGTACGCGCTGGCCAGCGTCTCGAGGTAGCGCGCGACGCGGTGCGGCTCGCGCAGCTCGGCCGCGGAGGCGACGACGGCGGGGAACTCCCCCAGCGTCCGGATCAGGTCCCCCTCGCGCGGGTGCACCAGCAGCCCGAACTCGCGACCCGGCGTCAGGCCGAGGTCGGCGGCGTTGCGGGCCAGCGAGGCCAGGCGGGCGTGCGCGTATTGGACGTAGAAGACCGGGTTGTCGTTGCTGCGCCGGGTCAGCAGGTCGAGGTCGACGTCGAGCGGCGAGTCGACCGACGAGCGGATGAGCGAGTAGCGCGCCGCGTCGACGCCCACCGCGTCGACCAGGTCCTCCATCGTGACGACGTTGCCCGCGCGCTTGCTCATCCGCACCGGCTTGCCGTCGGCGACGAGGTTGACCAGCTGCCCGATGAGCACCTCGACGACGGCCGGGTCGTCGCCCAGCGCGGCGGCCGCGGCCTTCAGCCGTCCGGTGTAGCCGTGGTGGTCGGCGCCGAGCATGTAGATGCACAGGTCGAAGCCGCGGGCGCGCTTGTCGAGGAAGTAGGCGATGTCGCCCGCGATGTAGGCGGGCTGGCCGTCGCTCTTGATGACCGGCCGGTCCTTGTCGTCGCCGAACTCGCTGGAACGCAGCCACCACGCGCCGTCGGCGAAGTAGAGGTTGTTCGAGGCCTTGAGCCGCTCGACGGCCGCCTCGACCGCGCCCGAGTCGTGCAGCGACTGCTCGTGGAACCACACGTCGAAGTCGGTGCCGAACGCGTGCAGGTCCGCCTTGATCTCGTCGAACATCAGCCCGACGCCGACCCTGCGGAAGATCTCGTCGCGCTCGGGGGACGTGAGCGCGCCGGGTTCGACGGCGAGGACCTGGGCCGCGATCTCCGCGATGTAGTCGCCGCCGTAGCCGTCCTCGGGCACGGGCTCGCCCTCAGCCGCCGCGACCAGCGACCGGACGAAACGCGTGATCTGGCCGCCGGTGTCGTTGAAGTAGTACTCGCGGGTGACCTTCGCGCCCCGGGCGCTGAGCACGCGGCCCAGCGCGTCGCCCGTCGCCGCCCAGCGGGTGCCGCCGAGGTGCAGCGGGCCGGTCGGGTTGGCGGAGACGAACTCCAGGTTGACGTTGCGCCCGGCGTACTCGTCGCCGTTGCCGAACGCGGCGCCGGTCGCGAGGATGTCGGCGACGATGCCGCCCTGCGCGTCGGCCGCCAACCGCAGGTTGATGAAGCCTGGCCCGGCGATCTCGGCGCTCGCGATGCCGTCCCTGGTGGCGAGCTCGTCGGCCAGCCAGGTCGCGAGTTCGCGCGGCGCCACCCCGGCCTTCTTGGCGGCGCGCAGGGCGATGTTGGTGGCGTAGTCGCCGTGCTCGGGGTTGCGCGGCCGCTCGACGCCCATGTCCTGCGGGAGCGCCGCAGCGTCCAGGCCTCGGCGCGCCAGCACGTCAGACGCGGCGGCACGGACGAGGTCGGCGAGCAGGGCAGGGGTCACCGCTCAAGTCTAGTGTCGAGCAGACGACGTCGTTTCCGCGACACCAGGTGCTGCTCACCCGCTTCCAGAGGGGCTAATACACTCCGTATATGGCCAGTGGCAAGAACAGCAGGGCGGTGCGCGGCGCGCGGGCCGCCGTCGTCGCGAGGCGGTCGACGCCATGGGGCCTCATCGCGGGCATCCTCGTGGTGGTGCTGTTCGCGGGCGGGATCTTCGGCTACTACGTCGTGCAGAACAACGCAAAGCAGGCCAAAGCCGCGGCGTTGACGGCGTACACGCCCTCGGAGACCAACAAGGACCCGTCCACCAGGATCCAGGGCGTGGTCGCCCAGCCCTACGCGGGTGCGCAGCACGTCCAGCCGAACCAGACCGTGGCCTACACCCACAGCCCGCCGTTCGGCGGAACGCATGATGGTTACTGGGCCGCGTGCAACGGCGTCGTCTACCCGACGGCCGTGCGCAACGAGAACATGGTGCACGCGTTGGAGCACGGCTCCGTGTGGATCGCTTACAACCCCGACACGATCACCGGCGACGCGGTCAAGACGCTCGCGGCCAAGGTCAACGGGCAGCCCTACAGCCTCATGTCCCCCTACCCCGGCTTGGACCAGCCGATCTCGCTGCAGTCGTGGGGCCACCAGCTCAAGCTGTCGGACCCGAACGACCCGCGCATCGACGAGTTCATCCAGGCCCTGCGCAGCAACCAGTACCAGTACCCGGAGCCGGGGGCGAGCTGCCAGGCGCTCGGGCCGGGCGCGTTCGACCAGGACAACCCCCCGCCGTTCAAGCCAGCACCGCCGGTCAGCGCCGTGAACAACACCACGGTGATGCCCGAGGTGATCGCGGGAGCCAAGGGCGTCACCCCGGACGCGGCCAAGGCCCCGGGCCAGTGACGGCGGCGCGCACCCTGCCGCCCGTGGACGACCCGCCACCCGTCGACGGGACGGACGTGCGCGAGCCCCGCTGGGTGCGCCCCTTCGTCATCGCCGCGGCCGCGCTGGTGCTGCTGCTGGTCGGCGCCACCGGCGGCTTGCTCATCAGTCGCTCCGGCCAGGCCGAGATGCCGGCGGCCGACTCCGTCGACGTCGGGTTCCTGCAGGACATGAGCGTGCACCACCAGCAGGCCGTCGAGATGGCGTCGTGGGAGCGCGATCACACGACCGACCCCCAGCTGCGCCAGCTCGCCTACGACATCGAGAGCACCCAGACCGGGCAGGTCGGCCGGATGCAGGGCTGGCTGGAGCTGTGGGGGGCGTCCGCGCAACCCGTCGGGCGGCCGTACATGACGTGGATGGCGGCCTCCCCCACCGGCGCGCACGACCACGGTGCCGGGGTCGCGGCCGGGGCGCCGACCATGCCGGGCATGGCGAGCGCCGACGAGCTGAAGAAGCTGCGGGCGGCGTCGGGCAAGAACCTCGACGTCTCCTTCCTGCAGCTGATGCTGCGCCACCACCAGGGCGGAGCGACGATGCTGAGCGACGCGGCGCAGAACGCGTCGAAGGAGCCGGTTCGCAACCTCGCCGCGCAGATGCTCGGTGCGCAGACGGCGGAGGCGGAGTACCTCGAGCAGCTGCTCACCGCACGCGGCGGCACACCCCTCCCGTCGTCGTAGAGGGCGCTCAGACCCGCGCGCTGAGCCCGGCCGCGCGCGCAGGCCGCCCTCCGCTCCACTTCGCAGAAGGTGGCGCGTCGTCACAGATGGCCGAACCTGTGCGAGGACGCCGGAAGGTCTGAAGTGGCAGCGGCGGGCGGGCTTACGCCGCGCGAGTTGGGGTTCGTGGGGTGCGCTAGTGTTGCTGGCAGTGGCCCCCGTAGCTCAGGGGATAGAGCACCGCCCTCCGGAGGCGGTGGCGTAGGTTCGAATCCTACCGGGGGCACCATAAGGATGGGACCAAGATCGTCCCGTTTGCGCAGGTCAAGCAGCTAAACGCGCACACCGCTCGGGGAATCGGCCCTTGCCGGTGACGTACATGCCGTAGTTCTCCTGATGCGCGCGCCGGATTTCCGTGGTCACCGTTGCGTCCCGGACCGAGCGGCCGAACGCGGCTGGGCCTTCGACTCGTAATACGTTGCTCGGTCGATCGGCGGCGGCATCACCCAATACCTTGCAGATCGACTCGATCCCGAACTCTTTCTTGTGCTGATCGATGTATTCGACGGTCAGCGACTGGGGCGGTCAGGCTCCGCGATGCTAAGAAAGCCTACGCCGCCCGGTTCTCCCGATTCGAGCCCGCCTCGGCCTCGGCGTCGTGCACCAACCTGATCGCGCGTTCCCGCAGCTCGGCCCACCCGGTCGACCGCAGGCCGACGCCGCCAGGTGACCGCTTTACATTGTCTCTGCGGGGCCGAACAGGCGGCCAAGGTCCGCCTCGACGAGTCGTTCCTTGGCTACGAAGGCTCGCGCCCCGGAGGCGGCGAGCGCCGCGTCCAAGTCACCGAGCGCATCCGTCGAGGTGAGGACGATCGAGGGCGCACCCGACCGGTCAGCGAGCACCCTGGTGATCGCGAACCCGTCGCGGTCCGGGAGGTGGACGTCGAGCAGCACGCCGTCGGGCCGGTGACAA
>DASWUV010000246.1:0-45859 GCA_036401495.1 Pseudonocardia sp. | reverse complement strand
AGCGTGCAGAACCTGGTATTGGCCGGTTCGGGCGCCACCAGGTGCTCGGGACCGGCAGGTCGCGCTACGCACGACACCGCGGCCGACGCCGCATGGCCCGCAGAGCAGGCCGCGTCGTTCCCGCTCGACGACGCCCCCGCTTACACCGACGCGGCCGACGCCACCGCTTACACCGACGCGGGCGACGCCGACGTCCCCGCAGGCCTGGCTCCCGGAGAGCCTGCCGCGTCCACCGTCCGTGTGGGACGCCCCCCACGCGTGAGCCTGCGCCTCCCGCTCTACGCCTCGGTGTCGGCCACCGTCCTCACCGCAACGGCCGCAGTCGCGGCGTCGGCCGGTCCCGTCGCGATCACACCTGCGAACGCCGCGCCCGACCTGGCCGCCCCGTCAGCAGGCACGGCGGCTCTGCGTCTCACGCTGCCGAGCACCGCCCCGACCCCCGTCACACCACAGACGCTCGGTGGCCCCGCCGCGCTGCTCGGGCCCGACGCGGCTACCGCGCAGGGATCCGACATCGTCGCCCGGGCCAAGTCCGACGCGGCGGCCCTCGGCGCGCAGCAGGCCCAAGCGGCCACCGACGGTCTGAGCAAAGCGATGGACGGCACCATCCCCGCCCACATCGCGCCGCCCGTCGGTCCGGCCCTTCCGGTGCCCGCCGTGGCGCCCGCCAGGAAGGCCACGCCCGCCAAGAACAGCGCACCGAACATCAGTGCGGCGCCCGCGGGCAGCGGACTGGGCTCACGGGCGCTGGCCCTGGCGAAGGGCAAGCTGGGCGACCCGTACGTGTGGGGCTCCTCGGGGCCGAACGCCTTCGACTGTTCCGGCCTCGTCGTATGGGCCTTCAAGCAGCTCGGCAAGGCGCTGCCGCACTCGTCCTCGACGCTGTCGACGATGGGCGCACCCGTCTCACGAGGCGCCTTGCAGCCCGGCGACCTGGTGTTCTTCTACTCGCCGGTCAGCCATGTCGGCATCTACGCGGGCAACGGCATGGTGCTGAACGCCACCGAGTCCGGCAGGCCCGTCCAGTACTCGAAGTTGGCCAACATGCCGTTCCACAGCGCGCGCCGTATCACCATCTGAGACTTTCGTTGCACGATGTGGACACTTAGGCCGACGATCGCACGATGCGCGCCGATCAGGAGATCTACACCCACGGGCACGCGGCCAGCGTCTTGCGGTCGCATGCGAGCCGCACGGTCGCGAACTCCGCGGCCTACCTGACGGCTTGGTTGCAGCCGGGGATCCAGGTGCTCGACGTCGGCTGTGGACCCGGCACGATCACCGCCGATCTGGCTGCGCACGTCGCGCCGGGGCAGGTCGTCGGGATCGAGCCGACAGAGGGCCCGCTGGCGGACGCCCGCGCGCACGCCGAGCACGCCGGGGCCACCAACGTCACGTTCGCGGTCGGCGACGTCTACGCGCTCGACGCCCCCGACGACAGCTTCGACGTCGTGCACGCCCACCAGGTGTTGCAGCATCTCGGCGATCCGGTCGCGGCGTTGCGGGAGATGCTGCGCGTGTGCAGGCCTGCCGGAGTGGTGGCCGCGCGCGACGCCGACTACGCGGCGATGACGTGGTTCCCCGCCGATCCGCGGCTGGACCGCTGGCTCGAGGTCTACCGCGCGGTGGCGCACGGCAACGGGGCAGAGCCGGACGCCGGACGCAGGCTGCTCGCGTGGGCGAACGCAGCGGGCGCTGCGGACGTCACCGCGACGGCTTCGGTCTGGTGCTACGCAACGCCCACTGAGCGCGCCTGGTGGGGCGGTATGTGGGCCGAGCGCATCCTGACCTCGTCGCTCACCCGGCAAGCAGTGGCGGGTGGCCACGCCGACGAGGCCGAGCTGCGCGACATCTCCTCGGCCTGGCGGGAGTGGGCCGCGTGCGCGGACGGCTGGTTCGCCATCGTCCACGGCGAGATCCTCTGCCGCCCATGACCGCTGTCGCAATCTGAGATGTCCGGCTAGAGCGATCGCGCCGATACTCGGCCATCCGGCTTCGGCCAGACGATCGACGCCAGGGAGACCGCACAGATGACCGACACCCCGACCTTCCGCCTCATCTACCGCAGTCACAACCGGATTCCGTTCGACCAGCGAAAGGCGGAGCTCGGCTCGATCTTCAGCGTGGCCCGCTCCACGAACGCCAAGCTCGGGGTGACCGGTGCGCTCCTGACGTTCGAAGACTGGTTCGTGCAAGCGCTCGAAGGCGATGAGGACGTCGTGCGGGAGCTCTACGGGCGCATCTCGAAGGATGCGCGGCACGAGCGGGTCGTCGAGCTCGAGAGCAAGATGGTCGACACGCGCGTGTTCGCGCGCTGGGCCATGGCGCGGGTCGCCGACGACGGCGAGCACGACATCCCGTTGCTCACCAACGCGGCGAAGGGCGGCATCACCCCGGCCGCACCCCGACCGACGACCCCCGAGCAGGACGTGCTGCTCGACTTCATGCGTCGTTCGATCACCGGCGAGGCGCACGCGATCTGACTGCCCGCAGTGATCAGCCGCGGCTCCCACCCGTGCCCGGGCCGACGCAGCCGTTGGGCCCGGGTGCGCGGACGCTGACCGCCGTGGCCGTGACGGTTCCGCTGTCGGCCTGCCCGACCGCGGTGGCGCACTGGCCGACCACCAGCGCCGACCGGTCCGCGGTCTGCGTCTTCAGGAACACCGTCGACGGGCTCGTCGTCACCGCTGCTGTCCCGCTCGTCTCCTGCACGGTGAAGCCGTTGGCTGAGACCGCGCTGATCGTCCCGAAGGTGCCGCGGACCCTCCTGCCGCCGCCCGCCCCGTTCGCACCGCTGGGCCGGGGCGCCCCGCTGGGCCGGGCCCCCATGCCTGCGCCGCCACCGCCGCCGAAGGCCATGCCGGGGCGGCAGCCCTGCGCCGCCGCCGGGCTGACCGCCACCGTCGCTGCCAGGACAGGCTCGGCGGCGGTGCCGGGTGCGTTGCCGTCGGTCTGGTCCGGGGCGACCGTGACGCAGTCCCCGACCGCGACGTCGGACGCCGAACCTGTGGTCATCTTGGTGATCGTCGTCGACCCCGAGAAGTTGACGGTTACCTGCCCTGCGCGGGTGCTCTGCACTTGAAAGCTGGTGGCTGCGACAGCGGCGATCGTGCCGGTCGCGCCGGGCGGCCCCGGATTTCCGTTCGGCGCGCCGGTCGCAGCGCCGTCGGAGGTCGTGGCGGAGCTTCCGCCGCACCCAGCCATCGCGAGGCCGAGGGCGCCGAAGAGCACGAGGTGCGGAAGGACACGACGGGAAAGGACACGGCGGAGGGTCATCGTTCTCACTCACTGCGAAGGCGTCGATGGGGAGCGAAGCCCTGCCGACGCTAGGGAGCGAGCCTGTGCGGACCCTGGAGGGTTCCTATGGGTTTGCTGAGCGTGCCGCGACCGCCCCGGCCGTTTCGGGCCACGGTTCCGGTGCCGCGCCCATCACGGCGCGTGCGCGGCGCCACCAGCGCCAGCCGCGGGTGAGCAGCCGCTCGTCGTCGCGCCCGATGGGCACGCCGCGGCCGGCGAGCCAGCCGGTCAGTTCAGCGTCGGTCGTCGTGGCCATCACCATGAGCCGGGAGAGGGTGAAGGGCGGGTCGGACGGCGAGCTGAGCGCGTTCTTGACACTGCACGCCGAGCTGAACCCGGCCGCGCGGACGGCGCGGCGGACGCGCTCATCGGAGTAGCCGTGCGGGTAGGCGAAGCTCTCGACCGGGAGTCCCGTGGCCGCTTGCAGCGTGCCCCGGCTGCCCGAGATCTCGCGCCGCATCGCGGTGCGGGAGAGCGTGTCCAGTTGGGGATGGGTGTGGCTGTGCGCGCCGATCTCATGGCCGAGCCCCGCGAGCTCGCCGACCTGCGACCAGGTCAGCATCGGGTCGCCGCCGGGGCTGTTCCCGCCGACGACCCCCGTCGTGACGTACACCGTGCTCGTCATTCCGCGATCCGCCATCACGGGGACGGCAGCCGTGAGCGTGTCGCGGTAGCCGTCGTCGAACGTGATCAGCACGGGCCGCTCGGGCAGGGTCCCGCCTGCGAGCGCGGCCAGCATCTCCGAGACGGTCAGCGTGCTGGCCCCCATGGCGGCGATCGCGTCGAGATGGCGGTGGAAGGTCGCCGGGCTGACGGTGTACGGGGCGATGAAGTCCGACGGATGATCGGCCACGGAGTGGTAGAGCAGGATCGGGATGGGCCTGCCGGGCGCCGTCTGTTCCGGCGCTGCGGACTGCTCGCTCATCAAGCAACCTCCCGGCTCCGCGAGGCCTGCGCCACCACGGGCCGATCGGGCCTGCCCAGTCGGCCCGCCATGTAGGCCGCGGGGCCGGTGATCATGCCGCGCAGCTCGCGGCGCTCCAGTTCCCGGGGATAGTCGCGTTCTTTGGCGCTGTTCTTCGGCGACGAGCGTCCGACCACGTGCCGCACGCCGCGCGCCGCGTTGCGGGCCATGCGCATGGCGAGCCGGGGCTCCCGTAGCGCGGCCGCCGTGAGGTAGGCCGACAAGCCGACGCCGTAGTCGTGCATGAGCCGCTGCAGGCTTGCGTAGTCGCGCCGGTTCCAGTGCCAGAGCAGCGCAGTGGGCTCGTAGACCACACCGGCGCCGCCGATCAGCACGTCGAACAGGGCAAGCAGGTCCTCCCCGCCCTTGGCCGGGGTGCCAGGGCCCAGCGCCGGGTCGAATCCGCCGCGTGCGCGGAGCCCTTCGGTCTCGAAGGCGATGTTGGCACCGCTGCCAAGGCGTCCGGTGGTGAACGGGAACAGCGGGTCGTTCGGGCGGTGCGCGCCCATGTCGACCTGCCGGCGCGTGAAGCCCCGCGCGTAACCGCCGAACTGCTCGAGCAGTTCCTGGGCCGGGGTGTCGATCTCGGCGGGCAGGATCAGCCCGGTGACGCACCCGATGTTCGGGGCCGAGGTGGCGGCATCGGCGATCGCGGCCAACCATTGTGCGTCGACGGCGACGTCGTCGTCGGTGCGGACCAGCCAGTCGCCTTCGGCGACCTCGAGTCCCCGGTTGTGGGCCCGCGCCGCGCCGGGCACAGGCTCGCGCAGGTAGCGCACCGCCAGGTCGGGGTGGGCCAGTTCGAACGCGCGGACGACGGCGCGGGAGTCGTCGGTGGCGGGGGCGTTGTCGATCACCACGATGTCGAAGGCGCGGTAGTCCACGGCCGCGATCGAGTCGAGGCAGCGCCGCAGCGGGACGGGCCGGTCGCGGGTGGCGATCTGCACGGTCAGATGTGGACCGTGCTCGGCCAGCTCGCGGCGGCGGGTTGCGCGAGCCACGTCCGCGTCCGTGGTGTCTCCGGCAGGCGTGCCGAGGTCGGCCAGCCGGGCGGCGAGCTGCGCGGGATCGAGCCCTTCGGGTGGCACCTCGAGGACACAGAGCGTCACTGGAGTGCCGTGACTCCGCACCACGACCCGCGCGCGCCCCCCGGCGACCGGGGGGAGCCCGCGCAACGCAGACAACTCGACGTCGAAAGCCTGAACCGGCCCTGCTGGCAGGGTCACCACGCCATCACCGCGTCCACGAACTGCCCCCCGCCGAACGACTGCCGACCGCCTGCGTCGCTGCGTCTCGTGTCACTGCGGCTACTCAGACGGAATTGGATCTGCTGACGGCGCGTAGCATAAGCCGACCGCTTCCCCTAATCGTGCAGCGCCCTGCGGCCTATCCATAGCGACACTCTGTCGTTGCGAGCCTGTGGTGACGCTGAGAGTAAGAGCGACGGGAATCGAGCCTCCACGAACGGTTGAGGGCAGGGGCACCGGGCGAGCACCACACCCGCAGCGCGAACACGCACAACCTCTGCGAGGCGGCCGTCTCAGTCCGGGATGCTGCGGGCCTCGGCCAGCAGAGCGGCCCGGCCTGCTTCGAGGCGGGCGACCGGAACCCGGAAGGGTGAACACGAGACGTAGTCGACACCCGCGTCGTGGAAGAAGTGCACGGAGTCCGGGTCGCCGCCGTGTTCGCCGCACACGCCCAGTTTGAGGTCGGGCCGCGTGCGCCGTCCCGCTTCGATGGCCATCCGGATCAGCGCGCCCACCCCGTCGCGATCGAGCGACTCGAACGGCGACACCGTGAATACGCCCTTGTCGAGGTAGGCGGGGAAGATCGACGCCTCGACGTCGTCGCGGGAGAACCCCCACGTCGTCTGCGTGAGGTCGTTGGTGCCGAAGGAGAAGAACTCGGCCGACTCGGCGATCCGACGGGCGGTGAGCGCGGCCCGCGGCAGCTCGATCATGGTGCCGATCGGGACGTGGAGGTCGAGGCCGGAGAGGGCCTCGGCGACGACCGCGTCGATCTCGTCCCGCACGAGCAGCAGCTCCATGACCGACCCCACCAGCGGCACCATGATCTCCACCCGCGGGTCGCCGCCGTCGCGCTTGCGCTCGGCCGCGGCCTCGACGATGGCGCGCACCTGCATCGCGAACAGTCCCGGCACCACCAGCCCCAGCCGCACACCACGCAGCCCGAGCATCGGGTTCGACTCGTGCAGGCGCTCGACGGCGGCGAGCAGCCGCTCGTCCGCCGCGTCCACGGCCCCGGTTGCCTTCGCGACGGCCACCCGGACGGCCAGCTCGGTGCGGTCGGGAAGGAACTCGTGCAGGGGTGGGTCGAGGAGCCGAATCGTGGCAGGCAGGCCGTCCATCGCGGTGAGCAACGCGACGAAGTCCGCGCGCTGCATCGGCAGCAGCTCGGCCAACGCCGCCTGCCGCTCCGCTGCGCCTTCGGCGAGAATCAGTCGCTCCACCAGCGTGCGGCGCTCGCCGAGGAACATGTGCTCGGTACGGGTGAGGCCGATGCCCTCCGCGCCCATCCGCCGGGCGTGCGCGGCGTCGTCGGCGGTGTCGGCGTTGGCGCGCACCGTGAGCCGTCGGGTGCGGTCGGCGTGGCGCAGCAGCCGGTCGACCGCCCGCACCAGCTCCTGCGACTCGGCGTCGGACACCTCGAGCGCACTGTCGAGGCCGCGCTCGAGGTAGGTCACCACCGGCGACGACACGACGGGCAGCGCGCCCACGAACACCTCGCCGGTCGAGCCGTCGATCGAGAGCACCTCGCCCTCGGCCACCGTGACGTCACCGACGCGCAGCGTCCGCGCTTCGCGGTCGATCTCGATCGCCTCTGCCCCGCAGACACAGGTGCGCCCCATGCCCCGCGCGACCACCGCGGCGTGCGAGGTCTTGCCGCCGCGGCTGGTGAGCACGCCCACCGCGGCGATCATGCCCTCCAGGTCGTCGGGCGTGGTCTCCCGCCGGACGAGAAGCACGTCGATGCCCTCGGCCGCGCGCGCGACCGCCGCCGCCGAGTCGAACACGACCTTGCCGACGGCCGCGCCCGGTGAGGCGGCCATGCCCTTCGTGAGCAACTTCCGCTCGGCGTCGGGATCGAACTGCGGGAACATCAGCTGCGACAGCTGGTGCCCGGTGACGCGGTTCAGCGCCTCGTCCTGCGTGATGAGGTGCTCGTCGACGAGTTGGGTCGCAATGCGGAACGCCGCTGCCGCCGTCCGTTTGCCCACGCGGGTCTGCAGCATCCAGAGCTTGCCGCGCTCGACGGTGAACTCGATGTCGCACAGGTCGCGGTAGTGGGTCTCCAGCCTGCGCATGATCCGTGTGAGCTCACCGTGCGACGCCGGGTCGAGACGCGCGAAGTCCTCGAGCGTCAGCGTGTTGCGGATGCCCGCGACGACGTCCTCGCCCTGGGCGTTGTCCAGGTAGTCGCCGTAGACACCCTGGCGGCCGGTGGCGGGGTCACGGGTGAAGCAGACGCCGGTGCCCGAGGTCTCGCCCAGGTTGCCGAACACCATCGCGCACACGTTCACGGCGGTGCCGAGGTCCTGCGGGATGCGCTCCCGGCGGCGGTAGATGCGGGCCCGGTCGGTGTTCCAGGAGTTGAACACCGCGCGCATCGCCATGTCGAGCTGCTCGCGCGGGTCCTGGGGAAACTCCCGTCCGGTGTGCTCGGCGATGATCGCCTTGAACGTCGCGACCAGGTCCTGCAGCATCCCAGCCGACAGCTCGACGTCGGCCACGACGCCCGCGCGGTCCTTGGCCGCCGAGAGCTCCTGCTCGAACTCCTCGCCGGGGATGTCGAGCACCGTGCGGCCGAACATCTGCAACAGCCGCCGGTAGGAGTCCCACGCGAACCGCTCGTCCTGCGCGGCCTCCGCGAGCCCCTTGACCGAGTAGTCGTTCAGACCGACGTTGAGGACCGTCTCCATCATCCCCGGCATCGAGAACTTCGCGCCCGAGCGCACGGAGACCAGCAGCGGGTCCTGGATGTCGCCGAGGCGGCGGCCCAGTTGGTCCTCCAGCCTGCGCAGCGCCATCGTCACCTGGATCCGCAGCGACTGCGGCTCCTCGCCGCGCGCGAGGTAGTGCCGACACGCGTCGGTCGTGATGGTGAAGCCCGGGGGGACAGGCAGCCCGAGGCGCGTCATCTCTGCGAGGTTCGCGCCCTTGCCGCCCAACAGGTCCACCTGCTCCCTGCGGCCCTCCGCGAAGTCGAACACCAACCGGCCCGCCTCGGCGCTCATGTGGACTCCTCCCAGGTGCAGGTCGAATCACGGTAGATGCCGATTCGGGGGTGGACCAGCGCCGTCTCATCACTGAACGGAACGGAAACTGCGGCCTTCGTCACGGTGTCGATTGACATGTGACCTTTTAGTCACCTATCTTGGCCGTCGTGACGGAGGACGACGACCTGGTGTTCAAGGCACTGGCCGACCCGACACGGCGCCACCTGCTCGACCGGCTCCTGCACCGCGACGGCGCCACGCTCACCGAGCTGGAGTCCGAGCTGACGATGACGCGCTTCGGCGTCATGAAGCACCTGCGTGTCCTGGAGGACGCCGGGCTCGTCGTCACGCGGCGGTCCGGCCGGGAAAAGCTGCATTTCCTCAACCCCGTGCCGATCCGGCTGATCCACGACCGGTGGATCGACAAGTACACCGAGCGCCAGGTCAGCGCGCTCGCCGACCTCAAAGCCGAACTGGAGAACCCGTCATGACCGCCACCACCGCCACGACCACCACCCAGGTGTTCCGCGTCCACATCAAGGCGACACCGGAGCGGATCTGGGAAGCCATCACCACGCCGGAGTGGACCGCCCGCTACGGCTACCGCGGCCCTGCCGAGTACGACCTGAAGCCCGGCGGCACGTTCCGCACGATGGCCAACGAGGGCATGAAGGCGTTCGGCGCGCCCGACGTCGTCGTCGAGGGCGAGGTGCTGGAGGTCGACCCGCCGCGGCGGCTCGTGCAGACCTGGCGGCTGCTCTTCGACGCGCGCCAGGCCGCCGAGCCCCTCACCCGCGTCACCTGGGAGATCGAGCCGATGAGCGCCGAGGTCGCGCGCCTCACCGTCACCCACGAGCTGGACAACGCCCCGGTCCACCTCTCACTGATCACCGGCGAGACGCTGGAGGGCGGCGGCGGCTGGCCCTACATCCTGTCCGACCTGAAGTCCCTCTTGGAGACGGGCACGGCGCTGATGTCGGAGCCGTAAACCGGTCGTGCGCGGTTATCGTCGCCAGAGCGACCATAACCGCGCACGGGGGGATCGGCCGCGTCGCGCAGGGCGGCCAGGAGCCGGGCCAGCTCGGCGCGGTCCGGCGCGGGCAGCCGAGTGAAAAGGCTGCCCGCGCCGGACGTGCGGGCGGCCCGGATACCCGTGGCCACCTCGTCGCCTCGCGCGGTCAGCGCCACGAGCGTCGCGCGGCGGTCGGCCGGGTCCGGGCTTCGGTCGACGAGCCCGCGCTCCTCGAGGGCGTCGACGACCTCGGTGGCCGAGCGGGGCGCGATGCGCAGGTGTTCGGCCAGGTCACCCAAGCGCAGCGGCCCGGACCGGCGCAGCACGGCGAGGGCCCGTGCCTGCGACGGCGTGACGTCCCATTCGGCCAGCGCCTCCCGCGCCATAGCGCGCAGCAGGCGAGACACCGCCCAGAACTCCTCGACGAGGGGCTCGTCCGTACCTTCCATGCTCCCACCGTACCCTCATAATGAGGTAACCTCTGTATTGACCGTCGTCGAGAGGAGCCCCTTTGGAGTCCAGTACCGCGCCCCGCATCCGCGGCCGTGCCGTCACCCCCGCCGAGAAGAGCCAGGCGCGCGGGGTGTCCCTGCGTCGCATCGGGCTGCTCTTCGTCCCCCACCGCAGGCCGATCGCGGGCGTCACCGCGATCATCGTCGTCTCGTCCGTGCTCGCCATGGCCTCGCCGTTCCTCCTGCGCGCCATCCTCGACACCGCGCTCCCCGCCCGCGACCTGCCCCTGCTCGCCGCGCTCACCGCAGGCATGGTGGCCGTCGCCGCGCTCACGGCCGCGCTCGGTGTCGTGCAGACCTGGATCAGCACGCGGGTGGGCCAGCAGGTGATGCACCGGCTGCGCACCGAGGTCTTCAGTCACCTGCAGCGCCAGTCCATCGCCTTCTTCACCAAGACCCGCACCGGCGAGGTGCAGTCGCGCATCACCAACGATGTCGGCGGCCTGCAGGCCGTCGTCACCTCCACGGCGACGTCGATCGCGGCCAACCTCACCACCACGGTCGCGACGGCCGTCGCCATGGTGGCGCTGTCCTGGCGGCTGTCGCTGATCTCGCTCGTCGTGCTGCCGCCTTCGATCTGGCTCACGCGCCGGGTCGCCCGGATGCGCCGCGAGATCACCACCGCCCAGCAGCGCGAGCTGGCCGACCTCAACGTCACCATCGAGGAGGGCCTCTCGGTCAACGGCGCGCAGCTGTCGCGCACCCTGGGCACCGGTCCCGCGCTGGTCACCCGGTTCACCGGCTCGTCGGAGCGGCTCATCGACCTCGAGCTGCGCTCCCAGTTGGCCGGTCGCTGGCGCATGGCCTCGACCACCGTCATCTTCGCGGCCATCCCCGCGGTGATCTACCTCGGCGCGGGCCTGCCCGGCACCACGCTGACCATCGGCACGCTGATCGCGTTCACCACCCTGCAGAACGGCTTGTTCCGCCCGCTCACGAGCCTGCTCAACGTCGGGGTGTCGCTGGTGAGCTCGCTCGCGCTGTTCGCGCGCATCTTCGAGTACCTCGACCTGCCCGTCGACGTCGACGACCCCGCGCACCCCGTCGCCGTCGAGCCGGAGCGGATGCGCGGCGACGTCCGGTTCGCCGGTGTCACGTTCGCCTACCCCGGCAGCGACCGCAACGCCGTCACCGACATCGACCTCGTCGTGCCCGCGGGCACGACGCTCGCGCTCGTCGGCGAGACCGGCTCGGGCAAGAGCACGCTCGCCGCGCTCGGCGCCCGCCTTTACGACCCCGACCGCGGGCGCATCACCATCGACGGCATCGACGTGCGCGACCTGCGCCTCGCCGACCTCGCCCGGATCGTCGGCGTCGTCAGCCAGGAGACCTACCTGCTGCACACGACCGTGCGGGAGAACCTCCGCTACGCCAAGCCGGACGCCACCGACGCCGAGATCGAGGACGCCGCCCGCGCCGCCCGCATCCACGAGCTGATCGCGGGCCTGCCCGACGGCTACGACACGGTCGTCGGGTCACGGGGGCACCGCTTCTCCGGCGGGGAGAAGCAGCGCATCGCGATCGCCCGCACCCTTCTGCGCGACCCCCGCGTGCTGATCCTCGACGAGGCCACCAGCGCGCTGGACACCGAGACCGAACGCGCGGTGCAGGACGCCTTCGACTCGCTCGCCCGCGGCCGCACGACGATCACGATCGCGCACCGCCTCTCCACCGTCCGCGAGGCCGACCGCATCGCGGTGATCGACCACGGCCGAGTGGTCGAGTCGGGCACCCACACGAGCCTGCTGGCCGCCGAAGGCCGCTACGCCGCGCTCGCTGCGTGAGCCCGTGCGCCCACGGGCGTCGGCCCCCTCGGTGAGTCCGGCAGCTCGGCACGGCGAAGTCGGCGAACGTGCACGCGTGCGTTAACTCGTTGCGGCCGGGCGTCTGCGTCCGGCTGAAGGTGATCTCAGTCGGACCCAGCCTTGAGAGCGGTTGCGGAGCGGTAGACCTTGGCCAGCGCGGACATCAGGAGTCGGCGCTCGGCTGCGGTCAGGTCTTCGGTGACGGTCTCCTCGAGACGGCGTCGTTCGGACTCGATCGGCTCCTGGAGGGCGCGTCCGGCGACCGTCAGCCAGAGCCGGACCAGGCGGTTGTCGCGGTCGTCGCGGCGACGGGTGATCAGACCGGCGTCGATCAGGCGGCCGGACATCTTCACCACCGCGGGGGTCGAGACGTTCACCGCGGCGGCGATCTCACCCGGGGTGCGGCCGTCCTCGCTCCACAGCACCGCCAGCAGGTGGTCTTGGCCGAGGTGCAGGCCGTGACGTTGCATGGCGGCCTCGGCGGCGGCGCGCAGCGCCTTGTTCGTCATGCCGTGCAGGTCCAGGAACTCGGCCACCGGATCTCCTCGTTGCCAGTTGATCGCTAACCGGTTAACGTTCGCCGGGTAGGTCATTAACCGGTTACTGATCCCTGGAGAGCGAATGATACTGGTCACCGGGGCCACCGGAAACGTCGGTCGCGAGCTCACCGCTGCGCTTGCGGAGCGGGGCGCCCAGGTGCGCCTTCTGGTCCGCGATCCGGCGCGGGCCGTCGGGCGCGCCGAACGCGTCGTCGCCGATCTCGACGATCCCTCGACGCTGCCTGCCGCCTTCGACGGCGTCGACCGGCTGTTCTTGCTCACCCCGGGCATCGGTCGCACGCAGACCGAGCACGCTATGACGGCGGCACGGGCCGCGGGCGTGCGGCAGATCGTGCAGCTGTCCTCGTCCAACGTGCTCGGCGACCCCATGCCCGCCATGGGCCGATGGCACCACGACCGTGAGGAGTTGGTCCGGGCCTGGGGCAACGCAGCCACGATCCTGCGGCCTGGCGGATTCATGACCAACGCGCTGGACTGGTTGCCCACCATCCGGGAGGGCGGCTACGTCCTCGACCCGATCGGCCCGGGCCGGTTCGCCCCGATCGACCCCGCCGACATCGCCGCGGTGGCCGCCGTCGCCCTGACCGAGGACGGTCACCAGGGCAGGGAGTACGTACTCACCGGCGAAGAGACGCTCACCGTCGTCGAGCAGGTCCGGATCCTGTCCACCGCCATCGGCCGCGATCTCGAGGTTCGGCCGGTCGCGTCGCCCGAGGAGGCTGTCCGGTCCCGCTTCCCGCACGGGGCGCCACCCGCGCTCGCCGACGCCCTCGTCGAGGGCTTTACCCGCATGCGCGCTGACACGACCGGTCTCCGCACCGACACGGTCCGCAACCTCCTCGGCCGTGCGCCCCGCACCTTCGCCGACTGGTGCACCCGCAACGCCCACCGTTTCCGGCCGTAACCCGTCGCCGCCTCCGGGCGAGCTCGGTCGGCCTGCGGGTGCAGAGGCGGCGATGAGTTCCGGGCGGGCCGCCGGTCTCCCCTGCTGTAGGTGCGCCGCACTGGTCCTGCCCCCTCGTCCAAAGGAGTCGTTCACAATGTCCGTCCTCACGAACGCCCGACCCGTGTCCCGCGCCGCCTTCCGCACCGGTGTGGTGCTCACGGTGCTGATCGCGCTGTTCCTTCTCTTCGACGCGGTGACGAAGCTCCTGAGCCTGCCCGACGTCGTGACGGCCACCGAGCAGATGGGCTTCAGCGCCGCCGCGGTACCGGTCATCGGCGGCGTTCTGCTCGTGTGCCTGGCGCTCTACCTCGTGCCGCGCACGTCGATCCTCGGCGCCGTGCTGCTCACCGGCTACCTCGGCGGCGCGGTCTGCGCCCAGCTGCGGATCGACGCGCCGCTGTTCTCGACCATGCTGTTCCCGGTGTACTTCGGCGTCCTCGTCTGGGTGGCGCTGTACCTGCGCAGCGCCCCGCTGCGGGCGTTGGTGGCGAACAGCGTCAGCTGAACGCGCGGCGCGCGAGCCGCGCGACGACCCGCTGGTAGCCCGATCCCGTCAGGCGCGCCAGCAGGTCGAGCGCCTTGGCGTCGTTGCCCACGAGGACGCGGGCGCGGTTGCGGGCCACCCCGGCGAGGATGACGCGCGCGGCGTCGGCAGGTGGCATCCGCAGGGCGACACGCTCGAAGCGCGCTATCGCCGTCGCGTCGGCGGAGCCCATGGCGTTGCGCGCGATGTTGGTCTTCACCCCGCCGGGGTGCACGCAGGTGACGCGCACGGGATGACCGGCAAGGAGCATCTCCTGACGGAGGCACTCGGTGAACCCGCGCACGGCGAACTTCGCCGCGTTGTAGGCGCTCTGGTTGGGCACCGCGAGCAGCCCGTACAGGCTGGACACGTTCACGACGTGCCCGTCACCGGACGCGACCAGGTGCGGCAGAAAAGCCTTCGTCCCGTTGACGACACCCCAGAAGTCGACGTCAACGACGCGCTCGATGTCGGCGAACGAGCTGTTGAGGACGTCGCCGGAGAAGGCGATGCCCGCGTTGTTGTAGACCTGGTTGACCGTGCCGAAGGCGGTGGCGAGGTCGTCCGCGTAGGCCAGCACGGCCGCGCGGTCGGTGACGTCGAGCCGGTCGGAGCGGTGCTCGGCGCCGCGGAGGACGAGCTGGTCACCGGTGATGGCCAGGCCGTCGACGTCGATGTCGGAGATCGCGACGCGCGCGCCACGCTGCGCGAGGCCCACCGCCAGCGCCCTGCCGATACCGGACCCGGCCCCGGTGACGACCGCGACGCGCCCCCCGAACTCACTCATGCCCACTCCCCGATCGCCGACCGAACCGGGGTGAGCATGCCAGTCGACAGCAAGGGTGAGTCGTGCGTCCCGACACGGCGAGTCCGGCATCCCGACACAGCGGGTCCGGCCCGGCAGTCCGCACTCCAGCAGGGTGAGTCGTGCATCCCGACACGGCGAGTCCGGCCCGGCTGCGGCGCAATCGGCCGCGGGCCGTGGATCGCCTTACGTCATACGGCGTGCTCGGCCTCGAGCACGGCCATCGCCGCGTTGCGGCCGTTGACGGCGATCACGCTGCCGCCGGGGTGGGTGGCCGCACCGCACAGGTAGAGGCCGGGGATGTCGGTGCGTGGGCCGAAGCGGCGGTCCCACATCTGGTCGGGCAGACAGTCGCCCTGGAAGATGTGGCCGCCGGTCAGGCCGATGCGCGCCTCGACGTCGGGTGGCCCGAGCACCTCCCGCTCGACGACGCAGTCGCCTACGTCCGGGGCGAACCGGGCGACCTGCGCGAGCGCTGCGTCGGCGATCTCATCCCGCCGGGTCTCCCAGGTGCCCTCCGCGAGGGTGTAGGGCACGTACTGGGCGAACACGCTCATCACGTGGCCACCCGGCGGAGCTACCGAACGGTCGTAGGCCGAAGGGAAGTAGACCTCGGCCCACGAGGGCGCGGGATGGCCGTCGACGGCCCGCTCGAACGCGTGCTGTGTGACGTCGATGGTGGACGTGATCGTGACCATCGCACGATGGGGCAGGTCCGGCTGCGCGGCGGCGGCCGTGAACCGGGGCAACCGCGACAATGCACAATTGATCTTGAGGACGGGGCTGGTCGAGCGCCACGCGGACACTCGGTCACGCCACGCCGTCGGCACGTCGGAGGTACACAGCGCGGTGGTCCGCTTGGGGTCGGCGTTGGACACGATGGTGGCCGCCCGGATGAGCTCCCCGCCCTCCAGGCGCACGCCGACACCCGGCTCGATCGCCGCGACCGCCACGCCCGAGGCCAACACCGCTCCGTGCTCCCGCGCCGCGTCGGCGATGGCGAACGAAACGCGCCCGGTGCCACCGCGGACGTAGCCCCAACGGCCGTCGGCGAGGGTGCCCAGGGAGTGCATTGCGTGGACGGCGGCGGTGCCGGGGTCGCGCGGCCCGGCCCAGGTGCCGATGACGCCCTGGCCGTGCAGCAACGCGCGCAGGCGCTCGTCACGCACGTGTTGCTCGACGACGTCGGCGATCGAGCGGTGCAGCAGCACGTCGAGGGCCTCTGCGTCACCCTTGAGCAGCTCGGCGAGCTCCGCACGGTCGGGGCTCGCGCCGACCCAGGCGTCGCGCGGGCCCGTGCGCAGCGCGACCCTGATCCGCTCGAACAGGGCTTCGTAGGCGAGGTAACCCTCGACGTCGGACGGCGAGATCGCGGCGATCTGCGCGGCCGTGGCGTCGGCGTCGGCGTAGAGCGCGACCGAGGTGCCGTCGTCGAAAGGACACCACAGGCTCGGGTCCATGAGCGTGACGTCGAAACCGTGGCGGCGCAGGTCGAGGTCGGCGACCACGAGCGGGTGCAGCAGCCCCACGACGTACGCGCAGGGGCTGATGAGATAGCGGTCATCAGCGAACGGCCGCGCCAAAGTGGCGGCGCCGCCCAGCTGCTCACGCGCCTCCAGCACGAGCACAGACCGGCCAGCGCGGGCGAGATAAGCGGCCGCCGTGAGCCCGTTGTGGCCGCCGCCGACCACCACGACATCCCACCGGCGGACGGCCATCTCGCCGACCGTCATCGGCAACCCGACGCGCCCCAACACCTCCTGAACGGTCACCGGAGGACGCTACCTCGCCCAGGTGAACCCCACGGTGAGTCGCGGCTCCGTGCACGCCGAGTCGGGCCCCCGGACAAGGTGAGTCGGGCAGACCGGCACGGTGAGTCGGGCGCACCGAGAGGGTGAGTCGTGCCCACCGGCACAGCGAGTCCGGCATCCCGACGCGTCGAGTCCGGATTTCCGCGTGGCGAGTCCTGCGCGTCTATCGTCGTTCGGCGTGGTCGTCGAGCCTCGCGCGGAGCATCGGCAGCGCGCTTATGACGTGCGCTGCGAGTGGGGCGAGCACGGCCTCGAGTTGTTGGCCCGCGACTGTGCGGTCGTCGTGATCGTCGACGTGCTGTCGTTCTGCACGGCCGTTGACATCGCAGTGGGCCGCGGGGCGCGGGTCCTGCCCCAGCGGTGCGCCGACGCAGCGACCGGGAAGGGACAGGTCGCTCCGTCGAGCGCCGCGAGAAGGGAGGCGGCAGCGCTGGGTGCCCTCGCGGCGGGCCCGCGGGACGGCACCGGTCCGTCGCTGCGGCCGTCGTCGCTGCTCAGGCTCGTCCCGACCACGTTGCTGGCGCTCCCCTCCCCCAACGGCGCCACTCTGTGCTCAATTGCGGGCCTGCACAGCGCCGTCGTCCTGGCGGGCTGCTTACGGAACGCGTCAGCGGTCGCAGCGGCCGCACGGCAGGTCCGGTGCCCGATCGGACTCGTTGCCGCTGGCGAGCGCTGGCCGGATGGCACTCTGCGGGTCGCCGCGGAGGACGCGCTGGGTGTCGGGGCGATCGCCACAGCCTTGCAGCAGGGCGACACCGCTGCGACCCGATCGGAGCAGGGTCATGCTCCGGGAACCCGGGACCGGCCCACCCTGTCCCCCGAGGCCCGGCTCGTCGCCGCCCAGTTCGCAGCAGCGTCCCGAAACGGACTGCTCGCCGTACTCTGCGAGCTCGCATCCGGCCGGGAGCTGATCGCGGACGGTTACGGCGATGACGTGCGGCTCGCCGCCGATCTCGACGTCAGCGCAGCGGTTCCACGGCTGATCGACGGCGTACTTCGCGGGTGACCCCGCGCGGGAACGGCAACCCCGCTAATTAGCGGCGGCCATTCCCGCTGTCGCTTCGGGCGTTCAGCCGTCGCCGCCCTCTGCCAAGATGCTGCGATGAGACCGGCAGTCCTCGACCAGCTGTGGAATGAGCAGTCAGTGTGGTCGCAGACGGCCGATCGGATGAAGGCCGGAATTGAGCGCGCACGGCTCGTCGCCCTGCTGCTGGTCGTGGTCGGGGCCATGGCCGGTACAGCAGCCGCGGCGCTGTCCGAGGTGCAGCCGCTGACAGGCAAGGTGCTTGCGGGCGTGGCTGCCGTTGCCTCTGCGACTTTGCCCTTCCTACGGCCTGCGTGGAGCGGTAAGCGACTGAAGGACTGGACGCGCGCGAGGTCCGTATCCGAGGCGCTCAAGACCGATGTCCATCTGTGGCTTGTCGGAGCACGTCCCTACAGCAACGATCCCCACGCCGACGAGCTGCGCAAGCGGACGGACGCCCTACTCGTCGACGTCGCAGATCTCGTGCGCCACCAGGGTGGTGTCGAAGCGAAGAGCCGTGAGCTTCCCGCGATTTCCAACGTTGCGACCTACTTTGCCATCCGGGTTGTGGGCCAGATCGACGGCTATTACGCAAGGAAAGCCACGTTCATCCAAGGCCGCATCCGTTTGTTCCGCAGCATCGAGATCGCGCTGAGTGCGGTCGGCGCGGCCATGGGCGTCCTCGCGGCCGTTTTCGGTGGGTCATTTTCAGCCTGGATCGCCGTCGTCGCAACAATCGGAACGGCGCTGTCGGTTCACGTAGCGGCCACCCGGTATGAGTTCCAGCTCATTGAGTTCCTGCGGACAGCCGAGCGGCTGCGTCAGCTCAAGAGCCGCGCGCAGGATGCCGGGCTCAGCCGACAGCAGCTGTTGAGGTTGGTGCGGCGGGCCGAGGACGTCATATCGGTGGAGAACCAAGGGTGGATGGCGAAGCTGGCGGAGGAGCCTGCGGAGCAAACGGTCAAGCAACCCGAGTCCGACGCTGAGGCGCCGGTCGCGAACAGTGCCGACCGAGCGTGACCGCCGGACTCGCCGTGCCCAGATACCCGACTCACCGTGGCCGGGTGCACGACTCACCCGGCCGCGCCGCCGGACTCGCCGTGCCCAGGTGCACGACTCACCCTGTGGGGGCCTGGACTTTCGCCCGTAACATCGGCGTTCTAGCGTCGGCGCCATGAGCAAGCTCCCCCGGCTCGGCGTCGAGGAGGAGTTCCATGTCGTCGACCTCCAGACACGCAGCTCCGCCCCCGCGGTCGATGCGCTGTTGGCCCAGTTGGACGGCGACGAGTTCGCCCCGGAACTGCAGCGCTCGCTCGTCGAGACCAACACCCCCG
The DNA here is from genome assembly GCA_036401495.1 of Pseudonocardia sp. Taxonomy (GTDB): domain Bacteria; phylum Actinomycetota; class Actinomycetes; order Mycobacteriales; family Pseudonocardiaceae; genus Pseudonocardia. The sequence goes on along the minus strand of DASWUV010000246.1, from coordinate 27,029 downwards.
TCTGCTCGACCCTCGACGAGCTGCGCGGGCACCTGCGCCGCCTCCGCGCAAAGCTGGAGTCGGTAGCCGAGCCGCTCGGGCTCGGCGTCGTGGCCGCGGGCACCGTGCCGCTGGCCGACATGGAAAGCGACGACATCTCCGCGGGCGCGCGCTACGAACGCATGCAGCACGAGTACCAGCTGCTGGTGCGTGAACAGCACATCTGCGGCGCACAGGTGCACGTCGACGTGCCGGACCGCGACGTCGCGGTGCAGGTCGTCCGGCGCGTCGCTCCGTACCTCCCGACGCTGTTGGCGATCTCGGCCAGCTCCCCGTACTGGCGCGCTCAGGACACGGGTTACGCCAGCTACCGCAGCCTGGTGTGGTCGCGCTGGCCCACGGCGGGGCCTCCGGGGCAGGTCGAGACCGCGGCCGACTACGACGCGATGGTCGCCGAGCTCATCGCGTCCGGCACGATCTCCGACCCGGGGATGGTCTACTTCGACATCCGGCCCAGCGCGCACCTGCCCACCGTCGAGCTGCGCGTCTGTGACGCCTGCCCCGATGTCGAGGACGTCGTGCTCGTCGCGGGCCTGTTCCGCGCGCTGGTCGGCCGGGCCAGGACCGACCTCGACGCAGGCCTCCCGATCCCCGACAGCCGCTACGAGCTGCTGCGGGCGAGCAGCTGGCGGGCCGCGCGGTCGGGCCTGGAAGGCGACCTGGTCGATCTCGACGGACCGCACCTCGTCGCGCCCCAGCTGGTGATCAACAGACTCGTGCACGAGCTGCGGCCGCAGCTGGAGGAGCTCGGCGACTGGGACCAGGTCGTCGCACTCTCCGAGGCGACGGTGGCGACCGGCAGCGCGGCCGCTCGCCAGCGCAGGACGTTCGGGCGGCGCGGCGAGCTCACCGACGTCGTCGACGCGCTCCTCGCCCGCACCCAGAGCCGGGCACCGAAGCTCGAACCCCCGCACACCGTGCCCGTGCGCCCGCAGCTGCTCACGGGTTACCACCCCGGGGCCTACGACGAGGCGGTTGGCCCCGACGGCGAGGTGCTGCCGCAGTACGGCTGGATGTTCCGGGCGCTGAGCCGCCTGGGTCGCCGCGGACTGGTCGCGGCGCAGTCGGCCCTGCACAGCGAGCAGCGTTCGCGCGGCGTGACCTTCCGCGTCGCAGACGGCGAGCCCGACCGCCTGTTCCCGCTGGACCTCGTGCCGCGCATCGTCACCGCCGACGACTGGGCCGGGCTGTCGGCCGGGCTCAGCCAGCGGGTCCGCGCGCTGGAGGCGTTCGTCCGCGACGTCTACGGCGATCGCCAGATCATCGCCGACGGGGTGGTGCCGTCTTCGGTGATCGACGGCTCCCCCGGCTGGAACCGCCTCGGCACGCTGACACCCGTGGACGCTGTGCGCATCGCCGTCGCGGGCATCGACCTGGTCCGCGACCGGCCCGACCGCTGGCTCGTGCTGGAGGACAACCTGCGGGTGCCCTCCGGCATCGGCTACGCGATCACGTCGCGACGGCTCATCAGGTCCGTGATGTCGGACCTGGAGCCCCCTGAGGGCGTCGTCGGGCTGGAGGGGATCGCGGGGCAGCTGCGCGCCGCTCTGCTGTCGGCCACCGAGCGCGACCAACCGGGACACGACGAGGTCGCGCTGCTGTCCGCGGGTCCGGCGGACTCCGCGTTCTACGAGCACCAGCTGCTCGCCGACCGGATGGGCGTGCCGGTCGTGACGCCCCGCGAGCTGCAGGTGACCGACGACGGGGTGTTCCTCGTCGGCGAAGGCGGCAGGCGGCGGCTTTCCGCGCTCTACCGGCGCCTCGACGAGCAGGACCTGCTCACGGCCCAAGGCGCCGACCTCCGCCCCGTCGGGCGCGCGTTGTGCAACGCGGCAGCGCGCGGGCGGGTCGCGCTGCTCAACGCCGTGGGCAACGGGGTGGCCGACGACAAGGTGGTCTACGCCTACGTCCCCGACATGATCTCCTACTACCTCGGCGAGACCCCGCTGTTGGCCAACGTGCCCACCTACCCGTGCGCTGATCCCGAGCGCCGCGCCGAGGTGCTCGACCGGCTCGACGAGCTCGTCCTCAAGCCGGTCGACGGCTACGGCGGGAAGGGCATCGTCATCGGGCCGCACGCGAGCCGCGAGGAGCTGGCCGCGCTGGCCGAGGCCGTACGGGCCGAGCCTGCGAGCTGGGTGGCCCAGGACCTCGTCCAGCTCTCCACCCATCCCACGTTCTCCGGGGATAAGCTCGAGCCGCGCGCGGTCGACCTGCGCGCGTTCGTGATCCAGTCACGACGCGGCGAGGGCACCGACGTTCACGTGTTGCCCGCGGCGCTGAGCAGGGTCGCCCCGGCGGGCAGCATGATCGTCAACTCCTCGCGCGGCGGCGGCGCGAAGGACACGTGGGTGCTGAAGTGATCACCAGGAGCGGACGGCGGCGCCGGTCGCTCCGGCCATTCCGCCCCACCGCATAACGTCCCGATCGGCAGGCGCAGGCGAGCCGCCACCGCAGCGCGCCAACGTCTGCGGCCGCAGGTGGGCGGGCAGCACCCCGGCAGGCCCGGTGAGGAGCGCGGCTCTGCAGAACGGGCAGGAGGTCGACCAGCGGCGGACCGCGGGCACCCGACGCAGGACCCCCCGCGGGGCGTGCCCCGCCAGCGTCAACCGCACACCCCCGAACGCCACCGTCCGCCTTGTGTGGCGCCGTCCGCCCGCAGTACCGCGTAGTACCGTCATGCGTCGGAGTTCGCGCCACGCGGCAACGGCGTTACTCGCCGCTCGGCGACGCGTGCGCACCGGTCGCCACCACCGGAAAACGACGTTTCCAGCCCGCGATCCGGCTGGCGTAACGTCCTGGGGCGTGATCGACGGCGGGACGGAAGCGGGCGTGGCCATCGGCGTGCCCCCCACCGAGGCCGCACCGCCGCCTCCGCGGCCGCGACCCCGGCTGTCTCCCCGGCTCGGCCCCGCCCTCGCACCAGCCGCCGTCTACCTCGGCGTCCGGCTCGTCGGGGTCGCGGTGCTCGGCATGATGGCAGGCGGCGCCCGGCTCCTCGACACCTTGCAGGCCTGGGACGGCACCTGGTTGCTCGCCATCGCGCAGTACGGGTACGCGGGCGTGCCCGACGACATGCTCGACGCCTACGGCCACCACACCGCATTCACCGCGCTCGGGTTCTTCCCCGGCTACCCGGGGCTCGTCGCCGCTACCGCGACGCTCACCGGCAGCCTCGTCCTCGCAGGCCTCGCCGTCTCGCTCGTGGCCGGGGTCGTCGCGGCGTACGGGCTGGCTCAGCTCGGCGCGCTCGTCCCCGGCGGGTCGACGCGCGCCGGGCTCGTGCTGGTCGGGCTGTTCGCCGCTGCCCCGATGGGCGTAGTGCTGTCGATGACCTACACCGAGGCGCTGTTCTGCGCGCTCGCCGCGTGGTCGCTCGTCGGGGTGCTGCGACGGCAGTGGCTACTGGCAGGCCTGGCCGCGGCCGCCGCGGGCTTGGTGCGCCCGACGGCCGCCGCGCTGGTCGCCGCGGTCGGACTGGCCGCGCTGGTCGCCGTCATCGGCCGCCGCGACGGGTGGCGGCCGTGGGTCGGCGGCGGGTTGGCCGCGTGCGGGCTGCTGGGGTACCTCGGCTACGTCGCGCTCGTCACCGGGACGCTGGACGGCTGGAGCGCCATCCAGCGCACCGGATGGGGCTGGTATCTGGACGGCGGCGTGGCCACGGTCCGCTTCACCGGTGAGGCGCTGGCGGGCGGATCCGAGATCTTCGACGCGGCGATCGTGCTCGCGCTCGTCGCCAGCCTCGTGCTGCTCGTCGTGTCGGTCAGGATGCGGTTGCCGTGGCCGCTACTGGTCTACGGCGCCCTCGTCCTGGTGATCGTCTGGTGCTCGGAAGGCCTGGCCCACGCCAAGCTGCGACTGCTGCTGCCCGCCTTCACCCTGCTGCTGCCCGTCGCCATCGGGCTGGCGCGGCGGCACACCGCAACGGCTGTGGCCGTCGTGCTCGCCGCCGCGCTCGCCTCGGCCTGGTTCGGCGGCTACGCGCTGACGATCTGGCACTACGGCATCTGACGGCGCTCCGGCGCCGTGGGGAGATCAATCGGGGCGGACTCGATCGGCTCGGCGTTCTTGTGAGCGGTGAGCGCTCCCGCGTGCGCCGTGGCCGTCGCGTCGCCCCTCGTCTTGAGCAGGCTCGCCACCGTGACGACGACCAGCACGACCATGATCACCCCCAGGGAGACCGGCGTGGAGATCTCGGGAACCGTCGCGCTGATGTCGGTGTGCGCCCAGTGCAGGATCAGCTTGACGCCGATGAACGCGAGGATGAGCGCAAGTCCCGTCGACAGGTAGACCAGCCGGTCGAGCAGTCCCTTGACGAGGAAGAACAGCGCGCGCAGGCCGAGCAACGCGAACGCGTTGGCCGCGAAGACGATGAACGCCTCGTCGGTGACGCCGAAGACCGCGGGGATCGAGTCGAGCGCGAAGAGCAGGTCGATGCTGCCGATCGCGATCAGCACGATGAGCAGTGGCGTGACCATCCGCCTGCCGCCGACCGTGGCGACGAGGCGGCCCTGCAGGTAGTCGTCGGTGACGGGCAGCAGCCGGCGCGCTGCCTTGACGACACCGTTGTTCTCGACGTCGGGATCCTCGTCGCGGTGGCGGATCAGCTGCACGGCTGTGTAGATGAGCAACAGCCCGAACAGCAGGAAGACGACCGAGAACAGCGAGAGCAGGGTGGCGCCGAGTGCGATGAAGATCCCTCGCAGCACCAGGGCGAGCAGGATGCCGAACGTCAGCACCTTGTGCTGGTGGCGCTCGGGCACCGCGAACGTCGTCATGATGATCAAGAAGACGAACAGGTTGTCGACCGAGAGGCTCTTCTCGACGATCCAGCCTGCGAAGTACTGCGTGCCCGCGTCGGCGCCGTACGCGGCGGAGAACCAGACGCCGAACGCCACGGCCACACCGATGTAGAACGCCGACCACGCCACGGCCTCGCGGTAGCCGACCTTGTGCGGGCGGACCGACGCCAGCACCAGGTCGACCGCGAGCAGCGCGAGCACCAGGGCGATGGTCACCACCCATGTGAGTCCGGTGATCTCCAGCACGCACGATCCTTTCCGTAGCCTTTACCAACACTTGACCAACGGCGTCGAGGTGGCGGGAGTTCCGCGCAGCGACGCGGAGCGCGGTGCCGGGCGGCCTAAGATGCACCCAGTGCGCACCGTCCTGCTCGACCTCGACGGCACCCTCGTCGACTCCGCCGCCCTGATCAGCGCGCACCTCGCGGGCGCGCTGGACGCCGTCGGAGCCGGGGTGCCTGGCCCTGCCGTGCTGCGGAGCCTGGTCGGGCCGCCGTTCGAGACGGCCCTGCCCGCGATCGGCCTGTCCGCCGAGCAGACGGCGGCCGCGATCGTGCACTACCGCCGCACGTACGACCTCGTCGCCGCGCAGCAGAGCAGCCTCTATCCCGGCGTGCCCGAACTGCTCGACAAGCTCGCAACCGCAGGGCTCCGGCTGGCCGTGGCCACCTCGAAGCCGGAGACCACGGCCCTGCGGATCACCGAAGGGGTCGGCATCGCCGAGCGGTTCGCGCTCATCGCGGGCGCCGACCACGTCCTGGGCCGGGTCGGGAAAGGGGCGGTGATCGGTTCGGCGCTCGACCGGCTCGGCCTCGACCCCCGCACCACCCCGGTCGTCATGGTCGGCGACCGCCACCACGACGTGGACGGCGCCGCCGAGCACGGCGTGCCCGCGATCGGCGTGGCGTGGGGCTACGCGGAGCCCGGCGAGCTGGCGGGAGCGCGCGTGGTGGTGCCCGACCTCGACGCGCTGTTCGCCGCCCTCACCGGGGACGACGCGGCGCTCTGGTCGGTGTGAGCCCGGTCGGGGCGCCTCAGGGCGCCCACCCGTAGCTCCGGTCGACGGCCCGCCCCCAGTTTGCCCACTCGCGGTCGCGGACCGCGGCGTCCATGGCGGGCACCCACTGGGCGGCGCGGTGCCAGTTGGCCCGCAGCACCTCGAGGTCGGGCCAATGCCCCACGGCGAGGCCCGCCGCGTAGGCCGCGCCCAGCGAGACGGCCTCCGAACCGAGCGGCCGCTCGACGGGCACGTCGAGGACATCGGCGATGAACTGCATGAGCAGGTTGTTGCCGGTCATCCCGCCGTCCACCTTCAGCCGTCGGACCGGCAGCCCGGAGTCGGCGTTCATCGCGTCGACGACCTCCCGTGTCTGCCAGCCCGTGGCCTCCAGCACCGCGCGGGCCAGGTGGCCGCGCTCGATGAACGACGTGAGCCCCACCATGACGCCGCGGGCATCGGGGTGCCAGCGCGGCGAGTAGAGCCCGGAGAACGCGGGGACGATGTAGCAGCCGCCGTTGTCGGGCACCGTGCAGGCCAACGTCTCGATCTGGGCCGCGGTCGGGATCATCCCGAGCGAGTCGCGCAGCCACTGCACCAGCGAGCCGGTGACGGCGATCGCCCCCTCCAGCGCGTACACCGGCTTGTCCCCGAACAGGTAGCCGACGGTCGGGATCAGCCCGTGCGTCGAGGACGGCCGGACGTCGCCGGTGTTCGTCAGCAGGAACGCGCCGGTGCCGTAGGTGCACTTGGTCTCGCCCGGCGCGAAGCAGGCCTGGCCCACGAGCGCGGCCTGCTGGTCCCCGAGCGCCGCTGCGACCGGCACCCCCGGCAGGACCGCCGAGCAGGTGCCGTAGACCTCGGCGTTGCCGCGGATCTCGGGCAACATCCGCCGCGGGATGCCGAAGATCTCCAACAGCCGGTCGGACCAGGACAGGGTGGCGAGGTCCATGAGCATCGTGCGGCTGGCGTTGGTCACGTCGGTGACGTGGACACCGCCGTCGGGGCCGCCGGTGAGGTTCCAGATCAGCCAGGACTCCATGGTCCCGAAGAGCGCGTCGCCTGCCGCGGCCGCTGCGGCGAGCCGGGGGACGTGGTCGAGCAGCCACCGCAGCCGAGGCGCGACGAAGTAGCTCGCCATCGGCAGCCCGCAGAGCTCGGTGACCTCGGCGGCGGCGCCGGAGAAGGCCGCGACGGCGCCCGCGGTGCGCGTGTCCTGCCAGGTGATCGCACGGGCGAGCGGACGGCCGGTGTGCCGGTCCCACACCACCGTGGTCTCGCGCTGGTTGGCGATGCCCACCGCGACGATGTCGGCGGGGGTCAGACCCGCCGCGCGCAGCGCCTCGGGGACCACCCGCGTGACGTTGCGCCAGATCTCCGCGGCGTCGTGCTCGGCGTGGCCCGGCTGCGGGTGCAGCTGGCGGTGCTCCCGCTGGCCGACGCCGAGCATCCGCCCCGAGCGGTTGAACAGCAGGCAGCGGGTGGAGCCCGTGCCCTGGTCGATGGCGGCGATCACCCGTTCGGTCACGCCGCCACGCCCTGTCCGATCGCCTCGGCCGCCGCCAACAGCTCGTCGGCCAGCGGCAGGCGCAGTCGGTCGTCCGGCCCGAACAGCTCCTCGACCCGGCCGAGGATGCCGAGCGCCCCGGCGACCAGGCCGCCGCGCGAGCGGACGGGGGCCGCCGCACCGCCCCCGCCGCTCTCGTACTCCCCCACCGAGCCCGCCCACCCGCGCTGCCGCGCCGCCGAGAGGTGCTCGGCGAGCATCGCGACGTCCGTGCAGGTGCGGCCCGTCGACCGGGTGAGCTCCAGCCGACCGAGTGGCGGTGTCGCCGCGGGGGCGAAGGCCAGCAGACACTTGCCGATCGCGGTGGCGTGCAGCGGCACGCGCTGCCCGGTGCGTACCCACTGGGTCGACCGGTCGGGTCGGAACACGTGGTGCACGACCCGCGCGAGGCCCGCCTCGGGCACCGCGAGCACCACCGCGAGCCCGGTGCTGCCTGCGAGCGCGTCGGCCCAGTTCATCGCGGCGGCACGCAGGTCGTGCGGGTCCACCGCGCGGTGCAGGTGCGCCGCACCCGCGGACAGCAGGTAGCGTGCCGACCGCTTGTCCTGGTCGACCAAGCCGACGGCGCGCAGCGTGCTGACGATGCCATGGGCGGTGGGTCGCGGCAGGTCGAGCGAGGCGGCGAGCTCGTTGAGCCCGAGCGGCCGGTCGGCGGTGCCGAGCAGGCGCAGCACGGCTACGGCCCGCTCGATGGACTGGATGGTCCCCGGCACCTGCCGACCGTACCGCCCATTCGACAATGTCGAACGCGGCGCGTTGCGCGGTTCCGCGGAGATTCCTAGCGTTCGACTTACCCGCAGGGCCGCGGGTGGAATCGAGGCTTCAACGATGAAGAACACCTCCCTCGCAGAGCTCAGCGCAGAATTCCTCGGCACGTGCATCCTCATCCTCTTCGGCAACGGCGTGGTGGCACAGGTCATCACCAACCCGGACAAGGGCCTGGGTGGCCACGACTCGATCGCCTGGGCATGGGGTATCGGCGTGACCCTCGGCGTCTACGTGGCCGCGCGGCTGTCCGGCGCCCACCTCAACCCGGCGGTGTCGATCTCGCTGGCGATGTTCAAGGGCTTCTCTTGGCGCAAGGTAGGTCCCTATATCGTGGCGCAGACGGCGGGCGCGTTCGTCGCCGCGCTGATCGTCCGCTTCGTGTACACGGACCTGATCGACGCCGCCGACCCGGGCCACACCGTGAAGACCCAGATCATCTTCGCCACCCTCAACGGGAACGGCAGCGGACCCGTCACCATCACGACCGCCTTCTTCGACCAGATCGTCGGCACCGCGATCCTGGTGTTCGTGATCTTCGCGCTGACCACGGCGACCAACAACCCGCCGCTGGGCAACCTCGGCCCGGTCGTCGTCGGCCTGCTCGTCGTCGCGATCGGCATGGCGTGGGGTGCGAACGCGGGTTACGCCATCAACCCGGCCCGTGACTTCGGTCCCCGGCTCGCGTCGTTCATCACCGGGTACGGGACGGCCTGGGTCAACCAGGACGGCACGCCGTACTGGTGGGTGCCGATCATCGCGCCCATCATCGGCGGAATCATCGGCGGAGCGATCTTCCACTTCATGATCGAGGGCTTCCTGCCCACCGCCGAGGCCGAGGCCATCACCGTGTCCGAGCCCACCGAGAGCATCTGAGGAAACCACCATGGCTGAATTCGTCGGTGCCGTCGACCAGGGCACGACCAGCACCCGATTCATGATCTTTGATCACAGTGGCAACGAGGTGGGCCGCCACCAGCTCGAACACGAGCAGATCCTGCCGCAGGCCGGGTGGGTGGAGCACGACCCGACCGAGATCTGGGAGCGCACGGGCACCGTCATCCGCACGGCGCTCAACCGCGCAGGCCTGCAGGCTTCCGACCTGGTCGCGCTGGGCATCACCAACCAGCGCGAGACCGCCGTGGTCTGGGACAAGACGACGGGCCGACCGCTGTACAACGCCATCGTCTGGCAGGACACCCGCACCGACCGCATCGCGTCGAAGCTGGAGCGCGACGGCGCGGGCGAGGTCATCCGGCGCAAGGCCGGGCTCCCGCCCGCGACCTACTTCTCCGGCGGCAAGATCCAGTGGATCCTGGAGAACGTCGACGGCGCCCGTGCGGCGGCCGAAAGCGGGAACGCGATCTTCGGCAACACCGACACGTGGGTGTTGTGGAACCTCACCGGCGGGGTGGACGGCGGCGTCCACGTGACGGACCCGACCAACGCCAGCCGGACGATGCTCATGGACCTGGAAACCCTCGAATGGGACGACGAGCTGCTCGGCTTCTTCGGGATCCCGCGCTCGATGCTGCCGGAGATCAAGCCGAGCTCGCACGGGGCGGGCTACGGCACCACGCGCGCGAACGGCCCGGTGGGCGGTGAGCTGCTGCTCACCGGCGACCTCGGCGACCAGCAGGCCGCCACCGTCGGCCAGGTCTGCTTTGCACCGGGCGAAGCCAAGAACACCTACGGCACCGGCAACTTCATGCTGCTCAACACCGGCACCGAGCTCGTGCGCTCCAAGTCCGGGCTGCTCACGACGGTCTGCTACAAGTTCGGCGACGAGGCCACCGTCTTCGCGCTGGAGGGCTCGATCGCGGTCACCGGCTCGGCGGTGCAGTGGCTGCGCGACCAGCTCGGCATCATCTCCGGCGCGGCGCAGAGCGAGGCGTTGGCCAGACAGGTGGAGGACAACGGGGGCGTGTACTTCGTGCCCGCCTTCTCCGGGCTGTTCGCGCCGTATTGGCGCTCCGACGCCCGCGGCGCGATCGTCGGACTGTCGCGCTACAACACCAACGCCCACCTGGCCAGGGCCACGCTCGAAGCCATCTGCTACCAGAGCCGCGACGTGACCGAGGCGATGGCGACGGACTCCGGGGTGACCCTCGACGTGCTGAAGGTCGACGGCGGCGTCACGGCGAACGAGCTGTGCATGCAGATCCAGGCCGACGTGCTGGGCGTGCCGGTGAGCCGCCCCGTTGTGGCCGAGACGACCGCGCTCGGCGCTGCGTACGCGGCCGGGCTCGCCGTAGGGTTCTGGGACTCCACCGACGAGCTGCGGCAGAACTGGAACGAGAGCAAGCGGTGGGAGCCTGCCTGGAGCGCCGAACAGCGCGACGAGGGCTACGCCCGGTGGAAGAAGGCCGTCGAGCGGACGTTGAACTGGGTGGACGTGGACTAGCTCGAGACGAGAGGATCTTCGATGCGATCGGTCGCGTTGTCCCCCGCTGCGCGGGAGGAGGCGCTGCAGGCGATGGCGGACACCGAGCTCGACGTCCTGGTCGTCGGCGGCGGCGTGGTGGGGGCCGGGTCGGCGCTGGACGCCACGACCCGGGGTCTTTCGGTCGGCTTGGTGGAGGCACGCGACTTCGCCTCGGGCACGTCCAGTCGGTCCAGCAAGCTGATCCACGGCGGCTTGCGCTACCTGGAGATGCTCGACTTCCGGCTGGTCACCGAGGCGCTGGGCGAGCGTGGTCTGCTCATCGAGACCCTGGCCCCGCACCTCGTGCGGCCGGTGCCGTTCCTCTACCCCTTGAAGCACCGCGGGTGGGAGCGGCTCTACGCCGGGACGGGTGTGGCGCTCTACGACACGCTGTCGATCCTGTCGGGCCGGGCCCGCGGTCTGCCCCACCACCGGCACCTGACGCGGACGGGCGCGCGGCGCGTGATGCCGTCACTGCGCAAGGACGCCCTCGTCGGGGCGCTGCAGTATTACGACGCGCAGGTCGACGACGCCCGGCACACCATGTTCATCGCGCGCACCGCCGCGGCCTACGGGGCGCACGTCGCCAGCCGCGCGCGGGTCACGGGCCTGCTGCGCGAGGGTGAGCGGGTGGTCGGCGCGGTGGTGCTCGACCAGGAGTCGGGTGCGACGGTGCGGGTGCGCGCCAAGCAGGTCGTCAACGCCACCGGGGTGTGGACCGACGACACCCAGTCGCTGGCTGGCGAGCGCGGGCAGTTCCACGTGCGGGCGAGCAAGGGCATCCACCTCGTCGTGCCGCGCGACCGCATCCGCGGCGACTCCGGGCTGATCCTGCGCACCGAGACGTCGGTGCTGTTCGTGATCCCGTGGAGCAGGCACTGGATCATCGGCACCACGGACACCGACTGGTCGCTGGACAAGGCCCACCCCGCCGCCTCCGCCGCCGACATCGACTACCTGCTGCGGCACGTCAACGCGGTGCTGGAGGAGCCGCTGACCCATGAGGACGTCGAGGGGGTGTACGCGGGCCTGCGGCCGCTGCTGTCGGGCGAGTCGGACTCGACGTCGAAGCTCTCCCGTGAGCACGCCGTCGCGCACACCGTGCCGGGGCTCGTCGTGGTGGCGGGCGGCAAGTACACGACCTACCGGATCATGGCGCGCGACGCGGTCGACGAGGCCGTCAGGGCGCTCGACGCGAAGGTGCCGCCCTCGGTCACCGACGCCGTCCCGTTGCTGGGCGCCGAGGGTTACGCGGCGATGAAGAACGCGCGCTACCAGCTCGCGGCGCACTATGGCGTGCACGTCGCCCGTATCGAGCACCTGCTGGGCCGGTACGGATCGTTGATCGATGAGGTGCTCGACCTCGTCGCCGCCGACGCGACGCTGGGCGAGCCGCTCGCGGGCGCCCCGGACTACCTCCGGGCCGAGATCGTCTACGCGGCCTCGCACGAGGGCGCCCGCCACCTCGACGACCTGCTGGCCCGCCGCACCCGGATCTCCATCGAGACGTTCGACCGCGGCATCGGCGCGATGGAGGAGGCCGCCCGGCTGGCCGCGCCGGTGCTGGGCTGGAGCGACGGGCAGGTCACGCGGGAGGTGGAGCACTACCGCAAGCGGGTGGAGGCCGAGCGGGAGAGCCAGACCATGCCCGACGACGAGACCGCCGACTCCGCCCGGATGGGCGCCGCCGAGGTCGTCCCCCTGCGTTAGAGGTCCGCTCCCTGAGGTGCACTAGCGTCGGGCGCGTGGGCAACCTGATCGATATCGACGACGTCCGCGCCGCAGCCGAGCGCGTCGCACCCTACGTGCTGCGCACACCGACGCTGCCCAGTCCGGGGATGACCAGGCACTTCGGCGTGCCGGTCACGCTCAAGCTCGAACTGCTGCAGCGCAGTGGCTCGTTCAAGGCGCGGGGGGCGTTCGCGAAGCTCACGTCGCTGACCGACGCCGAGCGGGCGGCCGGGGTCGTCGCCGTGAGCGGCGGCAATCACGGCATCGCCGTCGCCGACGCCGCGGGGGCGCTGGGGGTGGCGGCGACAGTGGTCATGCCGGAGTCGGCGCCTGCCCGTTCGGTGGCGCTCGTCCACGCCGCGGGCGCGCAGGTGCGCCTCACCCCCACGATGGACGGCGCGTTCGCGCTGCTCCACGAGCTGGTGGCGGCGGGCGCCACGCTCGTGCACCCCTTCGACGACCCCGTCGTGATCGCCGCACAGGGCACCGTGGGCCTCGAGTTCGCCACCGACGCGCCCGCCGTGACCGACGTGCTGGTCAGCATCGGCGGCGGCGGCCTCATCGCGGGCGTCGGGACGGCGTTCCGCGCGCTCGCCCCCCATGTGCGCGTCTGGGGCGTCGAGACCGTCGGGGCCGACGCCATGACGCGCGCGCTGGCCGCGGGCGAGCCGGTGGCGACCCCGCTGAGCTCGATCGTCTCCACGCTGAGCGCGCCCACCGCCTCCGACCTCACGCTCCAGCACGCCCGCGAGCTGCTGACCGACGTGCTCGTCGTTCCCGACGCCGAGGCTGTCGCGGGCACGATCACACTCGCCGAGCAGGCCAAGGTGTGGGCCGAGCCCGCCGCGGGCTGTCTCGTGCCCGCCGCACAGCGGGTGCTGGAGCGGGTCGGCCCCGAGAACATCCACCTCGGACTGCTCGTCTGCGGTGGCAACGCGGCGGTCGCCGACGTCACGGCATGGGCCGCCGCGTTCAGCGCGTAATGCCCGTGTGGCCCAGGGAGTAACGGCCCGGCTGGGGCCACACGCACAACCCGTGCGGGCCGTCGCCCACGTCGATCTGCTTGATCAGGTGGCCGTCCGCGGTCGACAGCACGTACACCGCATGGTTGTAGCGGCCGGAGAGCCACAGCTGGGTGCCGTCCGCGGTGACGTTGCCCATGTCCGGGCTGGCCTGCCCGCCGATGCGCCAAGTGGTCTCGACGGCGCCCGTGTACGCGTCGAGCACGCTGACGGTGCCTTCCAGCCGGTTGGTCACGAAGAGCCGCTTCGCGTCGCGCGACAGGTAGAGCCCGTGCGCACCGCGGCCGGTCGGGATCTCGCGGAGCACCTTCGTGGCGGCGCCATCGATCACCCAGACGCCGCCCTCCTGGCTGTCGGCGACGTAGAACACCGAGCCGTCCGGGGCGATCTTGATGTCCTGCGGGCCCGTGGTGGTGTTCCGGGTCGGCATGTCGATCATCCGCAGGATGCGGCGGCCCACCAGGTCGACGACGGCGACGCGACCCGCGAACTCGCAGGTGAACACCGCAGTGCGCCCGTCTGGGGTGACGTCGGCGTGGTCGATGCCCATGCAGCCGGGCGCGACGAGCGTCTGCTGCACCGCCCACGTGTGCGGGTCGTAGAACACCAGCGAGTGCCGCGCCTCGGCCACCGAGATGGCGGCGCGGCCGTCGGGGGTGAAGTAGAGGTTGTACGGGTCGATCACCGGGATCGGCTTGCCGGGGAGCCCGGTGCGCGGGTCGAAGGGCGTGAGCTGGTCGCCGGTGTCGTTGCTCGCGTACAGGGTCGACATGTCCCACGAGGGGATGACGTGCTGCAGCTCCCCGCCCAGGCGGTAGCGCCCGACCACCGCGAAGGTGGTGGGGTCGATCGTCCACACCTCGCCGGTCCGCGTCTGCGGCACGTAGACGAGCGGCTTGGCCGTCTTCGCCACGGCCGAGAGCATTCCGGCGCCCGCGTCGGCGTAGACGTTGTGCGGGTCGGTGACCGGCGGCATCCCCGGCAACGCCGCGGTCGCGGCGACGACCTGGACCGCGGTCGGGCCCGGCGTGGGCAGCGCCGTGGAGGTCACGGTGGCGGTGGGGGTGGGGGTCGCCGCGGGCGTGGCGGCGGCGCATCCGGCGAGCGCGACGAGCGCGGCACCGGTCAGCATCAGACGGGCGTACAGCGGCACAGTCTCTCTTTCGTCTCGGGTCGCCTCAGCGAAACAGTGCACTCGCGGTGACCGGGCGCAGACCACGTTTGGCCAGTTCGTCGAGGAGCACCGGCAACGCGGCCAACGTGCCGGGATGTCCGAGGTGCATGCTGACCACGGACCCGGCGGCCGCCGCGCCGACGACACGCTCGATCGCGGGGGCGCCGGGGTCGGTGAAGTCGCGGGAGTCGACGTCGTAGGACAGCACGGTGGAGTACCCCGCGGCGCCCGCCAGCCGCAGGACCGTCGGCGTGGCGTGCTGGGCCGCCGAGGGCCGGAAGAACGCGCCGGGGCTGCCGGTGAGCGCGGCGAGCCGGTCGCGGCAGCGCTCGATCTCGGTGCGGATGCCCGACTCGGACAGCGCGCTGAGGGTGGGGTGGGACCAGGTGTGGTTGCCCAGCTCGTGACCGTTCCCGGTGACCAGTTGGGCCGCGCCGGGGTACTCCTGAAGCCACGTCCCGACCGCCAACACGGTGACGGCGGCGCCGCGGCTCGCGAACCCGGTGAGGATCTTCCTGGCGAGGTCGAGGTCGCCCGCTCCGTGGAAGGTCAGCGCGACCTCCGGCCTGCCGGACGTGGCGTGGACGAGCTCGCGCGCAGGCCCGCCCGCCGCCGGACCCGCGCTGGAGGTGGGCGACGGAGTAGCGGAGGGCGTTGCGGCGACGCTCGTGGCCGTCGGGGACTCGGCCGGGGCCGGGCTGCCGGACACGGCGGGCGCCGCACAGGCGGCCGCCGCAACAGGCACCGCCGCGAGAAACCCTCTGCGCGTCAATCGCCCACCTGCCACGGCGCCGGACCGTACACCACCCTCTGACCTGGGAATTCCTTTACCCGGCTCCCTGCTCGGCGCACGGCATCGGGCACGGCCTCCGCTCGCCGATTCCGGCGGCGGGCGGAACGCCCGTCGCACCCCTGTGGACAAGTCCCGGATCCTGTCGGGGCTGCGTGCCACACTCGACCCATGACGGCACTCCCCGTTCCGCCTTCGTCCGCGTGGCTCCAACCGATGACGGCCGCCGAGTACGCCGCGCTCCCCGAGGACACGGATCACGATTACGAGCTGCAGGACGGTCACGTCATCATGTCGGCGAAGCCGATCCCCCGCCATCAGCGTGCGCTCGTCAGGTTGATGATCCAGCTCCAATCGCAGATCCCGGAGCAGTTCGAGCTCCTGCCGGACGTCGACGTCGACATGGAGCTGGCGCCGCCCACCCAGCCGGGCACCGTGCGCGTGCCTGACCTGGTCGTTGTCACCGGCAAGGCCTACCGCCGCGTCGACGAGGAAGGCGGCTTTCTGCGCGCGGGCGAGTGCGTCCTGGCCGTCGAGATCCACTCACCGGGCTCGTACCGCACCGACCAGGCGATCAAGCACAACGAGTACGCCGACGCCGGGATCGGGCACTACTGGATGATCGACCTGCTCGGCGGCCCTTCGCTCACCGCGTGCCATCTGGGCGGTCCGTTCGGCTACGTCAACGACGCCCCGGCAACGGGCACGTTCACCACCCAGGCCCCGTTCCCGGTCCACGTCGACCTGACCGCGCTCGGCTAGCCGAGGTGATCGCGACGAGATGCATCCCGCGGGGCTGCCCAGCCCCCGTGAGTGCATCTCGTCGCGCCCGCGCCCGCGCGAGCCGCCGCACGCGGCCGCTCAGCCGTCCGTGCGGACCTCCGCGCCGTCCTGCCCCCACCGCGTGTGGAAACTGCCGTCGGTGTCGATGCGGCGGTAGGTGTGGGCGCCGAAGAAGTCGCGCAGCCCCTGGATCAGGTTGGCAGGCCCGCGCTCGCGGCGGTAGCCGTCGTAGTAGGACAGCGAGCTGGAGAAGGCCGGGATCGCCACCCCCTGCTGCGTCGCCGCCACCACCACCCGACGCCACGCGTCCTGCGCGTTCGCGACGGCCTCGGTGAAGTAGGGGACCATCAGCAGGTTCTCGATGTCGCCGTGCTCGGCGTAGGCGTCGCTGATCCGGTTGAGGAACTGGGCGCGGATGATGCAGCCGCCCCGCCAGATCGTGGCCATGGCCCCCAGGTCGAGGCCCCAGTCGTTGGCCTGCGACGCCGCCCGCATCTGCGCGAAGCCCTGCGCGTACGCGACGACCTTGCTCGCGTACAGCGCCTGGCGGATGTCGTCGACCAGTCCGTCGGGCACCCCGCCCTCACCGGGACGAGGTCCGGCCAGGGTGGCCGCCGCCGACTTGCGCTCGTCCCGCAGCGACGAGAGCGTGCGCGCGAACACCGCCTCGGTGATGCCCGTGAGCGGCACGCCGAGGTCGAGCGCGTCCTGCGAGGTCCAGCGCCCGGTGCCCTTCTGCTCGGCCTGGTCCAGGATCACGTCCACCAGCGGCTTGCCCGTGCGCTCGTCGGTCTTCTGCAGCACGGTGGCCGTGATCTCGATGAGGAACGACTCCAGGTCGCCGGAGTTCCACTCCTCGAAGATCTTCCCGATGGCCGAAGCGTCGAGCCCGCCGACGTGGGTGAGCAGGTCGTAGGCCTCGGCGATCAGCTGGATGTCGGCGTACTCGATGCCGTTGTGCACCATCTTCACGTAGTGCCCTGCCCCGTCGGGCCCGACGTGCACGCAGCACGGCGTGCCGTCCACGACCGCGGCGATCGAGGTGAGGACCTCCTCGACCTCCGCATAGGCCGCAGGGTCGCCGCCGGGCATGATGCTCGGCCCGTTGAGCGCGCCTTCCTCGCCGCCGGACACCCCGACTCCCATGAACCGGATCCCGTTCGCCGCACACTCCTCGGTGCGGCGTTTGGTGTCGGGGAAGTGCGAGTTGCCCGCGTCGATGATGATGTCGTCCTTGTCGAGCAACGGCGTGAGGTCCGCGATCACCCCGTCCACCGGCGCGCCCGCCTTGACCATCACGATGATCCGCCGCGGGCGCTCCAGCGCGGCGACGAACTCCTCGCTCGTGTCGGTCGCCGTGAACGTGCCTTCGGACGCGTACGCGTCCATGAACTCCTTGGTGCGCGCGGTCGTGCGGTTGTGCACGGCCACGGGCACGCCGCGGCGGGCGATGTTGCGGGCGAGGTTCGCGCCCATGACGGCCAATCCGGTGACGCCGATGCGGCTGAGCTGCTGCGCGGGCTCGGTCATGGCGCCGAACCTACAGCTCGGCGACGGCCGGGACGACCTCGCGCCCGAGGATCTCCAACGGCTCGAGCTCCCACACGCGGGGGACCCAGCCGTGCGCCTCCTGGACGCCCAGCCCCGCCAGCCGCTGGAGCTGCGCGACGAGCTCGTCGACCTTCTCCCCCTTCGCTCCGGGGTCGAGGCCGAACATGACCGTCTTCTCGATCTCGTCGTAGTCGCGGCCCACGTCGGCGCAGTGCCCGCGCAGGACATCCAGCTTGCGCTCGAGGTCCGGGCTGGGGAACAGGTTGCAGGCGTCGGCGTACTGGGCGACCATCCGCAGCGTCTTCTTCTCCCCGCCGCCGCCGATGAGGATCCGCGGATGCGGCCGCTGCAGCGACTGCGGGACGTTCAGGGTGCGGCCCAGCTTGTAGTGCTTGCCCTCGTAGGGCGCGTCGGAGTCGCTCCACATCTGGCGGCAGATCTGCAGCGTCTCCTCGAGCCGCTCGAACCGCTCGGCCGTGTCGGGGAAGAACAGTCCGAGCCCCGCGGCCTCCTCGCCGTTCCACGCGGCGCCGATGCCGAGCCAGGCGCGGCCCTTCGACAGCACGTCGAGCGTGGTGACGATCTTCGCGAGCATGCCGGGGTCGCGGTAGGTGACCGCCGTGACCCAGGCCAGCAGCTCGACCTTCGACGTCCGGGCCGCGAGGTAGCCGAGCGTGGTGTAGGCCTCCAGCATGTCGTGCTCGGGCGGCCCGAGCACCTGGATCTGGAACAGGTGGTCCATCACGCTGACGCGCGCGAACCCGGCCTCCTCGGCCGCGACGACGATGCGCGTCAGATCGTCGGCGAGACCGGAAGGCCCCGCCGGAAAGGTGAAGTCCGCAATGTGCAGGCCGATCTTCACGTGCTTGCCTCCTCCGCACCCGCACGGGAGCGGGCGCACTCCATCGAGCCTGGCACGGGATCCACAGTGGCGCCCGCCAACCCGCCGTGCGCGGAAAACGTCGCCCTGGCGACGTTTTCCGCGCACGGCTCAGAACGCGGGCCACGGGATCGCCGGGCCGTAGCCGGAGGGCTCGGGGAAGCGCGGGTCGGCCAGCAGCGCGTCGACCCGCGCGGAGAGCGTCCGGACCTCCCGGCGCGTCACGTGCTCACCAAGGACGTCCCAGAACGCCCCGCAGAGCTCGGTCCGCAGCTTCTCCAACGCCTCGATGACGTCGGCGGCCAGCGGCTGGCCGACCCACCCCCACAGCACCGTGCGCAGCTTGTCCTCGACGTGCAGGGTGAGCCCGTGGTCGACGCCGTACAAGTGGCCGTCGGTGCCCGCCAGCACGTGGCCACCCTTGCGGTCGGCGTTGTTGACGACTACGTCGAACGCCGCCATCCGGCGCAGGGCAGGCGTGTCGGCGTGGACGAGCACGCGGGCCTCACCCCGGTCGCCGCGCGCACGGAACACCCTGAGCCAGCCCGACGGCACCTTCTTCGGCGAGCAGACGTCGACCAGCTCACGCTCGTCCGTGGTGTCCACCCACACCTGCACCATGCCCGGCCCGAACGGGCCGTTGCGCAGCACGGTGTGCGGTACGACGTGGAACCCGGCCGCCTCGGAGACGAGGAACGAGCCGACCTCCCGGCCTGCGAGCGTGCCGTCGGGGAAGTCCCAGAGCGGACGCTCGCCGCGCACCGGCTTGTAGACGCACTGGGCCTCGACGCCGTCGGCGCTCACCGTGCCGAACAGCGTCGCGTTGGACGCATCGACCAACCGTCCGGTGACGTCGATGCGACCGCGAAGAAGCAGCTCCGGCACCGCCGGGTCACGAGGATCCACGGACTAGTGCCCCGTCATGCAAGGTCGGTGCACTACCTACTCCGCGACCGGGGTCCTCTGGTGGTACCCGTTCAGGCGTACGCAGACGTGGCCCTCCGGGTCGAGCGGCTCCGCGCACAGTGGGCACGGTGCGCGTCCGGCGGACACCACGCGCTCGGCCCGGTCGGCGAACGCCTTGGCCTGGCCGGGTGAGAGGAAGACCCGCAGAGCGTCCGGCCCCTCCTCGGTGTCGTCGAGCACGACCGACTCGTCGACCTCTTCTTCGGTGACGGCGAGCAGCTCGACCACGATCGACTTGGAGTCGGCGTCCCAGCCGAGCCCCATGGTGCCGACGCGGAACTCCTCTTCGAGAGGAACGGCGAGCGGGTCGAGATCAGTGCCGGGGGCGTCCGGTACGCCCGCGCCGAAACGTCGGGTGATCTCGGTGAGCAGAGCGGCGATCCGTTCGGCGAGCACCGACACCTGCTGCTTCTCCAGCAGCACGCTCACCGTGCGGGAGTCCTCGATGGCTTGGAGGTAGAACGAGCGGTCGCCGGGCTCGCCGACAGTGCCCGCGACGAAGCGCTCGGGCTGACGAAAGACGTGGATGACGCGTGACATGGCGAAATCCAGAGTAGGCCACCTCGGCTGAAGAGGCACATCGCTGGTCAGGTAGTGCCCCCGACCACGGCATCTGAGCTCTGCGCCGCGGGCTTGCGACGACGCTTCGGCTTGGGCGGGATCAGCCCCGCGACGTCGCCGCCCAGGTCGTTGACGCGGGCCACGAAGGGCCGCGTGGGCGTGTAATGGATGACGCTGATCGAGCACGTGTCGACCATGATCCGCTGGAAGTTGTCGAGGTGTGAGGCGAGCGCGTCGGCCAGTACCGCCTTGATGACGTCGCCGTGGCTGCACGCGAGCCAGACGGTCTGGGGGCCGTGCTCCTGTGCGATCCGGGCGTCGTGGCGGCGGATCGCGCTCACCGCGCGCGCCTGCATGCCCGCCAGCCCCTCCCCGTCGGGGAACACCGCCGCCGAGGGATGGGCCTGCACCACCTTCCACAGCGGCTCCTTCGACAGTGTCTTGAGCGAGCCGCCGGTCCAACTGCCGTAGTCCACCTCGGCCAGCTCGGGCTCGGCGACCGGCACGAGACCGCGGTCCTTGGCCAGCGGCGCAACCGTCTGCTCGCACCGCAGCATCGGTGAGCACACGATCTCGGCGATGGGCACCCCGGTCAGCCGCTCGACCACCTTCTGCGCCTGCGTGCGCCCCGTCTCGTCCAGCTCGACGCCGGGGGTGCGCCCGGCCAGCACTCCTGCGACGTTGGCAGAGCTGCGGCCGTGCCGAAGCAGGATCAGGGTGGTCACAGCGGTCGAGCCTACGGGTGTAGCGCGGGCGCCAGCCCGGCGATCACGATGTCCACGAAGCGCGCTCGCGAGTCCCGCGGCACTTCCGCGCCCGGCACGGCCGCCAGTAGCACCGCGAGGTCGGCGAGGGTGAGGTCGGCGCGTACCTCGCCCGCGAGCTGCGCGCGCCGCAGGAGCTCGCTGATGGCCAGCGCGCTG
This sequence comes from Pseudonocardia sp., assembly GCA_036401495.1. Taxonomy (GTDB): domain Bacteria; phylum Actinomycetota; class Actinomycetes; order Mycobacteriales; family Pseudonocardiaceae; genus Pseudonocardia. Next base: position 6,053 of record DASWUV010000246.1, on the reverse strand, counting down.
CGGGCGATCGCCGTGCCCGGCGCGGCGGCTTCGATCTCGCTGTCGACGTCGACGTCGAGGTGCCCCGCCGCGGACTTGAACGCCCGGTCGGACGCGTACCGCTCGGCGACCTCGCGAAAGAGCTCACCCAGCGAAACACCGGGAGGCGCGCCTGCGTGGACCGCGGCGAGCGCGCCCTCGGTCAGGGACGCCATCTGGGCCAGCGAGTCCTCGACGACAGCCGCGACCAGGTCCTCCTTCGCCGGGAAGTGCCGGTAGAGCGTGCCGACGGCGACGCCTGCGTGGCGGGCGATGTCCTCCATCGTCGCGTCCACGCCGGTCTCGGCGACGAGTGCGCGGGCGGCCTCCAAGATCCGGGCCCGATTGCGCTGTGCGTCGACTCTCACCCCTCCATCATGAAGCATCGTTCATCTTGGGGCTAAGATGAAGGCTTATTCACCTTCGATCGGAGGACCCACGATGGGATGGACACCTGCTGACCTTCCCGAGCTGACCGGCCGCCGCGCCGTCATCACCGGCGCCAACGCCGGGCTCGGGCTGGAAATCGCGTACGCGCTCGCGGCGCACGGCGCCGAGGTCGTGCTCGCCTGCCGCAACACGGCCAAGGCCGACGCCGCCGCCGACGCCATCCGCACGCGCACGCCCGGTGCGCGGGTCAGTGTCGGCGAGCTGGATCTGGCCGACCTGGACAGCGTCGCGGCCTTCGCCGCGGCCCAGTCGGGCCGCTTGGATCTGCTCGTCAACAACGCCGGGTTGATGGCCGTCGACGAGGCACGCACCGCGCAGGGCTTCGAGATGCAGTTCGGGGTGAACCACCTGGGCCACTTCGCGCTGACGGCCCGGCTGCTGCCGCTGCTGCTCGCGACGCCGGCATCGCGGATCGGGAACATGGCGAGCATGGGGCACCGCGCGGCCCGCGGCGCGGCCGACCCGAGGCTCGAACGGCGCTACGACCGCTGGGGGTCCTACTTCCAGAGCAAGCTCGCGAACATCCGGTTCACCACGGAGCTGCAGCGGCGGCTGGCCGCAGCGGGGTCGTCGACGATCGCCGTGGCGGCGCACCCCGGCGCGTCCCACACCGACCTCGGCACCGAGGGGTCGACGGCGGCCAACGCGGCCATACGCACCGTCGTGCCGTTCCTCACTCAGCCCGCCGAGCTGGGGGCACGTCCGATGCTCCGGGCTCTCACCGACCCGAGTGTGCGGGGCGGCGAGTTCTACGGCCCGCGCTTCCTCGTGCGCGGTGCGACCCCGGTCCGTGAGACGCCGACGCGCGCCGCCCGGGACGTCGCCGCGGCCCGTCTGCTCTGGGACATGTCGGTGGAGATGTCCGGGCTGGAGCCCGCCTTCGCCCTCTGAGCTCAGGTCGCCGAGACCCAGCCCGCTCCGAGCGCTACGAACAGCAGTGCCCCGAGCGCGAGGCGGTACCAGACGAACGCGTACACCGTGTGTTTGCCGACCCAACGCAGCAGCCACGCGATCACGCCGAAGCCGACCACGAACGCGATCACCGTCGCCACCACCATCTGCAGGGGCGTGGTGCCGTCGCCTCGGCCGATGTCGGGGATGGTGAAGAGGCCGGCCGCGACGACCGCGGGGATCGCGAGCAGGAAGGAGTAGCGCACGGCTGCGGTGCGGGTGAGCCCGAGGAACAGGCCCGCCGTGATCGTCCCCCCCGAACGCGACACCCCGGGGATCAGCGCGCAGGCCTGCGCGAAGCCGAGGATCACACCGTGGGTCACTCTGAGCTGCCGCAGTTCGGTGCGCTGCCTGCCGTAGTACTCCGCCAGCCCGAGCAGGATGCCGAACACCACCATCGTCGTCGCGATCAGCAACAGGTTGCGGGCCACCGTCTCGATGGGGTGCTTGAAGAGGATGCCGAGCACACCGATCGGGATCGTGCCGATGATCACGAGCCAGGCCAGCCGGTATTCGGGCTCGGCGCGGGCCTCCGGGCTGCGCAGGCCGCGGAACCACACCGCGATGAGGTGTCCGATGTCCCGGGCGAAGTACACGATCACGGCCGCCTCGGTGCCGAGCTGGCTGACCGCCGTGAACGCGGCACCGGGGTCGTTGCCGAAGAACACCCCCGAGACGATGCGGAGATGCGCGGACGACGAGATCGGCAGGAACTCGGTCAACCCCTGCACGACCCCGAGAACGACGACTTCAAGCCACGACACGAGGCGCGACCGTAGCGGGTCGACCTGAGGGTGAGCTTAAGCTCCCCCTGTGTTGCGGCGGCGGGTTGGCGAGAGCGGGTTGGCGGTTTCGCGGATCGGCCTCGGCACGATGACGTGGGGCGCGGACACCGACACCGATGGTGCTGTCGCGCAGCTCACGGCATTCGTCGACGCGGGCGGCACGCTGGTCGAGACCGCCGACGGCTACGGCGACGGCGTCGCGCAGGAGGTGCTCGCCGCGGTGCTTGCGACGAGCGTGCCGCGCGACTATGTCGTCATCGCGGGTCGCGCGACGCTGCCTGGCGGCCCGCTCGGCGACGGTGCGGCCCGCGGCGCGCTGCTCACCGGGCTGGACGCCACGCTCAAGCGCCTCGGCTCCGACCACCTCGATCTCTGGCAGCTCCCCGGTTTCGACGCGGCCGTCCCGTTGGACGAGACGCTGTCGGCGGTTCAGGTGGCGGTGATGTCGGGGAGGGTGCGTTACGCCGGGCTCGTCGCCCCGCGCGGCTGGCAGCTCGCCACGGTCGCCGAGCGCGGGCGCGCGCTGGGCAACATCACGGTGCCGGTGTCGGCGCAGGTGGAGTACTCACTGCTGGCTCGCGACGTGGAGGCCGAGCTGCTGCCCGCGGCCTGCCACCACGGAATCGGCCTGCTGGCCTGGGCCCCCCTCGGGCGCGGCGTCCTGACCGGCAAGTACGCCGACGGCACACCGGCCGACTCGCGCGCCGCCTCCCCCGCCCTCGCCCCCTACGTCGAGGCGCGACGCAACGAGCGGTCGGCGCGGATCGTGCAGGCCGTGCTCACCGCGGCCGACGGTCTCGGCACCTCCCCGCTGGCGGTGGCGCTCGCCTGGGTGCGGGACCGGCCGGGCGTCGCGGCCGCCGTCGTCGGAGCGCGCGACGCTGCGCAGCTCGCCGCGTCGATGGCGGCCGAGGCGGTCGACCTGCCCACCGAGATCCGCGCGGCGCTCGACGATGTGAGCGTCCCCGCCGGAGCTCTGGCACACGACCCGCGGGTGCGCATAGGGTGAGTAGTCCACTCGCCGTTCACCGGCGCGTGGTCGGCACGATCCTATCCCGAGGAGGTGAGCCGGTGGCGCGAAGCGGCCCGACCGGCACGATCGAGGGAGATGTCGCTGAGGGGAATCGCGGGGAGGGAGCAGCCGGGGAGTGGGAGTACCGCCCCGTGCAGCTGCCAGGGGACGTCTCGCGGATGACCGCGGCCGTCCGGCTCGCGATCCAGGCGGAGTTCGGCGGCTGGGAGCTCTCCCGGGTGCGGCTCTACCCCGGCGGTGTGCGGAAGGTGGTTCTGCGCCGTCGGCGCAGCTCGAGAATGCTCCCCGAACTGTCCGACTAGCCCCGGCGAGTCGCGCGCTCCACCAGGGTGAGTCGTGCATCTCGCCCCGGTGAGTTCGGCATCCCGCCAGGGTGAGTCGTGCATCTCGCCCCGGCAAGTTAGGCGTTCCGCCAGGGTGAGTCGTGCGATCCGCCGCAGCGAGTTGGCCGTCTCAGCACGCGCCTCTCGTCACCGCCTTTACCGTCGGCGCGCCTCGAATCAATGGTCTTGCCACGTGACGGCCGGGGGCGGCGGCGAACCCTTGGGGCCGGGCACGCCCCGGAATCCGTACGGGCCGGGCTCCCGACCGGGCTGCACGTACCAGCACTCCCCCGGCTCGCCCCGGTCCAGGATCGCGATGATCGCGTCCACGACGTCAGACGGCGCCAGCAGCGGGAAGTCCGCCAGTTGTTCTTTGGCGGCGGCGAGGAGCGGGGTGTCCGCGAAGCCGGGGCACACGGCGTTGACCCGGATGCCCTCCCGGGCGAGCACCGGGGCCGCCGCGCGGACGTAGCCGACGACGGCGTGCTTGCTCAGCGTGTACAGCGCGTCGCCGGGCATCGCGGTGAGGCCTGCGAGCGAAGCGGTCGCGACGAGCACGCCGCCGCCCGCCCGACGGAGTGCGGGCACCGCGGCCGTCAGCCCGAACACGACGTGGTCGACGTTGACGCCCATGATCTTCCGGTAGCCGGCCAGGTCGAGGTCCTCGAGCCCCGACTGGCCCGCGGTGATGCCCGCGTTGAGCAACACGAGGTCGAGCCTGCCGAAGGTGTCCTCGGCGATGTCGACGAGCATCGCCATGGTGTCGGGTTGTGCGACATCGCCGGGCAACGCCAGGCCGCCGACCTCCTCCGCGAGCCTGCGCGCACCCTGCTCGTCGAGATCGGCGACGGCCACCCGCGCGCCCCCGGCGGCCAGCCGCCGGACCGCCTCCGCCCCGATCCCGGACGCTCCGCCGGTGACCAGCACCGCCTTGCCGCCGAGCTCCATCAGCAGCTCCGCAAGAAGGTGTCGAGCACGCGGGTGCCGAACGTCAGCGCGTCAACGGGCACGCGCTCGTCGATGCCGTGGAAGAGCGACGCGAAATCGAGGTCGGGCGGCAGGCGCAGGGGCGCGAAGCCGTAGCAGCGCATGCCCAGCGTGTGGAAGGACTTGGCGTCGGTGCCGCCGGAGAGCATGTACGGGATGGCCGTGGATCCCTCGTCGTGCGCCTGCAGGGCGGCGATCATCGCGTCGGTCAGCGGGCCTTCGAACTCCGTCTCGACGGGCGGCAGGTCGGTGACCCACTCGCGCGTCACGTCGGGTCCGAGGAGGTCGTCCACCTCGCGCAGGAACGCCTCCTGCCGCCCCGGGATCACTCGGCAGTCGACGACAGCCTCGGCGACCGACGGTATGACGTTGGCCTTATAGCCCGCCTTGAGCATCGTCGGGTTGGCCGTATCGCGGATGGTCGCGCCGACGATGCGCCCGATCGGGCCCAGCTTGGCGATCGCACCCTCCAGGTCGTCCTCGGGGAACTCCAGGCCGGTGAGCTCGCTCATCCTGGCCAGGAACGCGCGGACGGTGTCGGTGAGCGTCAACGGAAACGTGTGGTTCCCGAGCCGCGCCACCGCCTCGGCCACCTTGGTCACCGCGTTGTCGTCGTGCAGGAACGACCCGTGGCCGGGCTTGCCGCGGGCCCGCAGCCGCATCCAGGCAATGCCCTTCTCGGCGGTCTGGATCGGGTAGACCCGCTTGCCCTCGGCGAGGGTCAACGAGAACCCGCCGACCTCGCCCACCGCCTCGGTGCAGCCCTCGAAGAGGTCGGGCCGGTGCTCGACCAGCCACTGCGACCCGTACGCCCCTCCTGCCTCCTCGTCGGCGACGAAGGCGAACACGATGTCGCGCGGCGGCACCACCCCGTCACGCTGGAATCGGCGGACGACGGCGAGGGTCATCGCCACCATGTCCTTCATGTCCACGGCGCCGCGGCCCCACACGTAGCCGTCCTGCACCGCGCCGGAGAACGGGTGCACCGACCACTCGCTGGGGTCGGCGGGGACGACGTCGAGGTGCCCGTGGACGAGCAGCGCACCCCGCTCCGGGTCGGCGCCGCGGAGACGGCAGAAGATGTTGTCGCGCCCGGGCGCTCCCGACTCGACCCGTTCGAACGGCACGCCGACCTCGGCGAGCTTCGCGGCGACGTAGTCGGCCGCCTCCCGCTCCCCCGCCGTCGTCTCCAACTCGCCGGTGTTGGAGGTGTCGAACCGGATGAGCTCCGAGCACAGCTCGACTACCTCGTCCTCGGCTTCAGCGCTGCTCATGCGGATCTTCCTACCACCCGGCCCGCTATCAGCGGGCCGGACGCCTCGGCTATCCTTGCGCAGCAGGTCCGAGTGGCGGAATGGCAGACGCGCTAGCTTGAGGTGCTAGTGCCCTAGTAGGGCGTGGGGGTTCAAGTCCCCCCTCGGACACAGTCTGGTGGCATCTCTGCCACATCTGACGTACATGTGGTTGAAGGCACTCCAGCACCCCGAACTGCCATCCGATGGCGTG
>DASWUV010000245.1:0-8264 GCA_036401495.1 Pseudonocardia sp. | reverse complement strand
CGGGCCGCCCGAACCGGTCCCTATCGGCGTCCCTGCCGGTGGCGCCGGCCGCGGGGAAGGGCAGGCCCGGCTCGGCGTCGCCGAGATCCGCGGGCCGACGCTGCGACGGGCCTTCTGGCACCGGGTCTGCTTCGTGCTCCGCGATCGCGGCACGGGGCGGATCGCCTGTGCGCGGGTCACGCGTGCGCAGACCGGGCGTGCGGGACTCGTTCCGCAGGTCCGCGAAGAAGGACTCGAAGGGCTCCTCGACGTCGCGAGGGTCGCCGACGGCACGGTAAGGGGCATCAGGATCAAGGGCGGCACGGTCGCGATCGTCGAGACGAGCAACATCACGGTCGGCGACACCACGATCGGCGACACCACGGTCAGGCTCATCAGGGCCAGAGGCGCGGAGTTCAGAGTCATCAAGGCCGAGGTCGTTGCGGGCTGCGTTGTCACGGTCGGTGTCGTCACGGTCGGCGTCGTCACGGTCGGCGTCGTCACGGCCGGCGTCGTCACGGCCGGCGTCGTTATGGCCTGCGCCGTTGCGGCCGAGGTCGGCACGGTCGGCCTCGTCGGCGACCCCGTAGTCGCCAGAGGAGAGGAGAGCGTGGCGGCCTCCGCGATTCCCGTTGAACGAGCCGCCGTACTCCGCCGAGCCATTCCCCGCCGAGCCGTCCCCCGCCGAGCCGTCCCCTTCTGCGCCATTCCGGTCCGCGCCGTCCTCGACGCCGCCTTCCCCCGCACCGCCCTCTTCTGCGCCGCCTCCTCCTGCGCCGCCCTCTCCTGCGCCGCCCTCTCCTGCGCCGCCCTCCACCGAAGAGACCTCGACGGCCGACACGGGCTCGGCGAAGGCCGACCCGCCCCACGGGTCGTCCTCGGCCATCCCCGGCCAGTGCGTCGCCCCGTTCCGCTCACCCGTCCGTTGCGTGGGCACGTCGGGCGACCACGGCGACTGGTCGGACGCGTCGGAGCGCGCGTCGGTGTCGAACCACTCGTGCCCGGCGAGGTCCGCGTCCGTGTCGGAGTCCGGCGCGTCGCGGTCGAAGGTCGCGGTGTGCAACAGCACGCCCGCACCGGGGACGACGCCTGCCTGCAGGTCGTACACGTCGGCCGGGTCGGCGCGGACCTGGGCGCCGTCCAGGCTGAGCAGCACCGGCGTCCGCGGCCGGGCGAACAGCCGGTCGGTCCCGATGGCCGCGTGCGCGCCCGACAACGTCAGGCCGCCGACCCCGCCTGCGCCGTCGACCCTGACCTCGACGGCGCCGACGAGGAACACGGCCATCTGCTCCCCCGCCGCCGCAACCGTGCCGAACCGCAGCTCCGATCCCGGCGCGCCGGACCCGGTCATCCACGTGGCCAGCTGCCGGGCCAGCGCTCGGCCGGGATCGGGTCCGCCCGCGGACGCGCACAGGGCCAGGAAGTCGCGCAGCGGCCCGGGGTCGCGGCACTGCGCCACACAGACGATGCCGGGGAACCGGGCCACGACTCCTTCGCCCGCGCCCACCACAGCCCGTAGACCGTCGAAACCCACAGCGTCACCCGTGAGGCTCGTCGTCGCTCGCATGGCGGACAGTTTGCCGCCGCGCTAGCAGACCGTGACCCGGATGATGCGGCTCAGGCGCCAACCGGTACGGCGAGAGCGACGGCCAGCCCCGTTGCGGCGTTGCCGGTGCCGTGGCGAGCTACCCGCGGACGAGCCCTGCCAGGTGCTCGACGGCGCCGACCAGCGGGATCTCCTCGCGCTCGCCGCTGCGGCGGTCCTTGACCTCGATCCGCCCATCGGCCATGCCCCGCCCGACGATGACGATCGTCGGCACGCCGATCAGCTCCGCGTCGGCGAACTTGACTCCCGGGGACGCCTTGCGGTCGTCCACCAGCACCCGCACGCCGACGGCGTCGAGGGCGGCCGCGAGGTCCTCGGCGCCGCCGACGATCTCCTCGCTCTTCCCGGCGATCACCAGGTGGACGTCGAACGGGGCGACCGAGCGCGGCCACACCAGCCCGTCGCCGTCGAAGCTCTGCTCGGCGATCGCCGCGACCAGCCGCGACACCCCGATCCCGTACGAGCCCATCGTGATGCGGATCGGCTTGGAGTCGGGGCCGAGCGCGTCGACGCCGAATGCGTCGGTGTACTTGCGGCCGAGCTGGAACACGTGCCCGATCTCGATGCCGCGCGCGGTCTCCAGCGGGCCCGACCCGTCGGGCGCGGGGTCGCCTGCCCGCACCTCGGCGGCCTCGATCGTGCCGTCGGGGGTGAAGTCGCGGCCTGCGACGAGGTCGACGACGTGGTGGTCGGGCTTGTCGGCGCCGCTGACCCACGCCGTGCCGGTGACGACGCGGGGATCGACGAGGTAGCGCACCCCGTTGGCGGCCAGCGACGCCGGGCCGATGTAGCCCTTGACCAGGAACGGGTGCTTCGCGAAGTCGGCCTCGTCGAGCAGCGCGACCTCGGCGGGGTCGAGCGCCGCTTCAAGGCGCTTCATGTCCACCTCGCGGTCGCCGGGGAGACCCACGCCCAGCAGCGTCCACTCCGGCTGGCCCGGCACCCGCGTCTTGAGCAGCACGTTCTTGAGGGTGTCCTGGGCGGTGAACGTCCGCCCCAGTCCTGCGGCGTTGAGGAAGTCGACCAGTGAGTCGATCGTGGGCGTGTTCGGGGTGTGGTGCGCCTGGGCGGCGGGCAGGCCCTCGACGGACCGGGCGGGCGGCGCGGGCGTGGTGACGGCCTCGACGTTGGCCGCGTAGCCGCCGGCGCTGCGCACATAGGTGTCCTCGCCGGTCTCGGCGACGGCGAGGAACTCCTCCGACGCCGAGCCGCCCATCGCGCCCGACATCGCGGCGACGATCACGTACTGCAGCCCGGCGCGGTCGAAGATCCGGACGTAGGCGTCGCGGTGGCGCCGGTAGGACTCCGCGAGCCCCTCGTCGTCGAGGTCGAACGAGTACGAGTCTTTCATCAGGAACTCGCGGCCGCGCAGGATGCCCGCGCGGGGCCGCGCCTCGTCCCGGTACTTCGTCTGGATCTGGTAGAGCATGACCGGGTAGTCCTTGTAGGACGCGTACTCCCCTTTGACGAGCAGGGCGAACAGCTCCTCGTGCGTGGGGCCGAGCAGGTAGTCCGCGCCCTTGCGGTCCTTGAACCGGAAGATGTTGGGGCCGTACTCGGTCCAGCGGCCGGTGGCCTCGTAGGGCTCGCGGGGCAGCAGCGCGGGCAGGTGGATCTCCTGGGCGCCGATGGCGTCCATCTCCTCGCGCACGATCTCCTCGATGCGCCGCAGCACCCGCAGGCCGAGCGGCAGCCACGAGTAGATCCCCGGCGCGACGCGCCGGACGTAGCCTGCGCGGACGAGCAGCCGGTGGCTCGGCACCTCCGCGTCGGCCGGGTCCTCACGCAGGGTACGCAGGAACAGCGACGACATCCGGGTCAACACCCGGTGAAGGGTAGCGACGGGCCCGCGGGTCTGTCGCGGCGGTTCCGCTGCCCCCGCCCGTGGTCGCTCGGGGTCCGCTCCGGTCCGCCTGCCGGGCGCCGCTAGACGAGCAGGTGGCGGTTGGGGCCCCGTGCGGCGGCGGCCAGCTCCGTCAGCTCCACCACCTCGACGCCCGCCGCCCGCAGCTTCTCGGCCCCCTCGCCGTGCACGAAGAGCTCGGGCTCGCGCCACGCGAACACGACCCGGCTGATGCCCGCGGCGACGATCAGCTCAGTGCAGCTGCGGGCGCGCGACGCCCGGACGCTGCACGGCTCCAGCGAGCTGTAGAGCGTCGTGCCTGCCGGGGCGCGCCAACCGGGTCCGAGCGCGGCGAGGGCGGCCTCTTCGGCGTGGTCACGCGGGTCGTGCTGGTGGGTGTATCCCGCAGAAAGGGTGCGCCCGTGCCCGTCGACGATCAGGGCGCCGACCGAGAAGGCGTAGGTGGAGGGCAGCGTGTGCCGGGCCAGAGCGATCGCCTCCAGCAGCAGCACACGGTCGTTCACTCCCCCAGTGTCCTCCGTGGCCGCGCGGGCCTGCCACGGGTGTGATCAGTTCGGGTTGGTGAGCAACCACCGCACGTCGCGCCCGAACGACCACACCAGCGCCACGAGCGCCACGGCGACCAGAAGCACGGCAACCTGCAGGGGCACGAACGGCGCGGCGGCGGCGACCAGCAGGCCGCCTTGCATCGCCGCCACGACCTTGCGCGCACGGCTGAACGGCAGCTGCGCCCCGAGGCGGGGAACGACGGCGGCGGCGGCCACGAACGCGTACCGCATGAGCCCGATCGCCAGCACCCACGCGCCGAGCGACCGGCAGACCAGGACGCTCAGCACGAGGATCAGGAACGCGTCGACCTCCATGTCGAACCGCGCCCCCAACGCCGAGACGGTGTTGTTGCGCCGGGCGAGGTAGCCGTCGAGCCCGTCGAGGGCCAGCGCCACGCTTCCGATCGTCACCAGTACGACGATCCGTGGCCCCGTGGCCCCCTCGACGACGAGCGCGGTCACCCCGCCGACGAGCGTCGCCCTCGCCAGGGTCACCCGGTTCGCCGCGCCCGCCGCGAGCGCCCGGCCCACTGCGTCATGGCGGCCCAGCAGCAGGCCCACGACCAGCGCAAAGGCCAAGCCTGCCAGCCATCCGACGGGGGTCAGCCCCACACAGGCGGCCACGCCGCCCAGCACCACGAGCTGCGCGGCGCCTGCCCCGACGAGCTCGCGGTCGAAGCCCGCGCTCGTTGTGTACGTACCGATGGCCATGTTCCTCCTCACGGTCCTCGTACGTGTTCGGTTCACCCCATCGTGGTCCTGCGCGATCCGACGGTGCCGGAGGGGGTGGCGGAACCGGGGTGCCAGGATCGGCCGCATGCCCGCCGCAGATCCGTCCCGCGTGGCCCGTGCGTTCTGGTTGCGCTCCCCCGGCGTCGGCGAGATCCGCACCGAGGCGCTGCGCGTGCCCGGCCCCGACGAAGTGCTCGTACGCGCCCTGTACTCGGGGATCAGCCGGGGCACCGAGACGCTGGTCTTCCGCGGCGCGGTGCCGCCGAGCCAGCGCGCGCTGATGCGCGCCCCCTTCCAGGAAGGCGAGTTCCCCGCGCCCGTCAAGTACGGCTACCTGTCGGTCGGGGTCGTCGAGCACGGGCCCGACCGACTCGTCGGCAAGACGGTCTTCTGCCTCTACCCCCACCAGGACCGCTACGTCGTCCCCGCGGCCGCCGTCACGCCGGTCCCGGACTCGGTGCCCGTGGGCCGCGCGGTGCTGGCGGGCACCGTCGAGACGGCGGTCAACGCACTGTGGGACGCCGCTCCACTCGTCGGTGACCGGATCGCGGTCGTCGGGGGCGGGATGGTGGGCTGCTGCGTGGCCCGGCTGCTGACCGCGCTGCCCGGCGCGCGGGTGGAGCTGGTGGACGCCGACCCGGCGCGGGCCGCGGTCGCCGCCGCGCTCGGCGTCGCGTTCCGGACACCCGCCGACGCGTCGGGAGAGTGCGACCTCGTCCTGCACGCCAGTGGGCATCCGGCGGGCCTGGCGTCGGCTCTTTCACTGCTCGGGGACGAAGGCGAGGTGATCGAGCTGAGCTGGTACGGCGACCAACCGGTGCCCGTCCCGCTGGGCGAGGCCTTCCACTCCCGGCGGTTGACGGTGCGGGCGAGCCAGGTGGGGGCCGTCTCGGCGCGCCGCAGGGCGCGGCGCACCTTCACCGACCGGCTGGCGCTCGCGCTCGACCTGCTGGCCGATCCGGCCTTCGACGCGCTGATCTCCGGGGAGAGCCCGTTCGACCACCTACCGACCGTTCTGGCCGAACTGGCGGAGGGCAGCCGCCCCGCGCTGTGCGAGCGGGTTGTCTATGACCACGATGGCTGACGTGTATCGGGTGACGGTCCGCGACCACGTGATGGTCGCCCACAGCTTCCGCGGCGCGGTCTTCGGTCCCGCCCAGGCGCTGCACGGCGCGACGTTCGTCGTCGACGCCACGTTCAGGCGCGCCGAACTGGACGCCGACAACATCGTCGTCGACATCGGCCTGGCCACCGAGCAGCTGAGCACGTCCCTCGCCGACCTCAACTACCGCAACCTCGACGAGCACCCCGACCTCGCGGGGGTCAACACCACCACCGAGTACCTCGCGCGGCTGATCGCCGATCGGCTGGCCGACCGGATCCACGACGGCGCGCTCGGCGAGGCGGCGCGGGGCATCGACGGGATCGAGGTCACGCTGCACGAGTCGCACGTGGCGTCGGCGGGATACGAGCGCAGCCTGTGACCCGACCCGTTCTGGAGTTCGTCCTGCCGGGTTCCGTCGACGATCCCGCGTCACCCAGCGGCGGCAACACCTACGGACGGCGGGTCGCGACCGAGCTGGGCGCGCTCGGTTGGCCCGTCGAGCGGCGCCTGGTGCCCGGCGGGTGGCCACACCCCGACGCCGCCGCGGAGGCAGGGCTGGCCCGGGTGCTCGCCACCGTGCCCGACGGGGGGGTCGTGCTGCTCGACGGGCTGGTCGCCGCCTGCGTGCCCCAGGTCGTCGTCCCGCACGCGGAGCGGCTGCGCCTCGTCGTGCTCGTGCACCTGCCGCTGGCCGACGAGGCGGGCCTGCGCGCCGACGTCGCGGCCGATCTCGACGCCAAGGAGCGGGCGACGCTGCGCGCGGCCGCCGCCGTCGTCGTCCCCAGCGCGTCCACGGCGGCCCGCCTGGCGGACCACGGGCTGAGCGCGGTGCACGTCGCCGAGCCCGGCACCGATCGCGCGCCCCGCTCGCCCGGCACCGACGGGGCCTCGGCCCTGCTCTGCGTGGCCGCGGTGACCCCGGTCAAGGCGCACGACGTGCTCGTCGACGCGCTGGCCTGCGCGGCTGACGAGGCGTGGACCTGCGTGTGCGCCGGGCCGCTGGACCGTGCGCCCGACCATGTTGCGCGTCTGCGTGAGCGCATCGAACAGGCCGGCCTCGGCGATCGCGTGCGGCTGGTCGGCCCCCTCGACGGCCCGGCCCTGGACGCTGCCTACGCCGCGGCCGACCTCGCCGTGCTGGCGTCGACGACCGAGACCTACGGGATGGCGGCCGCAGAGGCGCTGGCCAGGGGCATCCCCATGATCACGACCACCGGTGGCGCGCTGCCGGACACCGTCGGCCACGCCCCCGACGGCACCCGTCCCGCTCTGCTCGTCGCGCCCAGGGACGCTGCGGCGTTCGCGGCCGCCCTGCGTCGATGGTGTGCCGAGCCCGCACTGCGCGCCCGTCTCCGCGCCGCGGCCGTCGCCCGCGGCGCAACGCTGCCGGGGTGGGACGCCACGGCCGTCGCCGTCTCCGCCGCACTGGAGGGGGCACTGGCCGGGGGCCCGGTGGCCGCCGCCGACCGCGGCAGGGTCTCGTCGCCGCGGCTCGGTCGCAGCGGTGCCACCCTGCTGCCCGACCGGGAGGGCACACCATGACCGCCGAGCGACCGACCGCACATCCGTCCGTGTCACCGCCCGCGGCGACGCCCGCGACGCCGCCAGTTCCGCCCGTGGCGACACCCACAGCCCGGCCCGTCGCCCCGCCCGTCGCCGAACCCGACTGGCTCGACCTGCGCGAGCCCGCCGATCGTCGGGCCCGCAGCACCGAGCTCGCGCAGCAGTTGGCTGCCGTGCTGCGGCCCGGGCCGGTCCGCATCCTCGACATCGGGTCCGGCACCGGCTCGACCACCCGCTGGCTCGCTCCGCTGCTGCGCGGCCCGCAGGAGTGGACGCTGCTCGACCGGGATCCCGCGCTGCTCGCACTGGCTCCCGACCGGACGAGGGACGTGCTCGACGGAGACGGCCTGCCGGTCACGGTCACCACGCGCCACGCCGACATCGCGTCGTTGACCGCGCGGGACCTCGCCGAGACGAGCGCGGTCACCGGGTCCGCGCTCACCGACCTGCTCACCGCGGACGAGGTCGACGAGCTCGCCTCGGTCTGCGCGGCCGCGGAGGTTCCCGCGCTGCTCACCCTCACCGTCACCGGGCAGGTGGAGATCGACCCGCCCGATCCGGTCGACGACGATGTCACCGCGGCCTTCAACGCCCATCAACGCCGCGCGGTGGCGGGCCGGACCTTGCTCGGTCCGACCGCGGCCGACGTCAGCGCGAACGCCTTCCGGCGCCACGGCATGGTCGTCTTCACCGCACCGAGCCCCTGGCGACTCGACGACGGTGACGCGGCGCTCATCGCCCGGTGGCACCGCGAGCGGGTGGCCGCCGCCGAGCACGAGACCCCGGACGCGTCCGGACGGGTGGCGTCCGCCCGTAGGGTGAACGCCGCGCCGCGCCGCGCCGTGGTCCATCACATCGACCTGCTCG
>DASWUV010000244.1:0-42900 GCA_036401495.1 Pseudonocardia sp. | reverse complement strand
CCAAGGTGAGTCGTGCATCTCGGCACGGTGAGTCGGGCCAACCGCAGAGGTGAGTCGGGCGTCTGGGCACGGCGAGTCGTGCATCTCGGCACGGTGAGTCGGGCGTACGCGCCGAGGTGCGTCGCGCTGACCCAACAGACCGCTTATCGGCCCGAAGACGGACTTTCACGTCGTGATCGCCGAGCCCGGCGGATTCCATGCGCCTGCGCACGAAATCCGCCGGTTCCGCCGATCATGAAGGTTGAAATCATCGAACGGCCAAGCTCACCGTGTCGAGATGCCCGACTCGCCGTGCCCAGACGCACGACTCACCTGTGCGGTTGGCCCGACTCACCGTGCCGAGATGCACGACTCACCTTGGGGTGGGGCTACCGTCCGGCTCGTGATGGACCTCGAAGGGGTGAAGCTGGTCCGCTTCCTCTACGGCGACCCGAGCGGCGTCATCCGGGGCAAGCAGGTGCACGTCGCCCGGATCGAGGCCGCGCTCGCGTCGGGGCTCGGTCTCACCCGCGCCCAGAACGCGATCAACCTGCTGGACGATCTCGTGCCGGTGCCGGGCATGGAGCCGGTCGGCGAGATCCGCATCGTCGCCGACCAGGCCACCTTCGTGCGCCTGCCCTGGCTTCCCGGCGTGGCGAGCGTGCTGTGCGACCAGGTCGGGCACGACGGCCTCGACTGGGGCGGCTGTCCGCGCTCGTTCCTGCGTCGCGCGGTCGCCCAGGCCGCCGCGGCAGGCCTGCGTGTCGAGGCGGCGTTCGAGAACGAGTTCTACCTCGCCGAGGCCACCCCGGAAGGGCCGCGGCCGTGGGCGGACGGCCCCGTCTACTCCTCGGCGGGCCTGGACCGGGCGGCGGCCGTCGTCAACGACATTGTCGACGCACTCGCCGAACAAGGCATCCAGGTCGAGCAGGCGATCAACGAGTACGGCCCGGGTCAGCAGGAGATCTCGATCGCCCACACCGACGCCCTGGCCGCCGCCGACCACCAGCTGCGGCTGCGCGACACCGTGCGCGGCGTCGTCGAGACCCGCCACGGGCTCCTGGCCTCGTTCGGGCCGAAGCCCTACGCCGAGCACGTCGGCAGCGGCTGTCACCTGCATTTCTCCCTCTGGGCGGGCGAACGCAACGCCATGGCGCCCGACGGCGACCCGTTCGGCCTCTCCGCGACCGCACGGGCGTTCCTGGCGGGCGTGCTCGACCACCTGCCTGCGCTGGTCGCGCTGACCTGTCCCTCGTTCCTGTCCTACGCCCGGCTGCGGCCGTCGTCGTGGGCGGGCTCGACCGTCTCGTGGGGCTTCGACAACCGCGAGGCCGCGCTGCGCGTCGCGTCGCCGTTCCGCGGCCGCGAGAGCGAGAGCCCCAACGCCGAGCTGAAGGCGTGCGACGCGAGCAGCAACCCGCACCTCGCGCTCGGCGGCCTCATCCTCGCGGGCCTCGACGGCCTGGCGCGCGGCCTGCAGCTACCCGAGCCCGCCGCGCACGATCCCGCGACACTCGACGAGCAGGACGCGCAACGAGCAGGCATCCGCCCGCTGCCCGCCGACCAGTCAAGTGCGCTCAACGCGCTGGAGGCCGATCCCGTGCTCATGGGTGGGCTGGGTGACCTTCTCGGACGCTGCGTGCTGGCCACCCGACGCGCCGAGTACGCCCGATGCGTCCAGATGGGCGACGAGGCGGTCAGAGCAGTGACTTTCGCGCTCCTCTAGCGGGAGCATGCTGCCGTGTCCCACCGGTTTGAGTCGTCGAACGGCGCGCTGCGCCGCGAGCTGAGCGTCTGGGAGGCGATCGGCCTCTCGCTGGCCCTGATGGCGCCTTCGATGGCGGCCAACATCAACCCGCAGGGCACCGCGGGCACGGTGGGCCGCGCAGTGCCCTTGGCCTTCCTGCTGGCGACGTTCGGCGTGCTGCTCATCGCCTATACGTTCGTGCGTCTGACCCAGCGCTTCAACCACGCAGGCAGCGTCTACGGGTTCGTCGGCGCCACCCTCGGCGCGCGTGCGGGCGTCGTCGCGGGCTGGGCACTGATGGGCACCTACATCTTCTACGGGGTCGTCACGTCCACGGCGGCGGGCATCTTCGGCACGGCCGCGCTGGACTCGCTCGGCATCTGGAAGAACCAGCCGAGCTGGGCCGGGTTCGTGCTCGCGGCGGTCGCGCTGCTGCTCGTGCTCGTCCTCGCGATCGTGCGCGTCCGCGGCGGCACCAGGGTCCTGCTGACGATCGAGGCACTGACCGTCGCGTTGATCCTGGTCGTCACGGTCATCGTCTTCGTGCGGCTGGCCGCGGGCACAGCGCCGGGCGGGCACCGGATCGACCTCTCCGTCTTCACGCCCGCACCCGGTACCGACGTCTCGGCGCTCTTCCTCGGGATCGTGTTCGGCTTCCTGTCCTTCGCGGGGTTCGAGGCCGCGGCCACGCTCGGCGAGGAGGCCCGCGACCCGCGCCGGACGATCCCGCGAGCGATCCTCGGCGTCGCGATCTTCGGTGGGGTCTACTTCGTCGTCGTCACCGCGGTCGAGGTGATGGGATTCGGCGCCGACGACGCGGGCGTCGCGGCGTTCACCAAGTCGTCGTCGCTGCTGGGCGACCTCGGCACCGCCTACGTGGCAGGCTGGGTCGGCAACGTGATCACGGTCGGCGCGGCGGTGAGCGCGTTCGGCTGCGCGCTCGCGTGCGCGGTCGGCGCCGCGCGGCTGCTGTTCGCGCTCGGCCGCGACGGTCTGGTGCCCCGCGCGCTGGGCGCGGTCGCGCCGTCGCGTGGCACGCCGGTGCCCGCCACGCTGGTGGTCGTCGCCGCCATGTACCTCGTCATCGCGGTGGCGTGGTTCGGGTTGGGCGGCGACCCCCCGACGCTGTTCGTCGCGTCGGGGACGATCGGCACGCTGATCCTGCTCGTCGCCTACCTGCTCGCCACCGTCGGCGCGGCGAAGCTGCTCTTCTTCTCGGGCTATCGCGAAGTGCGCCTCATCGAGGTCGTGATCCCGCTGCTCGCGGTCGTTCTGATCGGCTACACGCTGCTGCGCAACGTCTCGCCCTACCCCGAGGGAGCCGCGGGCCTGTACCCGGCGGTCTCGGCGGCCTGGATCGCGGTCGGCCTGCTCGTGGTGCTGCTGCGACCGGGAGCGGCGCGGCTTGCGGGAACGGAGTTGACGGGCAGCGAGGGACTCACCGATGAGTCGCGGCCCGCAGGTCGGTCTCCTTCTCGGATGAGCACCCACAGGAGGACACCATGACCGACATCACCGGCGTGCGGACGATCGGCATCCCCGTCACCGACCAGGACCGCGCCGTCGACTTCTACGTCGGCACCCTCGGCCTCGAGAAGCGGCTCGACGTGCCGCTGCCGCAGATCGGCGGCCGCTGGATCGAGGTGGCGGCCGCGGGATCAGCGGTCTCGCTGGCGCTCGTCCCCGCCCACGACGGTCTGCCTGCAGGCGTCGAGACGGGCATCCGGCTCACGACGCCCGACGCGGCGGCGTTGCACGGGGAGCTGCACGGTGCGGGTGTGGTGGTGGACGAGCTGCTGAACTGGCCCGGCATCCCGCCGATGTTCGCCCTGCGCGACGTGGACGGCAACGGCTTGGAGATCACCGAGGTCCGGCCGTGAGCGAGCTCGACACCACGTTCACGGCGACGCTGGTGAAGAGCCCCGCCAAAGGCGGCTGGACCTACGTCGTCTGGCCGGGCTCGGCGGACTTCTTCGGCACCCGCGGTCTGGTGAAGGTGCGTGGCACCGTCGACGGCCACCCGTTCACCAGCTCGTTCATGGCGCTCGGCGACGGAAGGCACAAGCTGCCGATGAAGATCGACGTTCGTGGCGCGATCGGCAAGCACGCGGGCGACGACGTCGAGATCCACCTGCAGGAGCGGCTGTAGCCCGTCGGCGCGCACGGCGCTACAGGGTCTCCAGCACGATCGTCGTGCCCCGGTCGACCATGCTTCCGGCCCCGTTGGACTGGTTGACGACTCGGCCGTCCGCCCTGCCGAACCCGGCGAAACCGGGCTGTTCCTCCGCGTCGAGACCGACGTCGGAAAGGATCTGCTGGGCCTCGTCGAACGTCTTTCCGATCACGAACGGCACCCGCACCTGGCGCGGAGGTTGCGTCCCGCGGCTGACGACGAGCGTGACGCTGCCGCCTGGTGGGAGTGGGGTGCCCGCGGCGGGCTCGGTGCGCACCACGGTGCCCGTCGCGACGGAGTCGCTGTACTCCGCGGCCGCCGCTGTCTGCGCCGGGCTGAGCCCGGCGGCGCGGATCGCGGCCTTGGCGTCGGCGACCGCGGTGCCCGCGGCGACAGCGGGCACGGTCGGGTCGCCGCGGGACACGACGAGCGTCACGGTGCTGCCGCGCAGCAGCCGGGTGGCCTGGGCGGGGTCGGTGCCGGTGACCCGGCCCGCGGGTACCCCTGCCGCGTAGACGGTGCGGGCGGTAGGCACGAGCTCGGCCGCGACGAGCAGGTGCTCGGCGACGTCCTGCTGGTCACCGGTCAGCGACGGCACCGCTGTCCACCGGCCGCTGCCCAGCCACCACGCCGTCACCCCGATGCCCAGCGCGAGCACGATCACGAGCGCGGTCCACACGGCGAAGACCGCGCGGCTGCGGCGCCTGGCGCGCACGTGCCCCGGCTCCGCCACCGAAGGGTGCTCGTCGGGACGGGGCAGCATCCGCGTCCCCGCGCGGCCCTGCCGGGCCGTTCCCGGCACCGTCGGTCGCTCGTCGACCGGCTGCGGCGGCGGCGGGACCCGCACCCGCGGCACCTCCAGCACGGCCGCGAGCTGCCGCAGCTCGGCCGAGAACGCCGCCGCGTCGGCGGGGCGGGCGGCGGGGTCGCGCCGAGTCGCGCGCAGCACCAGCGCGTCCAGCTCGGGCGGCACGTCTCCCGCGATCAGCGACGGCGCCGGGACGTCGCAGTTGACGTGCCGGAACGCCACGGAGATCGCGGTGTCCCCGGTATAGGGCGGCGCGCCGGTGAGCAGCTCGTACAGCAGGATGCCTGCGGCGTAGACGTCGCTGCGCGCGTCCGCAGCGCCTGTCGCGACCTGCTCGGGCGACAGGTACGCGACCGTGCCCATGATCGTGCCCGCGTGGCTCGCGCCCGCCTGCGCCGCTGCGACGGCCAGCCCGAAATCGGCGACCTTGGCCTCGCCGGTGACGCTGATCAGCACGTTCTCCGGCTTGACGTCGCGGTGCACCAAGCCGAGCCGGTGCGCCTCCGCCAGACCTGCCAGCACCTGCTCCAGCACGGCGAAAGCCGCGGGCACCCCCAGTGCTCCCCTGGCGCGCAGGACGTCACGCAGGGTGCCGCCCTCGACGAGCTCCATGACGAGGAACAGCCGCTCTCCTGACGGGGTCGGCTCGGAGCCCTGGTCGAAGACGTCGACGACGGCCGGGTGGTCGATGCGCGCCGCCGAACGCGCCTCACGCTGGAAGCGGACCCGGAAAGCCGGATCGCCTGCCAGCCGCGCGTCCATGATCTTGATCGCCACGGGCCGGTCGAGCCGGGTGTCCGTGCCGCGGTACACCGTGGACATGCCGCCCGTCGCGATGACACTCCCGACGCGGTAGCGCGCGTCGAGCAGCGCGCCTGCGACGGGGGCGACATTCACGAGGCGAAGGTACCGCTGCGCCGGAAAGCTGCCCGTGACGCCCGCTGGTGTGGCATCGTGTCGGGTCGTGAACACGCCGTTGTCCGAGGACGTCGCCACGCTGCCGGTCACCGAGGTCGCCACCCGGCTGTCCGTGTCCGTGTCCCGTGTACACCAGTTCGTGCGCGACGGTCAGCTGCTGGCCATCCGCCGCGAAGGCGAGCTGGTCGTCCCCGCCGACTTCCTCGACGGCGACACGGTGATCAAGGGCCTGCCCGGCACCATCACCGTGCTCCGCGACGGCGGTTACAGCGACGAGGACATCCTGCGCTGGCTCTTCGCCGAGGACGACTCGCTGCCGGGCAGGCCCGTGGCCTCGCTGCGCGCGGGCCGCCACCGCGAGGTCAAGCGGCGCGCGCAAGCGATGGCGTTCTAGCTTCTAGCCCCCACCACGCTCAGCTGCGCAGCATCTCCGCGACGAGGAAGGCCAGCTCGAGGGACTGCTGCGTGTTCAGCCGCGGGTCGCAGGCGGTCTCGTAGCGGCCCGAGAGGTCGGCGTCGGAGATCTCCTGGGCGCCCCCGAGGCACTCGGTGACGTCTTCGCCCGTGACCTCGACGTGGATCCCGCCGGGGTGCGTGCCCAGCGCAGCATGCACCTCGAAGAAGCCCTGCACCTCGTCGACGATCCGGTCGAAGTGGCGGGTCTTGTAGCCCGACATCGACTCGACGGTGTTGCCGTGCATCGGGTCGCACTGCCAGATGACCTTGTGCCCGGACGCCTCGACCTTCTCGACGATCGCCGGGAGCAGGTCGCGCACCCGGCCGTTGCCCATGCGACTGACGAGGGTCAACCGACCGGGGCGGTTGTCCGGGTCGAGTCGCTCGACGTACTCGACGGCCAGCTCGGGCGTCGTCGACGGACCGATCTTCAACCCGATCGGGTTGGCCAGCAGCTCGGCGAGCGCGATGTGTGCGCCGTCGAGTTGCCGGGTGCGTTCGCCGATCCAGAGGAAGTGGGCCGAGAGGTCGTAGAGGCGCGGGGCCTGCGGGTCGCGGCGGTCCAGGCGCAGCATCGCGCGCTCGTAGTCCACGAGCAGCGCCTCATGGGAGGCGTAGAACTCCACGCTGTGCAGGTTGTGGTCGTCCACCCCGCACGCGGCCATGAACGCCAGCGCCCGCTCGATCTCCGACGCGATCGCCTCGAACCGCGCTCCCGCAGGCGAGGTGCGCACGAAGTCCTTGTTCCAGTCGTGCACCATCGTGAGGTCGGCCATGCCGGTGTCGGTGAGGGCCCGCACCAGGTTCATCGCCGCCGAGGCGTTGGCGTAGGCGCGGATCATGCGGGACGGGTCGGGCACGCGGGCGGCCGGGTCCGGGGTGATCGCGTTGACGATGTCGCCGCGGTAGGAGGGCAGGCCGAGCGCGTCCAACGGAGCGCTGCGCGGCTTGGCGTACTGGCCCGCGATCCGCCCGATCTTCACGACGGGCAGCGACGCGCCGTAGGTGAGGACGATCGCCATCTGCAGGATGGTGCGGATCGTCGCGCGCAGGTGGGGCTCGGTGTTGTCGACGAAGGTCTCGGCGCAGTCGCCGCCCTGGAGCAGAAAGGCGCGACCGTTGGCGACGTCGGCCAGCCGGGCGTGCAGCCGGTCCACCTCAGGCGGCAGCGTCACGGGGGGCACGCTTTCCAGCACGGTGCGGACGTGCGCGACGGCCTGGGTGTCCGGCCATTCGGGTTGCTGGGCGGCGGGGCGGGCGAGCGCGTCGTCGAGACGCGAGCGCAGGCCGCCGGGCAGGGGTGGCAGCTCGGGAAGTACTTCGACCGGGGCGTCGACGGTCCAGTTCACAGTCTCAGCGTAGAACGTTGACGGGCCCTCACCCGTTTGGCCCGTTTAGCTCGCCGCCGTCTGATCCAGGTGTCCCCCGTTCGGACCGATTCCACAGCAGACGCAAAGGTTATTTCTGGACCATGGGAACTCTTCTGTGGATCATCGCCGTGATCCTCGTGATCGCAGGCATCTTCGCCATCGTCCGCCGCCAACTGCTGTGGGGGATCGTGCTCATCGTCGTCGGGCTGCTGGTCGGCCCGGGTGGCGTCAGCCTCTTCACCTGACCCCGCACGCCCGCTCCACCTTCAACCGCCCGCTACCTTCGTCCGCTGAGCCGCCTCGATCGCCTCCCACCGCAGCAAGTTGAGCCGCGCGTCCGCCAACGCGTCATGAGCGTCCGCGGTGGGAGGCGGGAGAGGTGGCCTGCCCGCGTCCTCCCAGCGCTGCCGCAGTTCTCGGGTGAACCGCGGCAATGCGCGTGGGAGCGCGGGCATCGCGCCCCACAGCTGGCACAGCGCCACGTGGTCGTAGGCGGCGATCCACGCCCACAGCTCCACCTCACCCGGCCCACCGGTGAGGAAGGCCAGCAGGTCCGAGCGCAACCGCTCGCGCGAACGCCATGCCGGGTCCGCGGGCGAGGGCAGCTTGGGCAGGACGTTGGCGCGCACCCAGGCCCCGGCCCGCCCCTCGTCGAACTCGGTGGACACCGCGTAGAACTCCCGGCCGTCCTCGCCGACCGCGCCGATGGACACCAGCTCGATGGTCGTCCCGTCCTCGATGAACTCGCAGTCGTAGAAGAAGCGCACGAGGACCGAGGCTAGTGCCCCGCGGATGGGGGAACCTCGGTGTGGACGCGAACCGCTAGCTCGCCCGCTTCTCCTGCGCCTTGTCCTGGGCCTCCTGTTGGGCGGCCGCGCGCAGTGCTGCCGCGCGCTCCTTCACCGAAGCCGCGTACATGTCGACGTAGGTCTGCCCGGTGAGCTCCATCAGCGCATACATGATCTCGTCGGTCATCGAGCGCTCGATGAACCGGTCGCCCGCCATCCCGTAGTAGCGGGAGAAGTCCAACGGCTTGCCGAGCTTGATGTGCACCTTTCGCGGACGCCAGATCCGCGACCCGATCGGGTTGACGCGGTCGGTGCCGATCATCGCGACGGGGATGACCGGCACGCTCGCCTCGAGCGTCATGCGCGCCACGCCGGTCTTTCCCTTGTACAGCCTGCCGTCGGGCGACCGCGTGCCTTCGGGGTAGATGCCCAGCAGCCGCCCCTCGCGCAGCAGCCGCACGGCCGTGGCCATCGCGGCCTGCGCGGCGGAACCGCTCGTCCGGTCGATCGGCACCTGCCCCATACCGGTGAAGAAGATCCTCTTCAGGTGGCCGACCAAGCCCCGCTGGGTGAAATACTCGCGCTTGGCGAGGAAGGTGATGCGCCGGGGCACGAGCAGCGGGAGCAGAAACGAGTCGGCGACGGCGAGATGGTTGCTCGCGAGGATCGCGCCCCCGTGCTCCGGGACGTGCTCCACACCCTCGATGGTGGGCCTGCAGAACAGTCGCAGCAAGGGACCGAGAAGCACGAACTTGGACCACCAGTACAGCACCTCGGCGTGCCCCTTCCGGCTCGACCGCGCCAGCCTACGGACGGGGCCACCGCAGCGACAACGGGCCATTACGTGACAGGATGGCCATAGTGGTGGCACGGGACAGGAGGGCCGCGTGACGCGCGAACCCGATCCGACCGGCTTCGACGACATCGTCGCGGCGTTGCAACGGGAGGGCGGCCTCCCGCAGTGGCCCGAGGACGGCCGCTGGCCGGGAGACGACTCCCCATCCCTCGACGACCGTTTGCGGGCCGACGGCCAGTTGCCTCGCGTCACCGCAGTGGACCCGTTCGACCGCCTGCCCGGCGGTGCGGCGGGCGAGGTCCCCGACACCCGAATACCCCGCACCGACGGACCCGAGAACGATCGCGACCCCGGTCGTGGCGCCGACTTCCGCGAGGGCGATGGCGAGGGCGGCGGGGATGCGCTTCCCCTCGCAGGCGAGCTTCCCGCCGATCCCCTCGCCGCCGACCCAATTGCTGCCGACCCTCTCGCCGACGAGCACTTCGTCCCGCCGGAGCCCCCGCCCCTGCCGCGCCTCGGGCCGCCGATACTGGTCGGGCTCACCCTCATCGTGTTGGGGCTGGTCCTCGTGACGTTCCCCGGCTGGGTCGGGGTCCCGCAGCTCTACGGGCTGCCCCTCGGGCTGGTCGCGATCGCGTCCGGGCTGGGTTGGCTCGTGCTGCGGCTGTGGCCGGACAACTCCGACGGCGACCCGCCGATCTACCTCGACGACCCCGACGACCCGGACGGCGGCGCCGTCCTCTGACCCGGGGGCTTGCCGGTCCTGGTCTTGACCGGCCCCGCGAGCTGCCGCGCGAGCTGCGCCGCCCCGACGACGGCGGCCGCTTCGCCGAGCTGTGCTGTGCGGATCCGGGCGAGCGGGCGGCGGCCCGCGCCGGTGAGCGCCGCCGCGTAGTGCTCCCGCGCCTCGTCGAGGAACAGCGGCGCCGACTCCGACACCCCGCCGCCGATCACGACGAGTTCCGGGTCGAACACGTCCGCCACCAGCGCGAGGCCCACGCCCAACCAGCGCGCCATGTCCTCCAGCGCGGCGCAGGCGACCGCGTCGCCCTCCCGTGCGGCGGCCGCGACCGCCTGCCCCGTCACGCGCCGGGAGTCACCCGCGGCGAGCCGCGTCAGCAGCGGGGCTCGCCCCGGCTCGCGGGCCAGCAGCTCGATGGCGGTCGTGGCCAGCGCCGTCCCGCTGCAGTAGCGCTCCCAGCAGCCCGTCTTGCCGCACGGGCACGGCCGTCCGTCCGGCACGACCTGCAGATGTCCCAGTTCGGGGGCGACGCCGAACGCGCCGCGGTAGAGCTCGCCGTCGAGCAGCAGGGCCGAGCCGATCCCGGTGCCGAGCGCCACGAAGACCGCGACGGCTGCTCCTGACGCGGCGCCGAAGTGGCGCTCCGCGAGCGCTGCCGCATTGGCGTCGTGCTCGACGACGACGGGCAGGCCGACGCGGGCCGCGATGCGGTCGGCCACCGGGGCGTCGCGCCACGACAGGTGCGGCGCAAACCGCACGACGCGCCGGTCGGGCGTGATGAACCCGGCGACGGCGAGCCCGACCGCGGCGATCCGGTGCCGGGCCGCGAGGGTGCCCACCACGCCTGCGACCGCGGCCTCCAGCGCGGCCTCGCTGCGCGGTGTGGGCGTACGGGCGGTGTCGAGCACGTTGCCGTCGGCGTCGACGACGCCTGCCCTGACGCTGGTGCCCCCGACGTCGACACCGACGGTCAGCACTGCGTGCCCGTGCGCGGAAAGAGTTGCCCTGGCGACGTTTTCCGCGCACGGCCGGTCATGGTCGAGCCCCGACCCGTTCGACGGGGATCCGCTGCACGAGCTTCGGACTGCCCGACGCCGTGCGCGCGGTCGGCGCCTGCCCGGCGTCGGAACCGGACCCGGGCTCAGCCGCAGGCCCGGACGCAAACTCGGACGCAGACTCGGCGAGCGCGGCGCGCAGCAGGCTGACCAGGCCGCCCGCATGTTCGGCGAGCCTCTGCACCATCTCAGGACGCTCACCGCGCAGCGCGGCCATCAGCGCGCACACCGGGCAGCCCGCGCAGGTCGTGGGCGTCACCGGCGTGGACGGCTCGGTGCGCAGCCGGTCCAGGGCGGGCTCCAGCCGGTCCAGCGTCGCGACGGCAAGCGCACGCAGCTCCGCCGACACCCCGGCGTGCCCGTCGCACCCGGGTTCGGATGTCGTCATCGCGTCCAGACCGCCGGATCGGGGGCAAACGTGACGCACAGGTCGTCGCCCTCCAGCCGGGCCGCGGTCACCGAGCAGCGCCGCAGCGCCGAGGGCAGTGCCACCAGCCGCCGCACGCCACCGACGGCGATCGCCAGCTCGTCGCCGACCCTGGTGAGATCCAGCGGGCCGTCCGCCGCGCCCGGAAGGGCCAGCACCAGCTCGAACTCGGAGTCCGCCGACGCGCCCTCGCCGCGCGTGCGCCGCACCCGCAGCAGAGGCGGACCGTCCGTGCCCGGCGTGGCGGGATCGGCGTCGCCGTAGAGGTTGCGGGCGACGTCCAGCAGCGCGGGCACCCCGGTCGGCTCCGCCGCGGTGTGGTCGACGGTGGACAGCGGCACTCCGCCGAGGCCCGTCAGCTCCGTGAGGACGGTCTGTTGCTCGCTGTACCGCTCGCGCAGCCAGCGCGCAACGGGCCCGCGCAGCGACGGCGGCGGCCCTGGCACCACCCGGTTCGCGATGATCCCGTCGACGCGCAGGCCGTGCAGCGCCAACGCGGTGAGCGTGCGCCGGGTCTCGGCGGCCACCACCCGCTCCGGGGTGAGGACGAGTCGGATGGAGGTGCGGGTGTGGTCACCCAGCATCGCCCTGAGCCCGCTGAGCTGTTCGGCAAGCGCGTCCAAGGCGTCCGCGGCGGCGTCCCAGCCCGCCGCGCTGCTCCGCCCGCCCCCGGCCAGACCGGCCAACATGCCGCGCACCGCCCGGCGGTGGGCCGGGAACAGGCGCTCGAGGTAGCCCGCGACGGCCTCGGGGAGACCCAGCAGCCGCAGCGTCTCGGCGGTCGGCCCGCAGTCGACGACGACGACCTCCCACGGCCCCGCTTCGGCGGCCCTGCGTACCGCGGAGAGGGCCAGGAGGTCCTCGACGCCGGGCAGCACGGTCAGCTCGTCGGCCACCATCTCCTCGACGCCCGCGCCCGCGAGCAAGGTGCGCAGATGCCGGGACAGCGGCCCCCACGCCTCGTCCAGCAGGGCGTGGGTGTCGATGTGGGCGGCGAAGAGGCCGTGTTCGAGCTCCGTGGGCTCGCCGTCGAGCTCGACCCCCAGCGCGTCGCCGAGCGAGTGCGCGGGATCGGTCGACACGACGAGCGCCTTGCGCCCCGAACGGGCCAGCAGGGCCGCCGTCGCCGCGGCGAGCGTCGTCTTGCCGACGCCGCCTTTGCCGGTGAACAGCACGACCCCCACGCGCGGAGGGTAGCCGCCGCTCAGCCCTTCAGCGCCTCGACCCGGCGCTTCAGGCCCTTCAGCGCGGTGTCGATGATGACCTTCTCGGCTTTGCGCCGAAGCATGCCGATCATCGGGATGTTCAGGTCGACGGCGAGGGAGTAGGTCACCGTCGTGGAGTCGTCCTGACCCGCCAGCGTGTACGAGCCGTCCTGCGCCTTCTGGATCTGCCCCTTGACCAGCGTCCAGGTCACCGAGTGGCCGTCGGGCGCCCAGACGTAGTCCAGCGTGTAGGAGTCCTTGATCGGCCCGGCGTCCATCATGAAGCGGACCCGCTCCGCCTTGCCGTCGTTCCCGGGTTTGAGCACCTCGACGGCGTTGATCTGCTCGGCCCACTCGGGGTAGGCGGCGAAGTCGGCGATCACCGCCAGCACCCGCTCCGGCGGGGCGGCGATGGTGATCGAGGAGGACGTCGCGTCGGCCATGCCGCGCAGGCTACCGGCGCTGGGCCGATCACCAGCGCAGGACGTGCGGCGTTCGGGTGGCGCGGAAGTGCCCGACGTTGACGCACTCGGTGCGGCCCACGCGGCACCGAGGGGCGAGCGGCTGGTGCACGTGCCCGAACACCGCCGCGCGCGGCCGGTCGCGGTGGATGCGCGCCAGTAGCGCGGTCGAGGACGACTCGGACCGCCGCGAGACGACGTCGTAGGCCAGCTCGGGCACGGCAGGCGGCGCGTGGCTGCACAGGACGTCGAGCTCGCTGAGCCCTTCGACCGCTGCCGCGTACTCCGCGGCCACGCGCAGGTTCGGGGTCCACGGGCCGTCGCCGGGCACGGCCATGCCCTCCGGCAGCGGGACGCCGCCCACGAACCCGAACCGCAGGCCGCCGATCGCGACGACCTCACCGTCGGGCACGGAGACGCCGGGGCGGGTGAACTCGGGCCAGAGCTCGGGCAGGTCGACGTTGCCGGGGATGGCGAACGTGGGCGTCGGCATGACGGCGAACAGCGCCGCGTACTGCTCCTTGACCGCCTCCGTGACGACAGCGGACGGGTCGGGGAAGCGCGACCACGCCTCATGGGAGAACGCCGCCAGCTCCCCCGGCCGACCGGCCAGGCGCAAGCGCGCGAACTCGGCGCTGACCTCCGGCCCGAGCACGCGTCCCAGGATGCCGCGGGTGGGGTCGGCGTAGTCGACGAACTCGACGAGATCCCCGAGCACGACGAGGGCGTCGGCCCCCTCCCCCGCCTTGGCCAGCGCCTCCGCGTTGCCGTGCACGTCGGAGACCACGTGCACGCGCATGATCAGGACGTTACCGGCCCGGTGGCTCCCCCGGGGCCCGGCCCGCCTCCAGCCGGTCCTTGCAGGCGAACGCGATCGCCTTGGCCGCGCGCTGGCGCCGTTGCGCCTCGGCTGCTCCCCGCCGTGGCGGCGCAGGTGCCGGGCCGCCGTCGGGGCCTGCGGGGTCGGCGCGCAGGAAGTAGTGCAGGAGGGTGCCGTCGAGCACGGGTTCGAGCCACACCTCCATGCTGCCGACCAGCGCACCGGTGACCGTCCAGCGCAGACCCGCCGGGCCCCGGTCGGTCACGACGCGCAGGTCGAGATCGGGCCACAGCATCCGCCACCGGGCGGGCGGCGCGAACTCGGCGACCAGC
This sequence comes from Pseudonocardia sp., assembly GCA_036401495.1. Classification (GTDB taxonomy): domain Bacteria; phylum Actinomycetota; class Actinomycetes; order Mycobacteriales; family Pseudonocardiaceae; genus Pseudonocardia. The sequence continues at coordinate 28,823 of DASWUV010000244.1, read as the reverse complement.
ACCTCGGGAGGCACGGCCACGAACGTCTCGTCCACGACATCGACCGACGGCACGGTGGCCAGCATGCCCGTTGGAGTCCTGCCCGAACGAAGAACGCGGCGGTAGGTTTGGCGAAGCGAGCCATGAGGAGCCAACAGCCGTGCGTGAGTACAGCGTGCCTGCCACCGTCCGCGTCGGGGACGACGAAACCGTTGTCGACGCCGTCTACGACAACGCGGCGAGGGACGCGTCAGCGGTCGCCTACCGCAGGCGCGACGCGGACCGCCGGTGGCGCGACGTCACGGCGGGGCAGTTCGCGTCGGAGGTCACGGCGGTCGCCCGCGGGCTGATCGCTGCGGGCGTACAGGCGGGTGACCGGGTGGCCCTGCTGTCGCGCACCCGCTACGAGTGGACGCTGATCGACTACGCGATCATCGCGGTCGGTGGGGTCACCGTGCCGGTCTACGAGACGTCCTCCGCCCACCAGATCCGCTGGATACTCTCCGACTCGGGTGCGGTCGCGGTCATCGTGGAGTCGCAGCGGCACGCGGAGCTCGTCGAGGAGGTCCGCGAGGGGCTCGGCGAACTCGGCGAGGTGTGGCGGATCGAACCGGAGGACGGGTCGGCGGGGGCCGTCGAGCGGCTCGTCGCGCTCGGGGAAGGCGTCGCCGAGGACGAGGTGCACGCCCGCCGCAAGGCGGTACTGGCCGACGACCTCGCCACGCTGATCTACACGTCCGGCACCACCGGCCGTCCCAAGGGCTGCGAGCTGACCCACCGCAACGTGCAGTCCGAGGTGCGTTCGGTCGCGCACGTGTTCCCGCAGCTGCTCAACCCCGGTGGTTCGGTTCTGCTGTTCCTGCCGCTGGCGCACATCTTCGGCAAGGTGATCCAGTGCGGGGCCATGCAGAGCGGCACGGTCATCGGGCACACCGCCGACGTGTCCGACCTGGTCGGCGATCTCGGCGTGTTCCGTCCGTCGTTCCTGCTCGCCGTGCCGCGGGTGTTCGAGAAGGTGTTCAACTCGGCCAGGCAGCGCGCGCACGACAGCGGCCGGGGAAGGATCTTCGACGCCGCGGGCGACACGGCGGTCGCCTGGAGCAGAGCGCAGGACACCGGCGGCCCGGGGATGGGGCTGCGCGTGCGGCACGCGGTGTTCGACCGGCTCGTCTACGGCAAGCTGCGCGCGGCGGTCGGCGGCCGGGTCATTGCGGCGGTATCGGGAAGCGCGCCGCTCGGCGAGCGCCTCGGCCACTTCTTCCGCGGCGTCGGTCTGCCGGTGCTCGAGGGCTACGGCCTCACCGAGACCTCCGCGGGCGTCACCGTCAACGCACTGGGGGCGCAGCGCGTGGGCACCGTCGGCCGTCCGGTCCCCGGGCACGCCGTGCGGATCGCCGACGACGGCGAGATCCTGGTCAGCGGACCGATCGTGTTCCGCGGCTACTGGAAGAACGACACCGCCACCGCGGAGGCGCTCACCGACGGCTGGTTCCACACCGGCGACATCGGGGAGCTCGACGACGCGGGGTACCTGAAGATCACTGGGCGGAAGAAGGAGCTGATCGTGACGGCGGGCGGCAAGAACGTCGCGCCCGCCGTGCTTGAGGACCGCCTGCGCGCGCATCCCCTGGTCAGCCAGTGCATGGTGGTGGGCGACGGCAAGCCGTTCATCGGCGCGCTGGTCACCATCGACGCGGAGACCCTGCCGGGCTGGTTGGAGCGCGCAGGCAAGGACCCCGGCACGCCGCCCTCGGACCTCGTGGACGATCCCGACCTTCGCAGGGAGATCGGCGAGGCGGTGGCGGACGCGAACCTCGCGGTGTCGCGGGCCGAGCAGATCCGCGAGTTCCGCATCCTGCCCGCGGACTTCACCGAGGCAGGCGGCGAGATGACCCCGACGATGAAGGTGAAGCGCAACGTCGTCGCGGAGCGCTACGCCGACGCCATCGCGAGCATCTACGCGGGCCGCAAACAACCTGCCTGACCGGCGCCCCGTCCCAGCAGGGACACGAGCCGTTGCGCGCGCTCGTCCCAGCGCCAGTCCGTGCCCATCCAGTCCCGGCCCGCCGAGCCCATCGCCGCGGCCCGTTCGGGATCGGCGAGCAGCGCGACGAGCGCCTCGACGAGGGCGGCGCGGTCCCGACCGTCGACGACGTGGCCGGTGCGGCCCTCCTGCACGGTCTCCGGCGCGCCACCAGAGCGCCCCGCGACAACCGGGAGCCCCGTCGCGGCCGCCTCCAGCAGCGCGATGCCCAGGCCCTCGACGTCCAGGCCGCGCCCGCGGGTGCGGCACGGCAGCGCGAACACGTCGCCGATCGCGTGGTGGGCCGCCACGTCCGCGTCGGGCACCGCGCCGACGAACACGACGTCGTCGGCGACCCCGTTGGCGGTGGCCAGTGCGCGGAGGCGGACGGCGTCCGGTCCGTCGCCGACCAGCACGAGGCGAGTGCCCGCCACCCGTTGCCTGACCAGGGGCAGTGCGCGGATCAGCAGATCCTGCCCCTTGCGGGCCACCAGGCGCGACACGCACGTGATGACGGGCGCGCCGCCCAGGCCGTGGCGGCGCCGCAGCTCGGCACGGGCGCCGGGGTCGGGCCGGAAGCGCCGGGTGTCGATACCCGGGCGAAGCAGCTCCAGCGCGGCCCGCGCGCCGAAGGCCGAGGCGACCCGCGCGCGGGTGTAACGGGAGACGGTGGTGATCACGTCGGCGTTGCGCCCGATGTGCCCCAGCGCCTGGCGTGCGCCCGGCAGCATCGACCACCCCACCTCGTGCCCGTGGCTGCTGGCGAGCACGCGGCCGACCTCGGCCCGGCGCCGCAGCGTGGGCGCCAGCAGGGCTAGCGGGGCGGCCGCGCCGAACCAGACCGTGTCCGTGGCGTGTACGCGGGCGATCTGCACCGCCCGCCGGGCGACCGGAGGAACGGGCAGCATCAGCGACGTGGGGTGGCGGTACACCGGGAAGGGCAGCCCGGCGTCGAAGGCGGCCGCCCCCGGCCACGCGGGCGCGTAGACGGCCAGCTCGCCGTCCGGCAACCGGGTCGCGAGCTCGAGAAGGTAGCGCTGGATGCCGCCGGTGCGCGGCGGGAAGTCGTTGGTGACGAGCAGGGTGCGGGTCACGGCGGCACGCTATCGGCTCTTCGGATCGGGCAGGCTCTTCGGATCGGGCAGGCACGGCGTCGAAACGACGGGCGGCGGCCGATCGCGGGGATCGGCCGCCGCCTGACTTCCGGGGAGCGGACTAAGTCTTTCGAGGCGCCTAGAGGCGCCGCGCGCCGGAGAAATTGGCGGCTGAGAGCGGTTGGTAGCGGACGACGTCACCGGAGTCCGGCGCGTTGATGAACAGCCCGTTGCCTGCATAGATGCCGACGTGGCTGACCGGGTGGTAGTAGAAGACGAGGTCGCCCGGCTGCAGGTTGTTCCAGGAGACGGGGGCGCCGACCAAGGCCTGCTGGCTGCTCGAGCGCGGCAGCGTGACCCCTGCCTGGGAGAACGACCACGACGTCAGGCCGGAGCAGTCGTAGCTTCTGGGCCCCTCGGCACCCCAGACGTAGGGCTTGCCCAGCTGGGAGGCGGCGGCGCGCAGAGCGGCTACGCCGATGCCTGCGCCGGTGATCGTGGGCGCCAGGATGAAGGGGCCGTTGCGGGCCCGCAGCTCAGCGGGTGTGAGGGAGCGCAGCAGCTGCTCGGCCTGGGCGATGCGGGACTCCGCGTCGCTCTTGCGGGCGGCGAGGTCCTGCTCGGCCTGGTTGGCCTGGTCGGCGGCGGCCTGCGCCCTCGCGACGGCGTCGGCGGCGGCGGCCTGCGCGCGGTCGGCGTCGCCTGCCTTGGCGATCAGGGCGTCGAGGGCGTCCTTGTCCTCGGACGAGATCGTCTCGAGCGCCGACATCTGGTCCAGGAAGTCCTGGGGGGAACGGGCGGCGAGCATCGCGTCGAGCTGGTCGAGGTTGCCGCTCTCGAAGGTCGCCATGGTGACGACGTCGACCTGCTTGTGGTAGCTCTCCTCCTCAGCCCTCGCCGTGGCGGCGATCTGCTGGGCGGGACCGACGGCCGCCTGGAACTTGGCGATCTCCTGTCGGCGGGCGGCGAGGTTGTCCTGGGCGGAGTGCCACTGTTCGGTGAGCGCCTCGGCCTCGTGCTGAACTTGGCCGAGCTGCGCCTGGGCATCCGCCGCAGACGTCGGAGCAGGTGGGGGTGGGACCGGCGCCGGAGGCGGGTCGGCGGCGGCCGGGCAGGCGCCGAGGAGCAGCACGGCCAGTGCGACCAGCAGGGCACCGAGCGGACGACACAGACGACTGCGTCCATTCGAGGTACGCCGAGGCGACACCACGCAGCAAGGCTCCTCTCGCAGGCTCCCGCACGTCACCGATGATCAGCCAGGTCGTACCGAACGGATCAACGTGCGGTGACCTTGCGTCGCCGTCCGCTGATCGGACGCCGGACCTTCCGCAAGGTCCCGCGGAGATTACGGAGGACGCCAGAGCACGTCCATCACCGGGGGCGCCCGCGCGGCGCCCCTGCTTTTGCCACGCTCCGCGTTCGGAAGTTCACGTTGTACCCATCTGTGACAACGTGATCTCACCCTGCGTCACAGGCCAAGTGGGATTCGTGCATGTCGGTTTGCGGCGGGCGCGGATGGGTGGCCACCAAGCGCAATCGAGGCACCAGGCCTTGCTCGGCCAGCACATCGAGCGCGTGCTGCTCCGGTGCGTCGAGTGACACGGTGGGCGCGCCGGGTGGCACCCCCAGCAACACGCCGACCACGCAGTCGCCGCACGCGGAGAATCGGACAGCGCAGCTTTCACAGTCGATGACCATCTCGGCCTCCTCGTCTCCTGGACGCAGTTGTCCAGACACCGCGGAGGCTAGGAGCACCCACCGACAATTTTCGCCACGCTTCGGTCCTGGGTTTGCTAGGCGGGGCCGGGTTGCAGCACGAAGTCGTAGGCCGCCGAGAGCCACGGGCCCTCCGACCTGCCGCCGTCGGGGGTCGGGCCGGGGTCGCGGGGCTCGAACGCGACGACGAGCTCCTGCTTCGTGCCGAACACGACGTCGCTGTCCAGGTACTCGGCCCCCTCCCGGAACAGATGGGTGGTCAGGGGCTCGAAGCCCGGCGCGTTGATCAGGACGTGCACGTGCGCGGGCCGGAAGTAGCTGATCGCGGTCGCGCCGATCAGCTCGCCGACCGGCCCGTCCATCGGTATCGCGTAGCCGAGCGGCGCCACCGTCCGTACGCAGTAGGAACCGTCCTCGCGCGCCGTGTACTTGGCACGCAACCGCGCTTCGTCGACGGGCAGCTGGGCTTCGTACATGCCGTCGCCGTCGGCCTGCCAGACGTCGAGCACGGCGGCGGCGACGGGCTTCCCGTCCAGGTCGACGACCTTGCCGTGCATGAAGAGCGGGGTGCCCGCGATGCCTTCGGACATGTCCGCGCCGAACGCAAGGGGCGGCGAGCCGTCGATGTGGAACGGGCCCAGCACGGTGTTCGGGGTGGCGGCGGAGTCGAGCCGGTGGTTCATCTGGACGACGAGCATCGACAGGCCCAGCACGTCGGAGGTGAGGATGAACTCCTGGCGCTTCTCATCGCTGATCTGACCGGTTCGGTTGAGCCACTGGATGGCCGCCATCCACTCGGCCTCGCTGAGCTGCACCTCCCTGGCGAACTCGTGCAGATGCCGGACCAGCGCCGTCATGATCTGCGCGAGCCTCGGGTCGTGCGCGGTGGCCCAGCGCTCCACGGCCAGGTCGGTGATGTTGTCTTCGGTGACGAGTTGCATCTACGCCTCCACCTCGGCGCGCAGGAGAGCCACGGCCCCGGCCGACGCGCGCATCTTCCCCTCCGCGGACGCCCGCGGCAGATACTTCATCCCGTAGTCCGGTGCGACCACCAGTCGATCCGCCACTCCGGCTGGGCGTGGCTGCCGACCGGCGGCGTGGGCCGCACCGGAGCAGTCATCACGGTCGCCATGGTTCAGGCGGGATCGGGACGGCGCCGCGATCGATCGTCAGGTAGACGTCGTTGCCGATGGGACGGCGCAGCTCCTCGGCGAGCTGGCCGATCAACCCCGCGGTGCGCGCGAGGAGCGCGAAGCCCCGCAGCAGCGGCATCGGGAGGCCGAGGTCGGCCAGCGCGGCGCCGCACACGCCCGCCCCGTTCAACGGCAGGGTCCTGCCCAGCACCTGGGGCGCCGTCCTGCCGATCGCGGCGAACAGCTGCAGGTGCGGCCCGAAGCAGTCCTCCTCGCGGGCGATCTGCATCAGCCGCGGCGTGCGGGGGTCGCCGTCCTTGTGCACCGGGTGGCCCAGCCCCGGCACGAAGGCGCCTTTCGCGCGCTGCGCGCGGATCGTGTCGAGGGCCAGCGCATCCCACCCCGCGTCGTCCTGCGGCAGCTGCGCGGGCAGCACCTCGTGCAGGAACCGCCCGGTGTCCTCGGTGACGCCCAGGAACCGCGACCCCCCGCCGAGCAGGCCCGCCGCCAGCGCGCCCTGCACGGAGTCGGGGGCGGACAACCAGGTCAGCCGGGCTGCGATGGCCGTGGGGGTGAACCCGTGGTCGGCCAGCGCCGCCAACACCGCCTCGAACACCCGCGTCTGCCCCGCGGTGGGACGCTGCTGCGTGGCGAGCCAGAACGCGAGCTCGCCGAACCCGACCTCACCCATGACGTCACGCGCGAGGTCGTGCCCGAGCAGCGTGATCGTGTCCGGGGTCGAAGCGCCGAGCGCGGTCTCGTAGCGCAGCTCACCCCGCGTACTCACGACGCCAGCCATTTCCGCAGCTCGACGCCGTGCTCGTCGAGCTCGGGCGGGGGCAGCGGGTAGGCGGTCGGGGTGGCCGAGAACGTGATGGGGTTGCGCGCCGTGGGCAGCGCCCGCTCGCCCTCACCGGCCATCGCGACCGGCTCCAGCCCGAACTTCTCCGCCATCGCGAACCCGCCGTCGACCGTGTTGATCGGCCCGCAGGGCACGCCTGCGGCGACGAGGAGCTCGAACCACTCCTCCGCCCCTCGGGTGGCGAGCCGCTCCAGCAGGATCGGCGCCAGCTCCGCCCGGTTGACGGTGCGGTCGCTGTTGCGCGCGAAGCGCGGGTCGTCGGGCACGTCGGGGATGCCCAGCACCGTGCACAGCTTGCGGAACAGGCGGTCGTTGGGCGCCGCGATGATGAGGTCCCGGTCGGCGGTGGCCAGTGGCTCGTACGGGTAGACGCTGGGGTGGGCGTTGCCCATGCGGAAGGGCACCACGCCGCCCGCCAACCACGCGGAGCTGTGGTTCACCAGCCCCGACAGCGCCGACGAGAGCAGGTTGACCTCGACCTCCTGGCCCTCCCCCGTGGCGTCGCGTTGCCGCAGCGCGGCGAGTATCCCGATCACGGCGTGGGTGCCCGCCATGACGTCGAAGACCGAGATCCCGGCCCGGTACGGCGGCCCGTCGGCGGGGCCCGTGAGGCTCATCAGTCCGGAGATCGCCTGGACCATCAGGTCGTACCCGGGCACGGCCGCGCCCTCGCGCTGGCCGAACCCGCTGATCGAGGCGTAGACGAGGCCCGGGTTGGCCGCGCGGGTGGTGGCGGCGTCGAGCCCGTACTTGGCCAACCCGCCCGGCCGGAAGTTCTGGATCATGACATCGGCTCTTCGGGCCAGCTCGCGGGCCAGTTCGACATCGGCCGCATCGCGCAGGTCGAGCGCAACGGACCGCTTGCCCCGGTTGATGCCCAGGTAGTAGGTGGAGACATCGTCGCGGGCAGGTGGCGTCCAGTTCCGTGTCTCATCACCCTCCGGCGACTCGACCTTGACGACCTCCGCGCCCATGTCGGCCAGCAGCATCGTGGCGTACGGACCGGCCAGCACGCGCGAGAAATCCGCGACGAGCACCCCCGACAGCGGACCTGGCATCCCATCTCCTCGCTCTACGGACAGTTGTCCGATCCTGTACCAGGGTTCGTTCAGATGGCAACGGTCTCGTGCGAGAGGGCCGCCAGCCGCGCGAAGTCTGCGCTGATCTCCCCCGCGGTGGCGAGCAACAGCGGCAGGTGCACGCCCAGGAGGTGCTCGACCGGGGTTTCCGCAGCGTGCGTGTTCACGTTGACCGCGGCGAACACCCTGCCCTCGCCGTCGCGCAGCGGCGCGGCCACCGAGCGGATGCCGAGCGTGAGCTGCTCGTCGGTGAGCGCCCACCCCTGCGCCCGCACGTCGCGCAGCACCTCGTCGCGCTCGGCCTGCTCGGGCTGCCACCGCGGGACGAGTCCCGAGCGGGTCGGCTCGGCCAGCACGGACTCCAGCTCGGCGAGCGGGAGCGCAGCGAGCAGTACCTTGCCCAGCGACGTCGCCATGGCTGGGAAGCGGGTGCCGATCTGCACCGAAAGGCCGACGATCTTGGGCACGGCCACGCGGGCCACATAGACGATGTCCGAGCCGTCGAGCTGGGCGATCGAGCACGACTCGTGGGTGCGGGCGACCAGCGCCCGCATGTGCGGGCGGGCGACGTCCCACAGCCCCTGCGACCGCACGAAGGCGACGCCGAGGTCGAGCACCCGCGGCGTGAGGGTGAAGGCCCCGTCCTCGAGCCGGACGTAGCCCAGCTCCCGCAGCGTCAACAGGATCCGGCGGGCCGTCGGCCTGGCGAGCCCGGTGGCCGCGGCCACGTCGGCGAGCGTCAACGCCCCGCAGGACGGACGGAACGCCGCGATGACCTCGAGCCCGCGGGCGAGCGCCTCGATGAAGTCCGGCCCGGCTCCGGCGCGTGGCATGGACCTACCCCCGCTCCCTCTGGACCTTGACACGAGCCTACCCCCGGACGACCGTATGCCGGACAACTGTCCGATGTGCGGGAACGGAGCGGGTCGATGGCGATGCCGAGTGGCGCACAGGCGGGGTCGGTCGTGCTGCGCGGAGGCACGGTGCTCACCCTCGACGCGCAGCACAGCGTGCTGCGGGGCGCCGACGTGCTCGTCACGGGGGACCGCATCGCCGCCGTCGGGCCCGCGCTCCCGGTCCCCGAAGGCACCCGCGAGATCGATGCCCGCGACGGCATCGTCATGCCCGGCATGATCGACACCCACCGGCACATGTGGCAGACGGCCATGCGCGGCTACGGCGCCGACTGGACCCTCACGCAGTACTTCGTCTGGTACTACCTCGAGTCCGGTCGCCACTTCCGGCCGGAGGACATCCGCGCAGGCAACCTGCTCGCCGCAGCGGAGGCGCTCGACGCGGGCGTCACGACCTGCGTGGACTGGTCGCACGGGCTGCAGACCGTCGCCCACGCGGAAGGCGCGGTCGACGCACTGCGCGCGGTGCCGGGCCGGTTCGTGCTGGCCTACGGCAACATCCAGCAGGCGCCGTGGGAGTGGTCCACGTCGGCGGACTTCCGGGCGTTCGCGCGGCGCATGCTCGACGAGGCCGACGACCGCCTCGGCTTCCAGATGGCCTTCGACGTCACCGGCGACCCGGCGTTTCCCGAGCGGGCCGCGTATGAGGTCGCGCGGTCGATCGGTGTGCCCGTCACGACCCACGCAGGCGTGTGGGGTGCCACCAACGACGACGGCATCCGGCTCGCCCACGAGGCGGGCTTCCTCGACGAGTCCAGCGTCTTCGTGCACGCGGCAACGCTCTCGGCGGACTCCTACCACCGGATCGCGGCCAGCGGCGGTTCGGTGTCGGTGTCCACCGAGAGCGAGCAGAGCGCGGGCCAGGGGTACCCGCCCACCTGGTCGCTGCGCGCCCACGACATCCCGGTGTCCCTCTCGATGGACACCAGCGTGTGGTGGAGCGGCGACCTGTTCTCCGCGATGCGCACGACCCTTGGCGCCGACCGGTCCCGCGAGCACTTCGAAGCCCACCAGAAGGGCGACACCGTCACCCACCTCTCCCTACGCGCCGAGCACGTCGTCGACTGGGCCACCCGCGGCGGAGCGGCGGCACTCGGGCGGTCCGCCGCGCTCGGCAGCCTGGAGGCGGGCAAGAAGGCCGACATCGTGCTGATCAAGAACGACGCGTCCCCGGTGTCGTTCCCGCTGCTCAACCCGTACGGCCACGTGGCGTTCCAGGCGCAGCGTGGCGACGTGCACACCGTGCTGGTGGACGGGCGGATCGTGAAGGAGGACCACCGGCTGGTCGGCGTCGACCTCGCGGCGATCCGTCGGGAGGTCGAGAACACGGTCGAGCACCTGCGCGCCACCATGGGCGAGGACGCATGGGCGCAAGGCATGAACCCCGACGTGCCCGCGACGAAGGTCCTCGACAACCCGTACACGTACACCGACTACGCGAGCGGTGCGACGCACGGCGGCTAGACCCCGCGCGCGCCCGGCTCACACACACCGTGGGGGGCTCACACACACGTCCCGCACTGTGTGTGGACCTCACACGGTGTGTGTGGGGTCCCCGGTGGCGGTCAGATCCGCTCCAGCAGGGTGTCGAGCGAGCGTGGTCTGCCGAGGTGGAAGCCCTGCCCGTCGTCCACGCCGAGCGCACGCAGGTGCGTCACGAGCGTGGCGCGGTCCACCTGCTCGGCCACGGTGCGCATGCCGAGTTGGTGGGCCACCCCGACCACGGCGGTCACCAGTGCACGGTCGACGGCGTCGTCGTCGACCTGGCGGACGAACTCCCCCGCGATCTTCACCGTGGTGAAGGGCAGGTGCTTGAGGTAGGTGAACGAGCCGTAGCCCGCGCCGAAGTCGTCCAACGCGAACCCGCAGCCCGCCTCGGTGAGCCGGGTCGCGAGCAGCCGGGCGGCGTCGAGGCTGTCGATGGCCGTGGTCTCGGTGATCTCCAGACCCAGCCGTTGCGGGCTCACCTCGGCGTTCTTGAGCAACTCGAGGATCCACCTGCCCAGGTCGGGGTTCTCCAACGACCGCGCGGAGATGTTGACCTCGAGCCGCAGCCCCGTCGCCTGCGCGCGGGGGTTGGCCAACGCCTTGACCGCGCGCTCCAGCACCCACCGGTCCAGCTCGTGCACGAGGTCGGTGCGTTCGGCCGCGGGCAGGAAGTCGGCGGGCCCCAACGCGGGCTCCAGCCCGTCGCGCAGCCGGATCAGCAGCTCGTGCCGCCCGGCGACGCCGGTGGCGAGGTCGACGATGGGCTGCGCGTACAGGTGCATCGTGTCCTCGTCCAGCGCGGCGGCGACCCGCTGCAGCAGCGACACGCGCCGGGCAGCGGACAGGTAGAGCTCGTCGGAGAACAGCCGCGCCCGGTTGCGGCCTGCGGCCTTGGCCGCGTAGACGGCGAGGTCGGCCTGGGAGAGCGCCACGTCGGCGGGCTGGCCGGGCGCGACGGGGGCGACGCCGACGCTGACCGTCACGTACAGCGTCGGGTCCACAACGGACGCTACGGCGACGGCGTCGCAGAGCCGTTCGGCCAGCGCGAGCGCCTCCGCGGGTGGCGAACCCGGCAGGATCACGGCGAACTCGTCGCCGCCGAGGCGGCCCAACAGCGCGGCAGGCCCGATCTGGGCCGCCACGGTCGAGGCCACCCTGCGGATGATCAAATCGCCGACGGCGTGCCCACGCAGGTCGTTGATGTCCTTGAAGTTGTCGATGTCGATCATCAGGAGGGAGCCGCCCCTCGGGTCGGCCGCGCAGTCGGCGATGCGGGACCCGATCCGCCTGCGGTTGGCCACGCCCGTCAGCGGGTCGTGCTCAGCGAGGAAGGTCAGCTCAGCCCGGTCGCGATGGCTCTCGGTGACGTCGCGCACCACCGCCATGATGCGGATCGCCGCCCCCTGCGCGTCGCAGAGCACCTCGCCGTGGCATTCGACGATCCGCTCGGAGCGCCGCGCCCGGTCCAGGAAAACCCGCGCGACGTAGGTGAACGGCTGCGGGTCGCGTATTGCCCGGTCGACGACCGAGCGCACGTGGTCGACGTCGTCCGGGTGGATGGTGTCGAGCACGGTCTCGGCGTCGAGCACGGTGTCGGGTCCCCAGCCGAACATCTTCATCAGGGCTTCGGAGAACTCGACGTGTTCTCTTTCGAGGTTCCAGACCCACGAGCCCTGCGTCCCCATCCGCTCGATCAGGGCCAGCCGCCACTGCGCTGTCTCGGGCCCGAGGTCGCGTCCGTCGGAGTCGAAGCGGTCGGTCTCATCGGTGATCTCGTAGAGCGTGCCTGCACGCAGTGGGCTCGCACTGACCTGCCACCAACGGATGCCCGAAGGCGAGGGCCACCGGGTCGGCGTCCTGCGCGTGCCGCAGAGGACGGCAGCGAGGCCCTCGACCGGCGAGCCGGGCCCGCTCCAACTACCGCCGAACGGCACCACAAGAGCACGGGCGGCCTCGTTGAGCCACTCGACTGCGCCGTCGCGGACCACGACAAGGCCGGTGCTCGCCGCCCCGGCGACCTCGTCGGTGACCACGCCTGCACTCCCTTCCGCGCCTCCGTCTGCAGCATGAGGCGCCGAGACAGTAGCAACCGAATGGCCGAGGGCGCGCTACGTCGAGACTGCGCCAGGCAGGTGATCACACGACCGGGTTCACCCGAGCGGAGGCTCCTGAGCGGGTAGATCGGCGGCGCTGACGGCGTCGATGGGCGGCAGGGCGGCCAAGCGCACCGTGTTGCGACCGGCCCGCTTCGCGGCGTAGAGCGCAGAGTCGGCGGCCTGCATCAGCGTGCTGACGTCATCGCCGTGGCCGGGGTGGAGCGCCGCGCCGATCGACGCGGTCAACCCCGCCACGGTCAGCGGGCCGTCCGGCGTCGCAATCTCGACGCGCAGCCCGGCCACGCGCAGCCGGATGCGCTCGGCGACGGCCAGCACGTCGTCGCCGCCACGGTGGCTGTCGACCGCCGCCAACAGAATGACGAACTCCTCGCCGCCGAAGCGGCCGACGAGATCCTGGTCGCGCACCTCCCCCTGCAGTGCGTCGGCCACGGCGCCCAGCACGATGTCACCCGCCAGGTGCCCGTGGTGGTCGTTGACCTCCTTGAAATGGTCGAGATCCACGACGAGCACCGCCGACGAGGCCGCACCCTGCCTGGTCAGCTCCTGCTCGGCGCGGTTGTGCCACGCGCCCGCCGTGAGCAGACCGGTCTTGTCGTCGGTGCTGGCGACCTGCGCGAGTTGACGCACGAGCGCCGCGCGATGCAGCAGGAGCACCGCGGGCAGTGTGAACAGGGCAAGGACCGCGTTCACGACGAGCCCGACGGCGGTCAGCGCGCCGAGGCTCAGGGTGGCGAGCTCCAAGGTGTGGTCGTCCCACTCGCCGATCGCCGCGCCGAAATCGGCCTGCTCGGAGCTCATGACGACGGCGCCCGCGACGAGGGCGCTGTTCACCACGCTGTAGGTGAGCAACGCCAACACGACCGTGCCGAGGTCCGCGAGCGGAGCCGAAGCACCTGGCTTCGCCACCGCCACGACCGCGTTGACCGCGAGACAGGCCAGCACGATCGTCGCCGTGCTGAACAGCTGCCGGTAAAGCGGCAGCCGGGGTCGCCACGAACGCCACCAGACGTGGGTGTGCACCATGACGGCGAGACCGACGGCGACCACAGGAGGCAGCAGGAGGGCGCCCGCGAACGTCCAGACCGAGCAGAGATCGACATGCACGGGGCCGCCGATCCGCTTGCGGACCCGCTCCACCCCTGCCGCGATCTCAGCCTGCACGATCCCCAGCGCGAGCAGGATTCCGGCCGATCGAAGGGCGTCGAAACCAGGCGGGCCCGCGGACACCAGCAGCCGCGCGACGAGCAGGACCGCCACCACTTCGACCGTGAGGACGGCGCCGAGCACCCGCCCTGGCATACCCCAGAAGGGCCAGCTCCGCGGATCGAGCGCATCCAGAGGCATTCATACTCTCAGTGGTCGCAGCTGCTCCAAACGCAGCGTAGCGGACGTGATCGAGTTCGCCACCGCTCGGCCACGCAGCCGCCGAGCAGCAGGTCACGCACTCCTCTTCGCGACCACGCCACCGCCCCGGACCTGGGGAGGAGGTGATCTGTCGTGCGTAACAAGAACTGGGGATGACCCGTGCTACGGCCGGGCCAGGCGGGTCACGAGCACCGTCGAGGGCACCGAATACGCACCCGACGCACGGACGGAGGTGACCACCGCGCGGTCGGAAGTCGCCACGGCGACGGGACGGCCGTGCGGCTCGGCGGCGACGATCGAGCGGATGACGTCGTCGGCGAGGACACCGGGGTCACTGAACAGCACCCGCACCCCCCGCGCGCCCCGCGGCGGCGCGGCCATCACCCCGGCCCCGTCGAACACGACGGTGATCTCGACGCGGGTGCGGGCGGCGAGCGCGCCGAGCTGCGTGATCAGCCGGTTGCGCTGGTCGGCGAGCGGCAGCTCGGGGTAGCCGGTCTTGCTGACGTTGTAGCCGTCGACGACCAGGTGCAGCGTCGGCACGGCCAACAGCGCATCGAGACCCGTCACACTGTCGATCTTGGTGCCGGACTGGGAGGCGCGCGCGCCCACCACGAGGTCGGCGGGCCGGGGTCCGCCCCCGCCGAGGGCGAGCTCACGACGAAGGCCTGCCACAGCGCCGCCGAGCGTGTCGACCAACAGCGCCAGCCGGGTCTCGTCGGCCTGGCGCGCCTCGCGCGCGGCCTGCCGCGCCGCGGCCACCTCCATCGCGGCCCGCTCGGCCCGCTGCCGCTCGGTCTCGGCGCGCCGGTGCTCGCGTTCGCACGTGGCGTCGGCCGCGGCCAGCCGCTTCGCCGTCTCGGCGCGCAACGCGGCCATCTGCGCCTCCGCGGTGCTGCGGGCGTCCAACGCGGCGCGCAGCGTGGCGCCCTGCTCGGAGATGCGCCTCCGCAGCTGGAGGAACTCGGCCTCACGCTGCTGGCCCGCTTCGCGGGTCTGTGCGCGGGCCTCGGTCAGCTCGCCGCGCAGTCGCTCCATCTCGGCGGTCAGCTTGTCGACCTTCGACAGCAGGGTGTCCCGTTCGGCCGTGATTTCGCTGACCTCGGCCCGCTTCGCCGTGGCCGCCACCGCGGCCGCCGCCGTCTCCGCGCCGGTGAGGACGGCGGCGGACGCGGCGGTCAGCGGATCGGACGGGTCGTCGGTCGAAAGCTCACCTGGCCGGTGCTCGTCCCACCAGGCCACGACGGCGGCCCGGAACGCTGACGAACGCGTGAGCTCCGCGACGAGCGTCGCGCCGCCGAGCTTCGCCCGCTTGGCGGGGGTGAACCCGGCGATGCGCCGCAGCGCGGGGGGCACGTCGGCGCTGGGCATGTCCCCCACCGCGCCGGCCGCGACCTCGGCCAGCCGGGCGCGCAGTGGCTCCGGCAGCGCCGACCAGTCGACGCCGCCGGAGACGCCCTTGGCGTCCCCGGTCGGCTCGGCGTTCGGCGCGGACATTGCAACAGGGTATGCGTCATCTGGCGGTTCCGGGTGGTAGCGCTCTCGCTGTCCCCCGTTCTTGTCGGTGCCCGCGGATAGCTTTCCTGCCGTGTCGACCCAGCTGTCCTTCGATGAGCTCGGCACGCCGCTGCGCGAGGTCACGTTCGTGGTGCTCGATCTGGAGACCACCGGGGGCTCGGCCCACGGCGACGCGATCACCGAGATCGGCGCGGTCAAGGTGCGCGGCGGCGAGCGGATCGGCGAGCTGGCCACCCTCGTCGATCCGGGCACGGGCGTACCGCCGAGCATCGTCGCCCTCACCGGCATCACCACCGCGATGGTGACGGGCGCCCCGCCACTGCCCGCCGTGTTGCCGTCTTTGCTGGAGTTCCTCACCGGCGCGGTGCTGGTGGCCCACAACGCCCCGTTCGACGCAGGCTTCCTGCGCGCTGCCTGCAAGCGGCACGGGCGGCACTGGCCGCGTCCGCCGGTGTTGTGCACCGCCCGGCTCGCGCGAGCGGTGCTTTCCCACGACGAGGCGCCCAGCGTGCGGCTGGGGGCGCTCGCACGGCTGTTCGGCACCGCCACCACGCCCAACCACCGCGCCCTCGCCGACGCGCGGGCCACCGTCGAGGTGCTGCACCGGCTGCTGGAGCGGGTCGGCAACCTCGGGGTGCAGAGCCTCGAAGAACTGCTCGCCCTCGCCAGCGAAGCGGCGCCCCACCGGCCCACCACAGCGCAGCGGCGCAAGCGCACCCTGGCCGACGGCGTGCCGTCCGCGCCCGGGGTGTACCTGTTCCGCGGCCCGCGCGACGAGGTGCTCTACGTCGGCACGAGCGGCGACCTGCGACGGCGCGTACGCAGCTACTTCACCTCCGGGGAGCGGCGGCGGCGGGTGCGGGAGATGGTGGCGCTCGCCGAGCGGGTGGACACCGTCGTGTGCGCGCACGCCCTGGAGGCCTCGGTGCGCGAGCTGCGGCTGATCGCCGCCCACCGCCCGCGGTACAACCGGCGCTCCCGCACGCCGAACCACGCATGGTGGGTCACGCCGACCGCCGAAGCGTTCCCGCGGCTGTCCGTGGTCACGGCGCCGCGGGAGGGCGCGCTGGGGCCGTTCCGATCGCGGCAAGCCGCGGTCGCAGCCGTCGAGACCGTCCTCGACGCGGTGCCGGTGCGCCCGTGCACGCAGCGCATCCCGGCCAGCGGTGCGCGGGCGAGCCCGTGCGCCCTGCACGAGCTGGGCCGGTGCGCGGCGCCCTGCGCAGGCCTGCAGACACCGGCGGAGTACGCGCCCGCCGTCGTCGCCGTCGCCGATCTGTTCCGCGGCCGTGCCGACGCGGCGCTGGGCAGGCTGGCCACGGCCATCGACGGCCACGCCGCTCGAGAGCGCTTCGAGACCGCCGCACGCCACCGTGATCGGCTCGCCGGACTCGTGCTCGCACTGGCCAGGGCGCAGCGGCTGGCTGCCCTCGCGGCCCTCGACGAGCTGGTCGGGGCGCGGCCGGACGGACGAGGCGGGTGGGAGATCGCGGTCGTGCGGTACGGGCGCCTCGCCGCGGCGGGGGTCGCGCGTCACGGGATCGCGCCGATGCCCGTCATCGACGCGCTGCGCACAGGTGCGCAGGTGGTGCTCCCCGACGCGGGGCCCCTCCGCGGCGCACCCGCTGAGGAGGTCGGGCTGCTGCACCGCTGGCTGGCCACCGGCGGCACCCGCCTGGTGCACGCGGAGCCCGCCTGGTCCGAGCCCGCCCGCAGTGCATCGGCGTGGGCGGGATGGGCGGCGCGCGCCCGGCCCGTCGCGGTGGAAGTGGAGTAGGCCCTAGGGTGGGCCCGTGATCACCGCGATCGTCATGGTGTACACCGCAGCCGACCGCATCCCCGAGACCGCGCAGGCCATCGCCGACCTCGAGGGCGTCGCGGAGGTCTACTCCTGCGCAGGCGACGTCGACCTGGTCGCCGTCGTGCGGGTCAGCGCGCACGAGGAGCTGGCCGACGTCATCGCCGGGCGCCTGTCGAAGGTCGAGGGTGTGCGGCGCACCGACACCCACATCGCGTTCCGGTCCTACTCCAAGGCCGACACCGACGCCACGTTCTCCATCGGCCTGTCCTGACGGAGCGCTCCGCGGGCGCCGCCACGCCCTGGGTCGGCGGTGTGCCTTCCGAGGACGCCGCCTCGCTCTTGCGCGACCGGATCGCCGATCTCGATGCGACCTCCCGCCGTCCCGACCCCGCCGCCGAGCACGGGGAGCACGCGGCCTGGGAGCACGCGGCCTGGGAGATGTCGGCCCACACCAACACCTCTTTCGGGCGCCGTCCCGAGGAGCTCGTACTCGAACCGGAGACAGCAGACGCGCTGGTGGCAGCGTCGACGCTGCTTGCCGCGCTGGACGACCTCCGGCCAGGGGTCGTGCGCGCCCCCCTCGACCGGCTCGGCCAGGAATGGACCGCCGCCGCAGCGTGGAACGACGACACGGCGCCGCGCAACCCTTCGAGGGTGCATTTCCGGGATCCCGAAGGACGTTCGGGATGGCGGCTGCCCGCCTTCGGCCTCTACACCTCCACCGCGCACGCGGCGCCGCCCCATACCATGTGGCGGCGCTACCTCGACCAGAACGCGGGCCTCTGGCGGTATCCGTGGTACCGCTGGCACCTGCCGGTCCCGCCCGACGCACGGGTCGCCGAGATCGACTCGGCGAAGCGGTGGGCGGAGTTCGTCCAGCGCCATCACCAGCGCGTCGACGGATTCCTGTACGCGGACTGGCGGAGTGCGGCGGCGGAGTTCGACGGCATCCACCTGTGCTTCGGCGCGGTAGTGGCTGTGCAGAGCTTCTCGTTCCGTACCCGCGCAGGCCTGGTCGCACCCGTCTACTGGGACGTCGAGCAGACGCTCTGGCTGCGTTGGCGCTTCGGCGTGCCGCAGCTCCTGGACCGCGTGGACCGGGCCCCGTAAGAGGTCGCACGGGTTCCTCTGGGGAGGTTGATCACTGTCGCGGACCCCGCGCGCGGGCGATGCGGCCCGGTGGAGGCTCCGCGACGGCGTCGGGGTGCATCGTCCACGCCAGCGCCTCGACCCCGTCCACCAGCGCGGGGCCTGCCTGCACGACGTAGCGCGCCGAGTCGATCGCGATCAGCGGCACGCCGGGCAGGTGGGCGGCGACGGTCGAGCACTGCTCCAGCGCCGCGTCGAGCCCGAACCCGCACGGCGCGACGAGGACGACGTCGGCCGGGGGCAGATCCGCCCACTCGACCGCGATACTGCGTCGGCCCTCCAGGGCTCCGACCGGCAGGCCGCCCGCACGGCGCACGAGCTCAGGCACCCAGTGCCCGGCCAGGAACGGTGGGTCGGTCCACTCCAGCACCAGGACACGCGGCCTCGGCCTGCCCGCGACCGCGTGCTCGACGGTCTGCAGCCGGGCCCGCAGCGCGCGGCCCAACTCGTCCCCTGCCTCGGCGACCCCGGCCGCGTGCCCCACGGCGGCGACCGCGTCCAGCACGTCGTCCAGGCTGTGCGGGTCCAACGAGAGCACTTCGGCGTCGACGCCGATCGCCTGGCACGCCGCTTCGACGGTGGTCGCGGGCAGCGCGCAGACCCGGCACAGGTCCTGGGTGAGGATCAGCTCGGGGCCGATGGCCGCCAGCGCCGCCCGGTCGAGCTCGTACAGGGGCAGACCACGAGCTGTCCGGTCGCGTACCCAGGCGTCGATCTCCGCAGGCGGCAGACCGGGCGGCAGCGCGGTGTCCACGACCACCGGACAACGCGCACGGGCCGCGGGGGCGCACTCGAAGGTCACCGCGGCGAGCTGGTGCTCGAGACCCAGCGCCAGGACGATCTCCGTGGCCGCGGGCAGCAGCGAGGCGATCCGCACGCTACGACGGTACGACCCGGCCCGGCCGCCGGGCGAGGGTCACGCGGGGCAGGCGTCGCCATCCGCACCGCACGGCGTAACCGTGTGGGCTGACGTCCTGGCCGAGCGCCTGCCGAGGGCGACCGCCACGACGGTGGCCGCCAGCACGGGAACCGCGGCGATCGGGCTGATCCACGCCAACCCGAGGCCTGCGGACAGCACACCGGCGCCGAGACCGGCGCCGAGGGCGCCTGCGAGCCCTGCGACCGAGATGTTGACCGACGCGGCCAACCCGGCGGCGTCCGCGCCGACCTGACCCATGAGCCACGTCTGCACCAGCGGAACGACGACGAACGTGGCGCCGCCGAGCAGGACCACGCCGATCAGGGCCAACGGCGGGAAGCGCAGCACGACGCCCTGGGCCAGCAGCACCAGTGCCACGACGCCGGTCGCCGCAGGCAGCACCCGCTCGATGGCCGCAGGCCTGACTCGTCCGGCGAGCACGTTGCCCGCGATCGTGCCCAGTCCGTAGCCCAGCAGAGCCACGCTGACCCACGTGGGGCTCAGGCCCGACACCGAACTGAGGATCGGCACTACGTAGGTGAAGACCGCCACGAACCCCGTCAGCACCAGCAGGGTGATCGACAAGCCGGTCAGAACGGGTGGGTTCACCATCCCCCGCAAGCTCTTGGCGAGACCGCCGTCCGTCGCAGCCGGGATGCGCGGGCAGAAGACGAGCACCCCGGCGAGCCCGAGCCCCGCCAGAACCCCGACCAGCACGAACGTGGCATGCCACCCGTACGCCTGCCCGACGAGGGCGCCGAGCGGCAGCCCGATCACTGTCGCCAGCGCAAACCCCGCGAACACCCTGGCCACCGCCGCGGTCTGGCGTCCTGCCGGTGCGGCCGCCATCGCCACCTGCGAGGCGACGGCCATGAAGAGGGCCTGGGCGAGCGCCGAGCCGAGCCGAGTGGCGAGCAGCGCCGCGTAGGAGCCCACGAAGGCGGACGCAACCGCGGCCCCGGTGGCCAGGGTCATCGTGGCAGCGAGCACGGCACGCCGCGGCAGGCGTCGGGTGAGCACCGTCGCCGCGGGACCGCCGACGGTGACGACGAGCATGTACGCGGTGACCAGCTGCCCCGCCGCGGCCAGCGACACCCCCACGTCCGTCGCGATCAGGGGCAGCAGGCCGACCACGACGAACTCGGCCGTCGCCACCGCGAACGAGCACAGCATCAGAACGATGATCAGCATGGGCGGACGCTAAAGCCTCACACCAACGTTAGAGTCAAGGCATGCAGATCGGCGACCTGAGCGCACGGACCGGCGCGAGCGTCCGGATGCTGCGCTACTACGAGGAACAAGGCCTGCTCGAACCGCAGCGCACGCCGTCCGGATACCGGGTCTACGCGGAGTCGGACGTGGACCGGGTGGCCCGCATCCGGTGCATGCTCTCCGCCGCACTGCCCGCGGATGTGATCGGCAGGGCGCTGGCGTTCCTCGTCGGCGGTCAGGCCGTCATCCCCGCATCGCCCGTGGAGCGGACCGCGCTCGCCGCGTCGCTGCAGGGTGAGCTCGACGAGCTGGACACCAAGATCGCGGCACTGCAGAACAGCCGGGACCTGCTCGCCACGATCGTCGGCGATGTGCGGGCGGCCACGGTGGGGCCGGGTCGGCCAGGGGAACCGGGCTGCGCGGCGGACTACACGGCCGTGCGCAAGAACGGCCCCGCCACCGGAGTGCGCGGGTCTGTCGCGGCGGCAACGGCCACACCGGCGAAGCTGCGCGACGCGGGCTGAGCACTCTCCTCGGACAGCGGGTGACCCTGCGCCCTCAGCGCAGCGACGTCGACAGCTTCACCCAGCGGCCCAGCAGATCGCGCGCTGCGCCGGAGTCGACCGCGGCCGCCGCGCGCTCGATCGCCGCGGGAAACACGTCGGCCAACCCGTCCGCTGCGCCGTCGGCGCCGACGCCGTCAGCCGCTACGAGCGCGCCTGCCGTGTTGAGCAGGACGGCGTCGCGCACCGGCCCCGACTCCCCCGCCAGCACGGCCCGGAACGCGGCGGCGTTGACCTCGCGCGTCCCGCCGCGCAGGTCCTCGCGCGTCGCCGGGGCGATGCCGAACGCGGCCGGATCCAGGGTCTCGACGCGCACCTCGCCGCCGCCGACCACCCACACGGTGCTCGTGCCGGTGGTGGTCAGCTCGTCCAGCCCGTCGTCGCCCCGCACGACCAGCACGGAGGCGCCGCGGCCCGCGAAGACCTCGGCGATCACCGGGGCGAGTCGGACGTCGGCGCATCCGACGAGCCCGGCGGGCGGCTGCGCGGGGTTCGTGAGCGGACCCAGCACGTTCATCGCCGTCGGGATCCCCAGCTCCCGGCGCGGCATGCCGGTGTGGCGCATCGACGGATGGAACACGGGGGCGAAACAGAAACCGATGCCCGCCTGCTCGACGCACGCGGCGACGCCGTCGGGGGGCAGGTCGATCGCCACCCCGAGCTCCTCCAACACGTCCGCCGCCCCACACGCCGACGTCGCGGCCCGGTTGCCGTGCTTGACGACCGGCACCCCCGCGGCCGCGGCCACGACCGCGGACATCGAGGAGATGTTGACGGTGTGCGCGTGGTCGCCGCCGGTGCCGACGACGTCGACGGCCAGGCCTGCCACGCTCACCCGGCGGGCGTGGCGCAGCATCGCCACCGCGAGCCCGCTGATCTCCTCCGCGGTCTCGCCCTTGCTGCGCAGCGCGACGAGGAAGCCCGCGAGCTGCACCGGCGTCGCCTCACCCGCCAGCACCTTGTCCATCACCCAGTCGGTGTCGGCGGCGGCGAGGTCCACCCGGGCAACCAGCCGCGCGAGCAGGTCGGGCCAGGTCAGCACGGCGCCACCCACCACGTCGCTGCCCATCAGTCGGTATCCGGGCTCAGCCGGAGACCGCGGGCAGCTCGCCCGCGCGGGAGCGGCGCAGCACGTCGGCGACCGTCTCGGCGGCGGCCAGCGGATCGAGCGGGTGCACGAGCACGGCGTCGGCCTGCGACCAGGTGGCGAGCCAGCGGTCGTCGCGGCGGCGGACCGCCACGATGATCGGCGGGCAGTCGGTGATCTCGTTCTTGAGCTGCCGCGAGACGCCCATCCCGCCGGTGGGCTGCGCCTCGCCGTCGAGGATCGCGAGGTCGACACCGCCCGCGTCCATGGCCGCGAGCACGTCGGCGACACCGCCCGCCTCGATGTAGCGCACACGGGGCAGATCGGGAGCAGGCCTGCGCCCGACGGCCATGGTGATGGACTCGCGCACCTCGGGGCGGTGGCTGAACACGAGCACGGTGGTCGTCGCTCTGACCTCGGGGCTGCTCACACCCGCAACTCTAGTGCTCGCAGAAGTCGACCCGGCCGACTACCCAGCAGTGAACGCGGCCGGTTTCGGGCCCCGGTCACGATGCCGAGACTTTGCGTCCCCGACAGGCCGTAGAAGTTGGGGTGGGGTCATAATGCCTTCGTGACGACAGCCGCTCCCACTATCAGCGCGCGGATCCATTCGCTGAACCGTCCGAACCTGGTCAGCATCGGCACGATCGTCTGGCTGTCCAGCGAGCTGATGTTCTTCGCGGGGCTGTTCGCGATCTACTTCACGGCCAGGGCGCAGAACCCGCCCGCCAACACGTGGCCGCCCGCGCCGACCGAGCTGAACGTGCCGTACGCGCTCGTCGTCACGATCGTGCTGGTGGCCTCGTCGTTCACCTGCCAGTTCGGGGTGTTCGCGGCCGAGCGCGGCGACGTGTTCGGGTTGCGCCGCTGGTACCTGCTCACCCTCCTGATGGGCACGTTCTTCGTGCTGGGCCAGGCCAACGAGTACCGCAACCTGGTCGAAGAGGGCACCACGATCTCCGGCAGCGCCTACGGCACGGTCTTCTACATGGCCACCGGCTTCCACGCCCTGCACGTCACGGGCGGCCTGCTGGCGTTCATCTTCCTGCTGATCCGCACGCGGCTCAGCAAGTTCACGCCCGCACAGGCCACCGCCGCGATCGTCGTGTCGTACTACTGGCACTTCGTCGACGTGGTGTGGGTCGGGCTGTTCGCCGTCATCTACTTCATCCGCTGACGACCTCGAGGGCGAGACGACGCCGACGATGACCACCTCAACCGCCACCCCGCGAGGTCCCCGCACGCGGTTTCGCCGCAGACTCTCCGGCGCGCTCGCACTCGCGTTCGGCCTCATGTCGTGCGCCACGCTCTATGCGCTGATGACGCCCAGCCCGGAGACGGCGAGCGCGCAGGGCGACGCCGCCCAGATCGCCAAGGGCCGGGATCTCTACAGCACCGCCTGCATCACCTGCCACGGAGCCAACCTGCAGGGTGTGCAGGACCACGGCCCGAGCCTGATCGGCGTGGGCCAGGCGGCCGTGTACTTCCAGGTGGGCACCGGCCGGATGCCGCTGGCCCGCCAGGAGGCCCAGGCGGAGCGCAAGCCACCGCTGCCGATCTTCGACCCGGCGACGCCTGAGGGCGCGGCGAACCTCGACGCGCTCGGCGCGTTCGTCGAGTCCAACGGCGGCGGCCCGAGCATCCCGGCAGCCACCGGCGAAGCACTGCGCGGGGATGACCCGGCGCGGGGCGGCGAGCTGTTCCGCCTCAACTGTGCGTCGTGCCACAACTTCACCGGCCGCGGTGGCGCGCTGTCGTCCGGCAAGTACGCCCCCACGCTCGACCCGGCGACGGAGTCACAGATCTACGCGGCCATGCTCACCGGCCCGCAGAACATGCCGAAGTTCACCGACCGTCAGCTCTCGCCTGACGAGAAGAAGGACATCATCGCCTACATCAAGTCGGTGAGCGGCAACAACAACAGCCCCGGCGGCAACCCCATCGGCGGCATCGGGCCCGTTTCCGAGGGCGTGATCGCGTTCACCGTCGGCCTGGCCGGACTGATCGGATTCGCACTGTGGCTGGGGGCCAAGTCATGACCACCTCGCACCGCGGCGACGAGCCGACGCCCGGCGAACTCGAAGACATGTCGCAAGCACAACTTGCCCGCCTTGCGGCCGAGCTCGACGACGTCGAGATCGTCCACAACGCGCCCAAGTGGCCGATTGCGGGGACCCGCGCGGAGAAGCGCGCCGAGCGCTCCGTCGCGCTCTGGTTCGTGATCTCCGCCTTGGCCGCGCTCGCGTTCCTCGTCTGCTACCTCTTCTGGCCGTTCGAGTACGTGCCACCGGGCCAGCCCGGCTACCTGGCCTACTCGCTCTACACCCCGTTGATCGGCGGCTTCTTCGGCCTCACCGTCCTCGCGCTCGGCATCGCCGTGATCTCGTACGTGAAGAAGTTCTTCCCGGACGAGGTCTCCGTGCAGCAGCGCCACGACGGCGGGTCGCCGGAGTTGGCGCGCAAGACGGTGATGGCACAGCTCGCCGCGGCAGGCAAGGACACCGGCATCGCCCGGCGCTCGCTGATCATCCGGTCGGCGGGTGCGGCGGCGGGCCTGTTCGGCCTCGGCCTCGGCATCGCCGCGATCGCCCCGCTGGTGCGCAACCCGTGGAAGGGCGGCGACAAGGCCGCGCTGTGGACCACGGGCTGGACGCCCACGACGCCCGGCGAGGTCGTCTACCTCCGCGTCGACACCGGCATACCGGACGAGATCAGGCTGGTCCGGCCGGAGGACCAGGGCGCAGGGTCGATGCAGACGGTCTTCCCGTTCCGCAACTCCGAGCGGGGCAACCCGGAGGCGCTCAACGCGGCGCTGAAGCGCTCCGACAACCCCGTCATGCTCATCCGGCTGCGCCCCGGCACCCCGGTGATCCAGCGTGCGGGCCGGGAGGACTTCCACTACGGCGACTTCTACGCCTACTCCAAGATCTGCACCCACCTGGGCTGCCCGACCTCCCTCTACGAGTCGCAGACCCAGCGGATCCTGTGCCCGTGTCATCAGTCACAGTTCATCGCCACGGAGTACGCAAAGCCGGTTTTCGGGCCCGCGGCTCGCCCTTTGCCGCAACTTCCGATTACCGTGAACAACGAGGGCTATCTCGTCGCGCGAGGAGACTTCGCCGACCCGATCGGCCCGGCATTTTGGGAGCTTGGGGGTAACACATGAGTTCGATCACCACCCCGACTAACGCTGGTGCGGGGCTGGCCGCCAAAGCGGGGGTGGCGCTGGACGAGCTCGACCAGCGCTATCACCCGGCGGCTGGGCTGCGTAAGCAGTTCAACAAGGTCTTCCCGACGCACTGGTCGTTCATGCTGGGGGAGGTCGCCCTCTACAGCTTCATCGTGCTGCTGCTCTCGGGCACCTACCTCGGGCTGTTCTTCGACCCGTCGATGAACGACGTCGTCTACAACGGGGTCTTCACGAACCTGCGCGGCGTGAGCATGAGCACGGCGTACGCCAGCGCGCTGCACATCACGTTCGACGTGCGCGGCGGCCTGTTCGTGCGCCAGGTCCACCACTGGTCGGCGCTGCTGTTCGTGGCGGCGATGGTGGCGCACATGTTCCGGGTCTTCTTCACCGGCGGCTTCCGCAAGCCCCGCGAGGCCAACTGGATCATCGGCCTGCTGCTGATCTTCGTCGGCACGTTCGAGGGCTTCAGCGGCTACTCGCTGCCCGACGACCTGCTCTCGGGCACGGGCCTGCGCATCGCGTCCGGGATCACCCTCTCGGTTCCGGTGATCGGCACGTGGACGCAGTGGGCGCTGTTCGGCAGCGAGTTCCCCGGCAACGAGATCCTGCCGCGGCTCTACATCATCCACGTGCTGCTGCTGCCGGGCATCCTGCTCGCGCTGATCGCGGTGCACGTCGGGCTGGTGTGGTACCAGAAGCACACCCAGTTCCCCGGCTCCGGCCGCACCGAGGGCAACGTCGTGGGCGTGCGGATCCTGCCTGCCTTCGCGGCCAAGGGCGGCGCATTCTTCGCCGTCACGGTCGGCGTACTCGGCCTGCTGGGCGGCCTGTTCCAGATCAACCCGATCCGGAACTTCGGCCCCTACGACCCGGCCTACGTCTCCGCCGGATCCCAGCCGGACTTCTACATGGGCTGGTCCGACGGCATGGCGCGGCTGTTCCCGGCGTGGGAGATCGTGCTGGGCAACTACCGCATCCCGGCCACGTTCTGGGCCACCGCCGCGTTCCTGCCGCTGATCTTCGTGGTGGCCGGGGCGTACCCGTCCATCGAGCGGCGGTTCACGAAGGACAACGCGATCCACAACCTGCTGCAGCGCCCGCGTGACGTGCCGGTGCGCACCGCGCTCGGGGTGATGTCGATCGCGTTCTACATGGTGCTGCTGGTCAGCTCGGCCAACGACTGGTTCGCGTACTACTTCAACGTCTCGCTCAACGCGACGACGTGGATGGGCCGGATCGGGCTGTTGGTGATCCCGCCGCTGGCCTACTACGTGGCCTACCGGCTCTGCATCGGGCTGCAGCGCTCCGACCGGGCCACCCTCGAGCACGGTATCGAGACCGGCATCATCAAGCGCCTGCCGCACGGCGAGTTCATCGAGGTGCACCAGCCCCTCGCGGGCCTGGACGCGCACGGGCACCCGATTCCGCTGGCCTACCAGGGCGCGTCCGTGCCCCGGAAGATGAACCAGCTCGGCATCGGCGGGGCCCCGGTCGCGGGCTCGCTGCTCACGCCCGACCCGCCCCAGGAGACGGCCGCCATCGCCAAGGCCCGGCAGGAACTGGCGCTGGCCGAGGGCGAGCAGAGCGACACGCACGCCCGCAACGACGAAGAAGTCGCCGCTCAGCGCGCCGAGGTGCTCTCGGGTCGCCCGACCGACAGCGTCGACTGATCGCGTCGACTGACAGGTTCCTTCGTACACGACCGGCCTCCCGTCGCCTGAGTTGCGGCGGGGGGCCGTTCCGTTTCCAGGGAGGCAGCGGGTGCAGGTCGACACGATGGTCAAGGGCACGACGATCGCCGAGCTGGCCGAGGAGGCTGCGGCCCGCGAGAAGGAAGGCTACGACGGGCTCTGGACCTTC
Organism: Pseudonocardia sp.; assembly: GCA_036401495.1. Lineage (GTDB taxonomy): Bacteria > Actinomycetota > Actinomycetes > Mycobacteriales > Pseudonocardiaceae > Pseudonocardia. The sequence continues at coordinate 1,754 of DASWUV010000244.1, read as the reverse complement.
GAGACCGCGCACGACCCCTTCGTCTCGCTGATGCCCATCGCCGAGCACAGCGAGCGCATCGCCCTGGGCACCTCGATCGCGGTCGCGTTCGCCCGATCGCCGATGACCATGGCCTACACCGCGAACGACCTGCAGCAGCACTCCCGTGGACGGCTGCTCCTCGGGCTGGGCAGCCAGGTCAAGCCGCACATCGAGCGCCGGTTCGCCATGCCGTGGAGCAACCCGGCGCCGCGCATGCGGGAGTACATTTCGGCGCTGCGGGCGATCTGGGCGTCCTGGAACACCGGGGAACGGCTGAACTTCCGCGGGGACTTCTACTCCCACACCCTCATGACCCCGTTCTTCTCCCCCGACCCGAACCCGTGGGGACCGCCGAAGGTCTACCTCGCCGCGGTCGGCGAGCACATGACGCGCGTGGCGGGCGAGGTGTGCGACGGGGTCATCCCGCACTCGTTCACCACTCAGCGCTACCTGCGGGAGCGGACGGTCCCGCTGCTCGAGGAGGGCCTGGCCCGCAGCGGGCGCACGCTTGCCGACTTCTCGATCAGCTTCGCCGCGTTCGTGGTCACCGGCCGGACGGAGGAGGAGATGGCGGCCGCCGACACCGGGGTGCGCAGGCAGATCGCCTTCTACGGCAGCACCCCGGCGTACCGGTCGGTGCTGGAGATGCACGGCTGGGGTGAGCTCGGAGCGGAGCTCAACCGCCTGTCCCGCGACACCGACCCGAACCGTTGGGTCCGAATGGGTGAATTGATCGACGACGAGGTCCTCTCCGCCTTCGCCGTGACCGCCGAGCCGGACACGCTCGGTCAGGCGCTGGTGCAGCGCTACGGCGATGTCGTGGACCGCTTCACGTTCTACGCCCCCTACGAGCACGACGATGCGACATTCGCCGCCGCGATCGAGGCCCTGCGGGCGGCATGAGGGCGACACGGCGGGTAACCCTGATGACCGCGGGATGGGGACGCGCGCTATGATTTTGATCATGCGTATCTTTCTCGCCCTCGACGCGGCCGTACCGTCGCGCGTCGGCTAAGCCAGGTCCCCGATGCGCGCTCGCCTCCCCCTCATCGCCGAGGCCTGGCTCGGTTCCCCGTTGACGTGGAACCCCTGGAGCGGATCATGACTGTGCTGGACCATTCTCACCACACCACCTACACCTTCCGCATGCAGCGGCGGCACGAGATCGTCACCGTCGGCGGCATGGACGCGGTGCTCCGCGTCGGCCACGCGCTGCGCCACCTCGGCTTTCCGATCCGCGAGTTCGCCGCCGACGTGCGTGACGGTGTCCCCTACGGCTGCGTGACCTGCACCGTGTCGCTCACCAGCGAAGAGTCGGACGCCTTCCCCGCGATGCTCTGCGCGCTCGACGATGTCGTGTCGGTCGAGCCGTGCTAGTACTCCGCCGGTGAAGTAGGGCGGCACTCCTAGACGTTCTCCGGCTGCGGTACTCCCGAGCGGTAGCGGGCGGGTGACAGTCCGGTCACCCGCTTGAACGTGCGGATGAACGAGCTCTCGGAGGCGAACCCGAACTGACCGGCGACCGCGGCGACCGTGTGGTCGGTCGAGCGCAGTGTCCTGCTCGCTGATCGGACCCGCCAGCGCATCACGTAGTCCAGCGGCGACATCCCCACCGTGGTCTTGAAGTTGACTGCGAACGCGGTGCGGGACATCGACGCCGTCGCGGCCAGGTCGGCCACCGTCCACGGTCGGTCCGGATGACGGTGGATCAGCTCGAGCGCCGGGCGCAGCCG
>DASWUV010000243.1:0-3578 GCA_036401495.1 Pseudonocardia sp. | reverse complement strand
CTGGCGGATGCTCGCCCGCTACGCCGAGCGGCGCGCCGCTGCCGCAGCCGAGCGCGTGGCCGCCCAGCCGGGCCGCCTGCCGCGCACGTAACCCACTGGCAGCGCCCGCGGTGACCCGTTCGGGCTCATCGGCTCGGCTCTCGAGCGCGCTGCCCTGATCGACGGCGCCCCGACCCTCCCGCGGCCGGGGCGTCGCCGTCGGCCCTTGACCACTCCTGACGATCACAGCGCGGCCCGCGCTCCGCCCTCAGCTGGGCTTGCCCGCCGCCTCGTCCTCGTCGTCGAAGATCCACGGCTGCCAGTGGTGCACGATGCCGCGCAGGGGGACATCGGCGTCGAGTTGGCAGAGCACGCCGAGGGTGCCCATCGTGACCCGGTGGATGAGCAGGTACTGCGGGGGGAGGTTCAGCTCCATCCCCGTCTGGAAGTCCGGGCTGCGCAGATCGCCGACCCGCCCGGCCTGCCCCTGCAGCCAGCGCCGGTTGAACCGGAACACCTCTGAACGCAGCGGCTCGGTGAACGGCGCGAGATAGGCGATGGCGTCCCGACCGGTCATCGCGGACCCCGGCAACACGAACCCCTCACCGCGGAGCAGCTCCAACAGGTCCTCAGGGCGGTTCTCCAACGCCAGCCGCACCATGATCGACAGTGGCCGGGGAAGGCCGTCGGGCACCCGCGCGACCGCACCGAAGTCGAGCACGAGCAGGCGCCCGTCCTCGAGCAGCTGGAAGTTGCCGGGATGCGGGTCGGCGTGCAGGAGTCCCAGCCGTGGCGGCGACGAGTAGTGCAGCTCGGCCAGCAACGCCGCCGCGTGGTCGCGTTCGGCCTGGGTGCCCGTTCGGATGACGTCGGACAGCTTCCGACCCGTGACCCACTCGGTGACCATCGCCTTCGGGGCCGACGCGATGACCTTCGGCACCCGGACCTTGTCGTCGCCGTCGAACGCCGTGGCGAACGCGCGCTGGTTGGCCGCCTCGTCGCGGTAGTCCAGCTCCTCCTCCATGCGGTCGCGCAGCTCAGCGATCAACGGCTTGATCTCCAGCCCCGGCATCAGCGGCTGCAGGACGCGGCTCATGCGCGACAGCTGCCGCAGATCCGAGCGCAACGCCTCCTCCGCGCCCGGGTACTGCACCTTGACGGCGACCTCGCGCCCGTCGTGCCAGACAGCCCGGTGGACCTGGCCGATGCTGGCTGCGGCAGCAGGCTTCTCGTCGAACTCGGTGAACCGGGCCCGCCACGCCCGCCCGAACTGCTCGGTGAGCATGCGGTGGACGTCGGCCGTCGGCATCGGCGGCGCCGCCGTCTGCAGCTTGACCAACGACTCGCGGAACGGGGCCGCCAGCTCGTCGGGGATGGCGGCCTCGAACACCGAGAGCGCCTGCCCGAACTTCATCGCGCCGCCCTTGAGCTCGCCGAGCACGCTGAACAGCTGCTCTGCGCTCTTGGCCATCAGCTGCGCGGAGATCTCCTCGCTGTCGCCGCCGACCAACTTGCGTCCCCAACCGCCGACCGCGCGCCCCGCCACCCCCAAGGGGAAGCTGGCGAGCTTTGCGGTTCGGGCCGCGGTGCGCCGTGGAATATCGCTCACCTCATGATTGTGTCTCCTTTCGGCCTCGATGCGCTCGTCACAGCGTCGTGTGCTGGCTCTCCTGACGGTCCGGCGGCCCCACACGGGCACTGCGAGTGCGCCACCCAGTGCCGCCGCACGAGCGTGCCCGCATCGACGTCCAGCTCGAGCGTGGCGTCGAGCGTCGGAGGTCGGCGGCCCTCGATCGCCGCGACGGCCTGCGCCACGGCGAGCCCCGCCGTCGCCGTGACGCAGGCGGGGTCGGCGGCGCCTGCCCACCCGATCAGGCGAGCCGCGACGACGGGCCAGCGGGCGTCCAGCGAGCCGCGGGCCAGGTCGAGACAGCCCAGGCAGGCGGTGCGCCCCGGGAGAACCAGCGGGCCGACGATTCCGGTGCCGTCCCGCAGGCGGACGGCCAGATGCGGCACGCCGTCCGCGCGCAGGGTGGCGACCAGCACGGGGTCGGGCATCTCGTCGGCGAGCACCACGAGGTCGGCCACCGCGCGCGCAGGCGGCGACCGGGTGTCGGCGCTGGGGAGGAGGCGATGCACCGCGGCCTGGGTGGCGGCCGCCCGCGGGGTGCCGCGCTCGGCGTCGACGTATCCGGTGCCCAGGTCGGTGCCCCGGACCAAGCCGCCGGTGGCGCAGTAGACCGTGCCGGTTCCGCCGTGCAGCAGGCCGGTGACGATCCCGACCGCGAGCGGTCCACGGCCGGAGACGATCGCGACGGCGTCCGCGCGAGCCCTGGCCGCGCGCTCCGCTCCGCCCGCGTCGACCAGCGCGCCTGCGTCGAACAGCCGTCGCAGCAGGGCCGACGTGGTGTCAGCGGGGACGCCGTCCGCCGCCGCCTGCGCCACGAGGTCCTCGGTGACCGTCCGCGCGGCGAGCCGGTCGAGCAGGGCCGCCAACGGCGGCGACAGGCCGTCGACGACCAGCGCGGTGTCCGGGTCGAGCCCGATGACCCGCGCGTCGAGGCCGATGTCGAGCACGCTGCGGTGCCGGGCGAGCCGCACCGTAGGCGGCAGAGCGGGCGGCGGAGTGGGATCCATGAAGCGATGATGCGACGGAGCGCGGCGCGGCCGCGGCGGCTGTCCACAGGCCGCTGACCCGCCTGTGGACAACGCTTCACACGATCGTGGGGGGGACTAGGGTAGGACGATGGCGAACCCCGCGGTCGTCGAGGTCCGACGTAGTGATCGCCGCAGGCGCATGGTCAGCGCCCGGCGGGAGGGCGACACGGTGGTCGTCTTCATCCCCGGCTGGATGAGCGATTCCGAAGAGCACCGCTGGGTCGACGAGATGGTGCGCAGGTTGGAGCGCAGCGAGGCGCGGCGCCGCTCACCCGCACGGGTCGGTGACGACGCGCTGCGCCGCCGCAGCGTCGAGCTGTCGCGGCGGTACCTCGAGGCCAGGGCGCAGCCCACCACCGTGCGCTGGGTGGCGCCGATGCGGACGCGCTGGGCGTCCTGCACCCCGGTCGACGGCACCATCCGGATCAGCGAACGCCTGCGTGACGTGCCCGCGTGGGTGGTTGACTACGTGCTGGTCCACGAGCTCACGCACCTGCTGGAAGCAGGCCACGACGAGCGTTTCTGGGCGTGGGTGAACCGCTATCCGCGCGCGGAGCGGGCGATGGGCTACCTGGAGGGCCTCTCGGCTGCCGCCGGGCTCGACCTCGCGGGCGTCGACGGCGAGGACGTCAACGGGGTAGACATCGACGGCGGCGGCATCGACAGCGCAGGCACCGACGGCGCGGACACGGCCTAGCGGGTCCGTGCGCTTTGATCGGCTGGGGTCTACCTCGAGCACGCTGCCGGGCCCGGCCGATCAGTGCGCCATCGCACGCCAACCGCCGCCTGCCTCGACCCTCGTTGCCTGCAGGCTTCGACGCCGTTGCCCACCTCGCCAGCGGCATGTCCTCTTCGCAGAGGCCGATGGGCCGCGCGGCAAGCTGTGCTCAACTCATCCGCGCGAGCTGTCAGTCCTGCTGTTCGTCGTCGCGCTTGTCGTC
>DASWUV010000242.1:0-3498 GCA_036401495.1 Pseudonocardia sp. | reverse complement strand
GAGTCGCCCGCGGCGGGCCGGTGACTCGTCAACAACGGCGCGTATTCCAACCCTGCCAGTTGATCTTCTCAAACATTCTTTTGAGGCCGGGTGGATACCCGGTGGTCAGGAGCAGCAGGTAGAAGATGGTTGAGCGCCGCGCCGCAGCTGATCAGTAGATCGCGGCCGTGCGGGTCCGTCGCCGGGACCTGACGGGAGCCGTCCGCGTACAGATGCACCGTTCCGGACCCGACCAGCCAGCGCCACGGCTCGCAGTTGTGCACCGTGGCGGTCGGACGGCCGGCCGCAGTGCTGTCGCCACCGTCCCCTCGTCCGGGTCGGCGCCGTCGATCCACACCCAGCCGTGCCGCAGGTGCGAGCGTGCTCGCTTCTGTGTGATGCCTGCCTCGAGCAGGCGGTCCAGAACCGTGCGGGATCAGACGGTCTTCACGTCTGACCCGTCGGGCAGGGCGGTCCCGCGGCATCAGGTCGAGGCCTGCTCCTGGGTGAGGAGATCGCTGACGTCGCGGCGTGGGGTCGCGCCGACCGGCCATCCATGGCCGATGCGCAGCACCGCCTGCGGAGGATGGGTTCCGCCGATCAGACGGCGCAGTTCCTCGCGGGCGTGGGGAACCTCCACGACGTGGGAGAGAAACGACGTGGCCAGCCCGTTGACCGAGGCCGTGAGCAGCACCCGCTCCAGCGCCTCGCCGACCCGGACCTCCGCGGTCGGGCCGCTGAGGTGGGAGCTGAGCACGGCGATCACCGGTTCCTGCTCGAAGTCCTTGCCCGGCACCCGTTCGATGCCCGTGCCCGCGGTGAAATCACGCCGTACCCAGGCGTCCTGCGCCTCCGGTATCGCACCACCCGCGCGTGCCGGAACCCCGTCGCGGCGTCCCGGTGCGGCAGCGGTCCAGGCGGCGAGCTCCGCACGGAACGCCGGGTCGGCGGACTGTTCGCGGTGGGCGCGGGCGGCGATCACGCGTACAGATGTCCGCTGTGCGGGGTCCTGCACGATGTGCAGCCAGGCTCCCTCGTCGTTGGCCGCGCGTCTCAGGGCGTGCAGCGCGGCGGTGTCGACCGGGGTGTCCGCGAAGGGATGGCGGTTGGTCCGCCATAACGGCACCGCTCGCAGAAGATCCCCTTGTTCTGGGGTCTGATGCTTCGTGCCACCGTGGCGTACCACCGCCAGGAGCCTGGGCCGGCCCCGGTCGGGGAAGATCGTGACGATCGGGCGGATCGCGTGGCCGCGCAATGCGAGCTGCAGGTTGAACAACGCGGCCCCGCAGGCCATGCGCATCTCACGACCGTCCGGGTCGGCGACCTCCGGGCTCCGCCGGGGGTCGGCATGCAGCTCGATCGCGCGGGCGGTCACGTGGAACTGCCAGGGCTGACTGTTGTGCAGGGAGGGGGCCCGGCCCGCCGTCGTCAGCAGGAGCTCGACCTGAGCAGGGGTCAGGCCGAGCGAGCCCGGAACCTGTGCCCTTCTTTCGTCCACTGTGTTCGTCCGCCCTCCGGTGGCCGAGGTCGTCCGACTCGGCTCAAGGACCACACTGCGCTTTCGCGCTCTTGCCCACTACGGGCGAATGGCCTGTTCAGGCGAGCAGATGCGGAGCGATGTTGTGGCAGGCGCCGGGTCGTGACACGGTGGAGATGGTTCGTCCGGACTTTCGCGGACCTGTAGCTCAAGGGGTTCGAGGTGCCGCATTCCGCGCACGGCTCGGCGTCGCAGCGTCGGTCGTCGCAGCGGCCGACGTCGAATGTGCAATCCGGGCTGCGGCTCGATGAGCTGTTGCGCGATGTTCAGCAGCGCCTGGCCGAAGCCGTAGACACCCGCGGTCGTATGCAGGGGCTGCTCGACGCGGTGCTTGCCGTGGCGGACGGTCTTGAGCTGGACACGACGCTGCGACGTATCGCGCAGGCTGCCGTCGATCTCGTCGACGCCCGGTACGGCGCGCTCGGTGTGTTGGCGCCGGACGGGGGCATCGCGCGGTTCATCCATGTCGGTGTGGACGATGCGACGCGCGCGCGGATGGGGGCACTTCCGCAGGGCAGGGGACTGCTCGGGGAGCTGATCCTCGGCGAGCGTCCGCTGCGCCTTGCTGACCTGGGCGCACACGAAGCGTCGGTGGGGTTCCCCCCGAACCACCCGCCGATGCGGACCTTCCTCGGGGTGCCGGTTCGGGTCCGCGACGCGGTGTTCGGCAACTTGTATCTCACCGAGAAGAGCGGCGGCGGAGAGTTCACCGCTGACGACGAGATCGTGGTAGCCGCGCTCGCCACAGCGGCCGGGATCGCCGTCCACAACGCGGATCTGTACGAGCAGGGCCGGCTGCGGCAGGAGTGGTTGGAGGCATCCGCCGAGATCCGCAAGGAGCTGCTCTCCGGGTCGAGCGAGGAGGATGCCCTGAGGTTGATCGCGCAGCGGACCTTCGAACTGACCAGGTCGGACGCGACGATGATCGTGTTGGCGCGCCCCCGTCCCGATGCGGAGGGCGACGATCCGATCAGCGGGTTCACCGTCCGCGCCCATTGCGGGGCGGCCGAACCCGGCCTGGTCGACCTCAGCCTCGACCTCCGCGATCCGTTGCTGAACGAGGTGCTCGAGGCGGGGGTGGGCGCCATAGCGGAGTCGCCGGGCTTGCTGTTGGCGGGAGCAACGGTCGAGCTGCCGACCTACGGGTCGACGGTCGCGGTGCCCGTGCAATCCAACGGGAGGGTGATCGGCATCCTGGTCGCCCTGCGCCTGTTGGGCGTGGAGCCGTTTCAGACCGGCGAGCTGCCGCTGCTGGCGTCCTTCGCCGAGCAGGCCACGCTGGCCCTCGAGCTGGCGGAGAAAAATCGGGCCGCCCGGCAGCTCGACATGCTGGCCGACCGCGACCGGATCGCCCGTGACCTGCACGATCACGTCATCCAGCGCCTGTTCGCTACCGGGCTGCAGCTGCAAGGCGTGTTACGGGGCAGCGCGGATCCCGAGGTCCAGCGGCGTGTGCGACAGGCGGTGGCAGACCTTGACGTGACCGTCCGGGAGATCCGAACGGCGATCTTCGACCTGCACATCACTTCGGACGAAGGACAGACCAGCTTGCGGCGCAGGTTGCTCGACACCGCGGCCGAGGCAGCCAACGGGTCGGAGGTGTCGCCGTCGGTGCGGATGACGGGCGCTGTGGACACACTGGTGTCCGCCGAAGTAGGGGTGCATGCGGTGGCGGTGGTGCGGGAGGCGGTCAGCAACGCCGTGCGCCATGCTCGTGCGAGCAACATCGTCGTCGCAGTCGAGGCGAACGACCATTTGCTCGTCGAGGTGACGGACGACGGGGTCGGGATCGACGGTGATGCTCCGCGCAGCGGGCTGTCCAACCTCGCCTGGCGGGCCCGGGAGTGCGGGGGCGAGCTGATCGTGGGCACCGAGCCGCTCGGTGGCACGCGGCTGAGCTGGTGCGTCCCGCTCGGCTAATGGCCGCGGCCGTCGGTGCGGCCCAGCTCGCTCGCGTATACGGCGGCCTCTGTACGGCGGGC
>DASWUV010000241.1:0-22096 GCA_036401495.1 Pseudonocardia sp. | reverse complement strand
CGTCATCGCCCAGCTGATCGGCGTCTCGTACGCCGTGCTGTTCCGGCGACGCAGCTTCGACCTGCTCTCCGGCATCGGCTGGGGTGTGTCTTACGGGTTCCTGTGGTGGGTACTCGGCGATCTGACGTTACTGCCCGTCCTCACAGGCACCCCGCCCCATTGGAGCGCAAGCGGAATTGCCGCAGACTTCCCCTCTCTGGTCGGGCATCTCGGCTACGGCGCCGCACTGGGTGCCGTCTACTACCGGTTGGAGTCCCGGACCAACCCGTGGTGGTTTCGGCGCAGCACCGCCGAGGCCGAGCGGGCGGCCGCGCAGCGCGAGCAGACACTCGGATCGGCGCCCGCGCTGTGGGCACTGATCGTGATGCTCGCCCTGACCATCCCCGTACTGGTCAGCTGAAACCATATCGACAGAAATGAACGGCCCGGTACATCGTTGCGACATGATCCGACCTGCCACTCCCGACGACACACAGGCCATCGTCGATCTCACCGTCGACGCCGAACTCTTCACCACCGAAGAGGCCGTGATCGTCACCCAGATGCTGGCCGACCACTTCGGCCCGAAGGCAGGCGACGGTCAGGTCTGTGTCGTCGACGACGTCGAGAACCGGTTGGTCGCCCTCGCCTACTATGAACCGCACGTGGCGACCGACCGAACCTGGGAACTAGTGATGATCGGGGTGCACCGCGAACAGCACCGCCGCGGTCGCGGTGCGGCGCTGCTGCACCACGTCGAGGACGACCTCCGGTCGCGTGAGCAGCGTCTGCTGTTGGTCGAGACCTCCGCACTGCCCGCCTTCGATCGGGCGCGCGCTTTCTACCGCGCCCGCGGCTACGACGAGGAAGCCCGCGTGCGGGACTACTTTCAAGACGGCGACGACATGGTCCTGTTCCGCAAGAAACTCCACCCTTGAGCGCTCAGCCCGCCGCTCCCGGCTCGGCGGGCAACGCGTCGCGGGTCGTCGAGGAGCTCGCCCGGAGCTCGGACGAGATCGACTCCGGTGTTCCGGGTCGGGCGAAGTACCAGCCCTGTCCGACGTCGCAGCCGACGGACCGGACCCGGACGAGCTGCGCGCGCGTCTCTATCCCTTCGGCGGTGACCGTCAGGCCGAGACCGTGGGCCAGGGACACCAATGTCGACATGATGAGTTCGTCGTCGTGGGCGGTGTTCTCCGGCGTGCGGATCTGCGTGAGGAAGGAGGCATCGAGCTTCAGGCCGTGGACGGGCAGGCGCGACAGGTAGGACAGGTTCGAGTAGCCCGTGCCGAAGTCGTCGATGACGAGGCGGACGCCCATCCGGTCCAGTGCGCGGAGCGCGTCGATCGGGCCGGGCTCATCGCGCATGACGGCCTGCTCGGTGAGTTCGAGCTGCAGATGCGCCGGGTCGAGGCCGGTATCGGCGAGGATCGCGGCGACTTCGCCGACGAGGTCGGGCTCTTCGAGTTGGCGGGGCGCGAGATTGACGCTCAGCAGTGGAGCGCGGTCGCCGAACTCGGCACGCCAGGACCGGGCCTGCGCACACGCCGTGGCCAGCACCCACCTGCCGAGCGGCACAATCGCTCCGGTCTCCTCGGTCAAGCCGACGAACTGGTCGGGGCCCAGCAGACCGAGCGTCGGATGCCGCCAGCGCAGCAATGCCTCGACACCGCTCATGGCCGCAGCACCGCAGAGCGGGACGAGCGGCTGGTACTCCAGGAAGAATTCGCCGTCGTCGATCGCGCGCGGCATGGTGGCCGACATGGTGATGCGGGCGCGCTCGCGATCGGTGTATTCGCGGTCGAACGCGACGTAGTGACCCTTGCCGTCGCGCTTGGCCCGGTACAGGGTGATGTCGGCCGCCGACATCAGGTCGGCGGGTGTGGTCTGCGCGACCTCGCGGTCCACGAGTCCGAGGCTCGCGCTCACGCGCAGTTCGTGGGCGCCGAGGCTGATCGGCGTGGACAGCGCAGCGAGTACGCGCTCGGCCAGCTCCCTCAGCTGCCGCAGCGTGCTCGGGGAGGCGAGGAAGATGAACTCGTCCCCGCTCATGCGGGCGACGAACTGCTGGGCAGTGCAACAGGACGCCAGCCGCTCGGCGATCGCGACCAACAATGCGTCACCGACATGGTGTCCGAGGCTGTCGTTGATACGTTTGAACCCGTCGAGATCAAGCAGGCACAGTCCGATGCGCCCGAACTGGATCGGCGTTTCGAACGCGGCCTCAAGGCGCTGCGTGAACAGAGCGCGGTTGGGCAGCCCGGTGAGCGGGTCGTGGTAGGCGAGGTGTTCCACGCTCGACTGAAGCCGCACACGCTCGGTGACGTCCTCGAGCATGGCGACCTGGTAGTGCGGCGCGCCGTCCTCGTCGCGTACCAGCGACACCGTCAGATGGGTCCAGATGATGGAGCCGTCGGCGCGGAAGAAGCGCTTCTCGGTGCGGAAGTCGTCACGACGCCCGAGCACCAGATCCTCGTAGAGCCGCCAGACGTCGGGGGCGTCGTCCGGGTGCACCATGTCGCTCACGTTCAGACCGGTGAACTGGCCCGCGCTGTGGCCGAACATCCGGGTCAAGGCCGGGTTCACCTCGAGTATGCGGCCGTCGAGGTCGCCGATCCCGATGCCGATCGCCGCCTCGGTGAACATCGCACGGAAGCGCTTCTCGCTGGCCAGCAACTTGGCCTCGGCCTCGCAGCGAGCCAACAGGACCGCACGGCCGATCTCCTCCTGCTCGATGATCGTGGCCTCGCGCAGCGCCGCCGCGTACCCCGCGGCCAGTGCGCCCAATGTCCGACACAGTCGCCGGGTCGCGTCCGGTGTCACTCGCGCGTCCACGAGGAGCGGCAGGCACTCACCGAGCACGTCCAGTGTTCGACCCAATGTCTCTGCGCCGGTGAAGTGCGCGCTCACCAGGTCAACGCCGACGTCCCTGGCCTGCGCCGGGTCGAACTCCGAGCCGTGCAGGATCGCGGCCAGTCTTCGCGTGTGGCCGAGCAGACAGGCCACGAGCTCGCCGGGCTTGAGCGGGACGAAGCTCGTCCCGGCGATGGCGTCCGCCCAGGCCCGAGCGACACCCTCCGGTCCCTCGTGCCCGCCGTGCGGACCGCGGGTCACCTCGTTACTCAGTTCTTCCGGCCCACCGCGGCGAGCCCGGTGAAGCGCTCGGGCCGGTCGTCGACGACCTCGTCCCGATCCGGTCGCCACTGCGGCAGGAACACCACACCGGGCGCGACCAGGTCGAATCCGGTGAACAACGCAGCAACCTCGGCGCGGGAGCGCATGGTCATCGGAGTGCTCGTGCGCCGGTAGAGCGCCTGGTGCTCATCAGCGCGCCGGGGCTGCCCCTCCTGCGTCGCATGGGAGACGACCAGATAGCTGCCTGCGGCCATCGTGTCGCGGTACCGGGCCACCGCCGCGGCCGGATCAGCGTCGACGGGTACGAAGTGCAACAGCGCGACGAGCAGGACCCCCACCGGTTGTGACAGGTCCAGCAGCCGGGCCACCTCTGCGCTGCCGAGCACCGCGTCGACGTCCAGGAAATCGGCGTGCACCACCGCCGTCCGCTCGTCACCGGCCAGGATCTCCCGGCTGTGCGCGACCGCGACGGGATCGATGTCGACGTAGACGACCCTGGCGTCCGGCTCGGCCGCTTGAGCGACCTCGTGCACGTTGCCCACCGTCGGGATGCCCGAGCCGATGTCCAGGAACTGGGTGATCCCCTGCCCGACGAGGAACTCGACCGCGCGGCGCAGAAACGCCCGGTTGGCCTGCATGATCTGCGGCAACTCCGGCCACATCGCGATCGCGGCCCGCGCCATCTCCCGGTCGACAGCGAAGTTGTGCGACCCGCCCAAGTAGTAGTCGTACACCCGGGCGGCGCTCGGCCGGTCGTACTCCACGTCCGCCGACAACCCGTCTGACCGCACCCTCGAGCTCCTCGTCACCGCCCCGACCGACCCGCTGGAGCATGCCGGGACGGCCATCCGAGGCCCCGGCCTCCCCGACGCGACCGTACCCGATGTACCGGCGAACGTCGGACAAACGCGTGGCCACATCCACCCTCTACGGTCAGTGCATGTCCGGGTCCGTGCACGACTGGCTGCTCGACTCCGACCCCGCTCTGCGCTGGCAGGTGTTGCGGGACCTGACCGACGCCCCGCAGACGGAGATCGCCGCCCAACGCTCGCGCGTCGCCGTCGAAGGGTGGGGAGCGCGACTACTGGCACTGCGCGGCGAGGACGGCCAATGGGCAGGCGGTGCCTGCTTCCCGGCAGGCTTCGACGGCGACCTCTCGAACGGCCAGCCGTGGACCTCGACCCTGCCGACCCTGTCGCTGCTGCGCGATTTCGGCGTCGATCCGGTGGCGGAGCGCGTCCGCGAGACCGTTCGGCTGGTTCGGGACAACTGCCGCTGGGAACACGCCGGGCAGCCGTTCTTCGCAGGCGAGGTCGAGCCCTGCATCAACGGACGAACCGTCGCGATCGGCGCCTACTTCGGCGTCGACGTGGACGTCATCGTCGAGCGGCTGCTGGGCGAGCAACTCGCCGACGGCGGCTGGAACTGCGCGGCCGAGAACGGATCAGTGCGTTCGTCGTTCGACACGACGATCTGCGTGCTCGAAGGCCTACTACAGCACGAGCGGGCGACGGGCGGCACAACGGAGTCCGTCGCAGCGCGCAGGCGTGGCGAGGACTACCTGCTGCAACGGCGTCTCTTCCGGCGGCTGAGCACCGGCGACGTCGTCGAACCGGCGTGGCTGTGCTTCGCGTTCCCCACCTGGTGGCACTACGACGTACTGCGCGCACTCGACTACTTCCGCGCTGCCGACGCACCCGACCCCCGGCTGCACCAAGCCATCGACCTCGTCCGATCCAAACAACAACGCGACGGCCGATGGCTGTCGGAGAACACGCATCGCGGCGCGGTCCACATCGCGATCGACGACGGTGACGGCGAGCCCGGCCGGTGGACCACGCTACGCGCCCTGCGGGTGCTGAACTGGTACGAGGCCGCTCCGGCAGCAGGGCTTACCCAGCGATAACCAGATTCGTACCGGACGCTCTCCTGCCGCGATCTATTGTCTGCGCCTGCGTGGAGATGGGGTGGAGTCGAGTGCTGCCGTGACACAGAATCCGCGGCTGGGCTCCTGGGCGCGGCGGCTGGGGCTGGCGTTGGCCATCCTGATGTTCCTCGCAGCCCTGTCCTTGATCGCCGCGAGCATCACGGCGATCTGATGCTCAGTGGGCCCAGATGTCGGTGATCGGCGGGGCGGCCCCGGCGTGGCCGAGCGCAGGGAGCTGGTACATGGCCTCGATCGTGCGCAACAGCCGGTAGTGGTCGACCCGCTCGTTGACGGGGCCGGGCTTGAGGCCTGCCCCGTCCATGAGCGTCACGATGCGGTTGCTGCCCAGGTACGAGTCTGTCTCGTCGAAGGTGACGATCAACAGACTGTGGTGGCTGCGAGCCCACGTCAGGTAGTCCGCCAGGTTCTGCCGGAGCCATTGGTCGCCCACGCCGACGCCGCAGTCGTGCATGTCATGGCACAGGTTGGGGACGACGAACGCGACCGTCGGCAGCGTGTCGAGCGAGGTGGGCCATGCGGTCCACGGCTGGTTGGTGGCCGCGGGCAGGGTCGTGAACGCGCTCCAGGGCGCGTGCTTCTGGGCGTACTTGCCGCTGGTACAGCCGGTGAAGCCAGGTGCGGGAAGGTCCTCGGAGTAGCCGACGAAGCTGCGACCCGCCGTCAGCAGCTGGTTGCCGAGGTTCGGCGCCGTCAGCGGTGGAAGGCACGCATCGTTGGTCACGCCAAGGGTGTCGCCGGAGAACAGCGCGAGATAGTTGGGCTGGCTGGGATGGGTCTCCGCGTGGAAGTCCGTGAAGTCGACCCCGGTCTGGGCCAGTTGGTCGAGAAACGGTGCCCGGCCGCTGCCCAGAACCTGATCAGCGTCCTTGTTCTCCAGAACCGCGATCACGACGTGATCGGGCGTCGGGACGCCGCCAGCCGGAGATCCTGTGGCCGCGGGACCGGGGTTCGCTGTGGGCTGCACCGTCGAGGCCCCGGTCGCGGCGGACGACGCGGGCGGCGAGGTGACCGGACCCGTTCCGCACGCGGCGGCGCCGATCAGCAGTCCTGCGCTGAGCAACACGACCTTCCGCCGAGCAACGCTTCTGCACCAACACTTAAGCACGAACCTGACGCTCCTCGTCGACACGGCTGATTCGGGTCGACCGCGCGGATTCCGCCTTGTGCAGGCCATTCTGACGAGCCGCCGACGTGTTGCTTGCTGCGACGGATGACGTCATCAGCCCAGGGCGTCGAGCAGGGCGGTGAGTGCCGCCTTCTCGGCTGCCGGGTCTGGACTCGTCGCCCTGATCGCGCGCAACACCTTGTCGATCTTGCTGTCGAGCGCGGTCCACGCGGTCTTGTCGCGGGGCTTGAGCCGCGCCTCCGCATCGTCCCATGCGATTTCCAAATCGCGCACCCGCGTCGTCGCACCCGCCTGGTCGCCGCCGTTGACCAGTTGCAGTGTGTCCTGACTGATGGTGCGGAACGGCGACAGGTCACCGAGGCGCGACGGCTGCGCCTGTCGGCCGCCCGCCTGCTGCCCGACACTCGCCTGCGGTGCGCCTTGTGCGTCGCCGGGAGCGGTCGCCACCACCGGCACGTCGGTCTGCAGCGCCGAGGTTCGCCACAGGTAGCCCGCGACCCCGAGACCCAGCAGCAGGCCCACGACGATGACGGTTTGCCACACCCCACCGCGTCCTTCTTCCTCGAAGACGACGGCGTCGGTGCCGCCGGCTATCACATCCGCCTTCGTCGCGGCCAGGTAGAGGACGGCAACGATGATCCCGGCGAAGAAGACGACGCTCGTGAGCGTGGCGCCCAGGCCGAGACCGCCTTCGCCCGTCGGCTGCGAGAGGTAGTCGCCGAGGGCGGCGCCCAGCGGACGAGTCAACACATAGATGATCCAAAACGAGAGCACCGCGTGCAGGCCGAACCGCCACGCCACCGCGACCGCAGCGATCAGCGCGACGACGACGAGCCCGGCGACGAGGAAGCCGAGGCCGAGCACCTGGGACATCAGGTCACCGGTCGCCGTCCCCAGCGCGAACGTCAACAGGATGGCCGTCCAGTAGAACGCCTCCCGCCGTCTGGTGAAGATCGAGTGGATCGACAGCGTGCGCTCGGCGGAGTACCAGGCGCCGAACGCGACGGCCAGCAGCACCCCGAACACGACCGTGCTCACCTCGAGCGGCACACCCAGCGCGTCGGTCAGGTTGTCGGTCACCAAGGTTCCGAACACGCTCACCAGCGTCACCGCGGTCCAGTAGCGCCCCGCCCGGTAGCGGTTCGCGGTGAACTGGGCGGCAAGTGCGACCGCGAGGAGCAGGCCGGTGACGATGGAGGTCCCCGTGAGCCCGAAGTCGAGGTTGACGTTGAGGAAGTCCGCGGCCGTCTCGCCGACCGTGGTGCAGAGCACCTTGATGACCCAGAAGTAGAGCGTGATCTGCGGAACCTTGTTCAACAGCGGGCGCGACGGCGCGATCAGACGGTGTGTGGTCACGGGACCTCTGTTCTCGAAACGGGATGGCGACCGACAACGGGGAGCCTCGGATCGCGTCGCCGACGCTACGAAGCCCTCGGCCAACACCAGCTCGGACGACGGTGAGCAACCGGTAAAATACGTTCCGCAAGCTCACCTGTCCGCCGATCGGTACGGCCGACGGCCGCCGTAGACCGCCGAGCTGCATCGGGACGCTGCGCGGGCATGGCTACCGCTCGGCGACTCCCGCGGCTTGCCGGTGCTTCGAGTCGTGCCGACCCAGGTCGCGGGCGACGACCGTCACCCGCGGTACGTCGGCGGTTCGTCGGCCCGGCCTCGGCGGCGCGCCCTGACCAGCTCGACCACGAGCGGCAGGAGCGACACGGCGACGACGAGCGCGATCACCGGCAGCAGGTACTGGTCGATGCCGGGCACCGAGCGCCCGAGCAAGAAGCCCGCGAGCACCAGCCCGACGGTCCACAGCGCTCCGCCGACGACCTGCCAGAGCGTGAACACACGGGCAGGCACCCCGAGCGCCCCCGCGACCGGGTTCAGCACAGTCCGCACAACAGGCACGAACCGCGCCAGCACGATCGCCCGGCCGTGCCCGTACCGGTCGAGCAACTCCCGCGAACGGACCATGGCCGCCGCCACCTTGGGCCGCCGGGCCTGGTCGGTCAGCGCGGGTCCGGCGCGGCGTCCGATCAGGTAGCCGACCTGCGCACCCAGCACTGCGCCTGTCACGGCCACGACCAGCACGATCGGCAACGGCAACGGCTGCGCCACCGCCGTCGAACTGAGCAGACCGGCAGTGAACAACAACGAGTCACCGGGCAGGAAGAACCCGACCAACAGGCCGGTCTCGGCGAAAAGCACCACGAAGATCCCGGCAACCCCGAACGCGGTCAGTAGGGACCGCGCGTCGAGAATGTTGACCGCGGCCAAGGCAGGCAGCAGGGGGTTCATCGCAGCGTGACCTCGAAGAAGTCCCGCTGATCGGGCACGAGATACCGATCAGGGCTCCCGGGCATGTCGGGCAGCAGCCGCACCCCGTTGAGGGTATGCGCGGCGCCGCCGGGGTAGGCCAGGAACGCGACCATCTCGTTGTGGATGTCCAACTGCATCCCGCGCACCGCGCCCGCCTGAACCAGAGCACTGGCGAGCGTGACGAGGTTCAGGTTGGCGCCGCCCACGTAGAGCAGGTTGCCCGCTTTGTCGATGCCCAACCCGGACCGCCATGTGTATTGCTTTTGGTTCTTCGTCGTACCCCACCGGTTTCCGCCGTTGTCGGCCAGCCCGTCCACCGCTCGACGGTTGTCGACGATGAGGTCGAGACTCTGGCGCACGGCCACGACGTCCGGGCCGGGGCCGACGTCTCGACCCCACTGCCCCACGGTCGCCGACCCGTCGGAGCGGATGGCCACCGACGCCGCTCCGGCCCGCAACGTGCCCACCCTGTGCCCTTCGGCGAGGAACCCGCCGCGGGCGTCGGCCATCTTGAAGCCCGAGTTGAAGGCCGCCACCAGCCCGCCACGGGCCTCCAGCGGCACCTGTGCCGTCACCGCCGAGCTCAAGTGGTCGGGTTGCGTAGTACCCGCGACGAGCCGCAAGCGGGTCATCTTCGCGTCGATCCGAGCCACCCCGACGACGATGCTCGGATGCAGGACGTCCGGACGCTCGAACGTCGTGAACAGCACGGGCGACCCGTCGGCGCCTACACGGCCCGCAAGCCAGCGACCCTCACCGCGCAGCGGAGCCAGGCCCGCAGCCACGGGTATCGGGGCCGGACCGCCTGCCACGGACCGCCCGATAGCGGGCGAGGGCAGCGCCGACGTGCTCGGCACCGAGGCCGACGGCGGCGTCGAGTACCACCACGACTCCACCAGGTTCACCACGCCGCCGCCGCCGTTGTCGCGCACCCACTCCACGGTCCGCACCAGGAACGAGGCCTGCCCGGGGTAGGTGAGCGCCCGCACATAGGAAGCAGCAGGCCACGCCAGCGCACCCAGCAGCGCCGCCACGCTCAGCGTCAGGGCCGCCCATCGGCGCATCCGCCGCACCGGCGCAGGTGGCCGAGGCGGCCCGACCTGCAACGTTGTCGCCATGATCCCGACGGTAGGGACCCTCCGGCCCCCGTTCAGCCAGCGGCAGGCAAGCAGGACGTAAAGGTCGTCGATGCTCCGCGCTCCGCGAACCCGAGGTTAGCGGTTGGCAAAAGCTGCGTGTGGGCTCGGCGAGAAGCGCAACGGGCGCGATCGATTCCCGACACTATCGACGTGGTGCATCTGACGTGGTTGGAAGCGCTCGTCATCGGCGGGCTGCAGGGTGTGGCTGAGCTGTTTCCCGTGTCGAGTCTCGGGCACAGCATTCTGCTGCCCGCGCTAATAGGCGGCAGTTGGGCGCGCGACCTCGATGTGAGCGCTCCCGAGTCGCCCTATCTCGCGTTCGTGGTGGGCCTGCACGTCGCCACCGCCCTCGCGCTGATCATCTACTTCCGTCGCGACTGGGCGCGGATCCTGCGGGGGCTGTTCACCAGCATCGCCCGTCGCGAGGTAGCCGACCCCGACCAGCGCCTAGCCTGGCTGCTCGTGCTGGCCACCATCCCCGTCGGTATCGCGGGCCTAGCGCTCGAGCATGTTTTCCGGGTCTATCTGAGCAAGCCCGTCCCGACCGCGGCGTTCCTGGCCCTCAACGGCGTGGTCCTGCTGCTCGGCGAACACCTGCGGCGCCGGGCCGACGCCCGCGCCCTTGCGGACGGGGAGGCGACGCAGGTCCTGCCCACCGTCGGCAGCGACGGCGCGCACTCCGCGGTGCAGACCGACGCGGCGGTCGCGGCTGACCGCCGTCTGGCCCGGCTGCCCGTAGGCCATGGCGTACTCGTCGGGGCGGCGCAGATCGCCGCGCTCGCCCCCGGCATCAGCCGCTCCGGCTCGTCGATGGTGGCCGGACTGGCCAAGGGGCTCTCCCACGCGGACGCGGCCCGGTTCTCGTTCCTGCTGGCCACGCCCGTGATCCTGGCGGCGGGCGTGCTCAAGCTCCCTGACCTCGCAGGCCCGCTCGGCGACGGGATCCGCCCGCAGATCCTGGCGGGCAGTCTCCTATCGTTCATCGGCGCCTACCTCTCGGTGCGGTTCCTGACGCGCTGGTTCGAGACCCGATCGATGCGCCCGTTCGCGATCTACTGCATCGTCGCCGGGCTCGGCTGCCTCGTCTGGTTCAGCCTCCGCTGACCCGCGCGCTTTCCTACGAAATCGGAGCCACCTCTTGATGACTCGCGCCACCGTCTCGTCCACGCCCCGACGGCTCCGGACGATGGCGGTGAAGGTCCCTGCGGCCACACTGGGCTTCTGGATACTCAAGGTCCTCACCACCGGCATGGGCGAGACCGCTTCGGACTGGCTGGCCCGTGCCGTCGACCCCGTCCTCGCCGTGCTCGGCAGTGGCCTCGTGCTCGCAGTCCTTCTGGCTGCTCAACTGGCCGCACGGGCCTACCGGCCGTGGCTGTACTGGGGCGCGGTGGCGATGGTCAGCGTGTTCGGCACGATGGCGGCCGACGTCACCCACATCGTGCTGGGCGTGCCCTACGCCGTGTCGACCGCAGGGTTCGCCGCCGTCGTCGCCGCCTTGCTGTTCGGCTGGTACCGCCTCGAGGGCACGCTCGCCATCCACAGCATCCACACCACTCGCCGCGAACTGTTGTACTGGGCCACCGTCTGCGCCACGTTCGCCCTCGGCACCGCGGCGGGCGACCTGACCGCGACCACGCTCGGGCTCGGCTACCTCGCGTCGGGCGTGCTGTTCGCCGTCGCGATCGCGGTGCCCGCGCTCGCGCACCGCTTCGCCGGGCTGAACGCCGTGCTCGCGTTCTGGACCGCCTACGTACTGACCCGCCCGCTCGGCGCCTCGTTCGCCGACTGGATCGCCGTGCCGCCCGGCCGCGGCGGCCTCGACCTCGGTACCGGCCCGATCACCCTGATCCTGCTGGTCGCGATCGCCGCGGGCGTCACGGCGCTGAGTGTCCGCAGGCAGGCGGCTTCCTGATACCTGCTCGTTCGCTACGGGCGAGCCGGGGCGTGTTCGGCGTCGGGATGATGACGGGCCAGCAGCAGCGCCGCACCCAGGCCGAGCAGCGCGAAGGCGATCAGGCCGCCCGCGGTGGCGAGGGTGGTGCCGCTGCCCTCGCCCAGGATCATGATGCCGAGCACGACCGCCACCAACGGGTCGATCACGGTCATGCAGCCCACCACCACGGCCGGGGCGCCCGCGGCGTGGGCCTGCTGAACCGCCCACCCGCCGACGGCGAGAGCGAGCGCGATCCCGATGGCGGGCAGCCACACACCGACGTCGTCGAGATCGTTCACTCCGGTGCTCAGATGCAGCGCGATCAACCTCATCAACGCCGACACCAGGCCGAACGCGGTCGCACCTGAGGCCGCGAACCCCGCGCAGCGCAGCCAGCCCGACCGCCGCCCGGCCCACAGCGCCAACGCGCCTGCCAGCGCTCCCGTCCCCAACACGGCGACCAGGACATCGACGAAGCGCGGCGCGGGTGCGGTGCGCAGCCCGATCTCGGCCAATACGACGAACCCGACCACCGCGCCGAGACACAGGGCGACCGCCGCCCACACCACCGCGGGCGGCCGGATCCGGGTTCGCGTCGCAGCCAGGACCACCGCGAACGGCACCGACAGCACCCCGATCGGTTGCACGACCGCGACGGGCGCCAGCACCAGCGCACCCGCGTGCACCACCGACGCGATCGCGGCGAGCGAGACACCGCCGAGCCACGTCCGCGACCGTGCGAGGCGGCGGAACTGCGCGCCGCCGATCGTCTGCGACCGGCCCCGCCGGACGACGTCGGCGACCGCGGTGTTCTGCGCAACCGCGGAGACCGCGAACAACACCGCGGCCAGCAACGCCATGCCGACGGCGACGCCCACCGTCATCGCTGCTCCCCCGCTACGGTCTCGTGGTCCCCGTGCCGCCGGTGCAGCAGCCTGCGGATCAGCGTGACCGCGCCTGCGGCGTCGAGGTCGGGCAGGTAGGCGCGGGCGATCGACGTGCCGATCGCGGGCAGCGCCGTCGTGTCCGGATAGGTCAGGTGCAGCGGCCGGAAGTCCGGCTGGAACTTGGCCTTGAACGCGAGCAGCGATCGAAATCCGTACACCGGCTCGAGGCCGCGGCTGATCTGGTCGAGCAGCCGCTGCAGTGCATCGGGCCGTTCACCGCGGTCGAGCCGAGCGAGCGGGGCCCCGGAGAGACTGAGGATCGTTGCGCCCTCCTGTTGAAACTGCAGCGCTGCGCTGGCGATGAGGAACTCGGTGACGCCGGGCAGCGCGTCTTCGCGGCGACGCATGAAGTCCAAGGTCCACCCAATGACCGACCCGTCGGCGTAGACGGGCATCCAGCTGGTCACCGCGTGCACGACGGTGTCGGCGTCGACGGCGATCAGGCAGCGGACGTGCTCGTCGGCCAGTTCGTCGAGGCCGCCCACCGTGAAGCCCATTTCCGGCATCCCCTTCTCCGCCACCCACTGCTCGGAGATCTCCCGGATCTGGTCGGTGATACGCCGCGGTGCGTGGGTGAAGGTGACGATCCGGGCGGTGAGCCCGGTACGGGCAGCCCTGTTCAGTGCCGTGCGCACGTCCTGCCAGCGACGCCCGGTGAAGGCGAGTCCTGGCAGCGCCACGACGGTCTCTTCGGCGACCTGCGTGGTCTGCCAGCCGAGTTCGCGGGACGCGTCCGCGATTTCGTCTCCGACGCCGTAGAAGCACGGGATCCAGCCGTGCTCGGCGCAGTACTCGGTGAATCCGTTGACGGCTGGGCGGATCGCGTCGTGCTCACCGAAGGGTTCCCCGGTCGTCAGCGCGACGCCGGACAGCACGCGATACGCCACCGCGGCCCGGCCCCGGGCGTCGAACCAGTAGCTGTTGCCGCTCCACGTCGCGCTCCACGCCATGTTCGACCCGCCCGTGCGCATCAACAGTGCACGGGCGGCGGCGGCGTCGCCCATCGGCACCGACGGCCCGCGCAGCAACCATCCGGTGGCCGTGAGCGCGACGGCCCAGAACACCACCCCGATCCACTCGTAGAGCGCTGTCGCGGCCCTCCCGATCGGGGTGTAATTCGTCTCCACCTCGCCGAGATAGCCCGGGGGCAGGAACCTGCTCGGTAGGTCGCCCAGCGCGTCGACCAACTGCGGGCGGGGTGTGAACTGTGTCGGCAGCAGCTCCACGCCCACCACATAGAGGACCGAGGTTGCGACCAGCGCCGTGGCGATGATGCTCGTCCACGTGCGGTAGCTGCCGCGCGGAGCACGGACGGGAAACCATCGACGGGTGGCCACCAACAGGGCGGCAACACCGACCGGCTGGGCCACCGCCGCGACGATGCCCGTCGCATAGGGGGCGTCGGCGGCGCCGCCGAACGCGACCAGCCGCTCGACCGGGCTGGCGAGGGTCAACACCGCGAGGACCACGGCGAGGCCTGCGATCACGACGTTCGCGCCCAGTGCCGCCCACCACGCGAAGCGGCGGCCCCGACGCAGTCCGGCGCTCAGCACCAGCAGGACCAGCACCGGCAACACCGACAGGAACGCGGGCCCCGGCCCGGTCAGCCGCAACCGCGTGCCGAGCGCGGCGCAGTCCTCGGCAAGGGACGGATCGGCGCATACGGTCCGCAGGGTCGTCCACGTCGGCATCGGTGACAGCAGCACGAACCGCGCGACCGAAAGCGGACCGATCGCGGTCCCCGTGACCGCCGCGATGAGCGGGCCCACCGCCGACGCCGCGACGACCAGAGCCACGAACAGCCGGGCCTCTGACCTCGACGCACGCCACCGCGTTGCCGACCTGTTGCTCGCGGCGCCCCACGCCAACCCGACCAGGCCCGCGGCGAGGGCCAACACGTCCGGCAGCGCGCCGGAGTACACCGCCACCATCACCAGCCCGACGAGCAGGACCAACCGCAGCCGCCTGCGCCACAACACCCTGAGGCGGCCGGTCGCAGCCAGCGCGACCCCGAAGACGACGGTGATCGGGCCGATCGTCCCGGCCTGCGCCAGCCGCGTCGACCACGGATCGCCCACGACGGTCCCCAGGCTGATCAAGCCGAGCCCCACGACAACGCCGCCGACATGGGTCGCGACGGCGAGCACCAGGGTCGACCACGTACCCAACCGGGCCTCGGCCGGAGCCATGAGGCCCACGAGACCCGCACTGACCCACAGATAGGTGAACAGGCCAGGGCACCACAACAGGCTCGTCGCGACCGTCCACCACCGTCCCTCGGCGAGCCCGTCGAGCCCGAGCCCGACGGCCAGGCCGGGCGGTGGACCATCGCCGAGGCTGTGCGTAGCAGCGCCGACAGCCCACAGCGTGACCAACAAGCAGACGGTCAGCGGGGCTCGCCGCACGGCGGTGGCCAGCCGCCGAGTGCCGCTGAACACCCAGGTGAGGGGCACGTTGCGGCCCGCGGGCTGACCGATCGCCCTCGGCGTCTGCGGGTTGGCGGCGGGCGGGGGCGGCCTGCTGGGACCAGACCTCGCGCCGCGCGGAGGAGCGTCGAGATGCCCGGCGGGGTCCCGGATACGCATCACGGCGCCTCCGTCGTGGTTGGAGTCGTCCACGCCACGACCGGTCGGGCGACGGTCGTTGGCGTGGATCCGCCGTCGACGACCATCATCGCCATGTCCCCGACGTTAGGACGACGGTGGTGCCCTGACGACCAGCCGTAGGCAACCAGAACGCAAAGTCACCCCGCGCACGCCCTCACCGTGAACGGAGCCCGTGCCGCCAGCGGGCTACGAGGCCGGGACGAACGGGCTCGCTGCGCCGGATCAGCCCCCTGGCGACCAGCTCGAGCGTGATCACGACGGCGAGCGTCTCGGCCGCACAGCCCGCACCAGCGCCGCGCCCACCCCGTTCGGAACCACCGCGAGCAGCCCACCGCTGCCCCGGTCATCCGGCGCGCGGACGTCACGCTCGCGATCACCAGCATGAGCACCTTCGTCGGCCATTGTCACGCCGCAGGCCACCTGGTCGGTGGCCGGGAGGGACGCCCGAACCCGACCAGGTGTCGTCGTCGCGGCCTGGTGGCGGCGCCGGGCCTACTCGGTCGTGGCGATGTAGGACGGCGGGGCGTAGGTGCGCTTCGGACGCAGCCGGACGATGAGCCGCTGCGCGCCCGGCTCGGGCGGCGGGGTGGCGTCGCCCATGTACAGGCCATACATCACCTGGTGGAAGGCGCCGTCCGGGTCATCGGTCAGTTCGACGGTGCCCGAGACAACGCCGTACGTGATCTCCCCGTCCGCGCCGGGGAGGCTGTGGACCAGGAGGCTCACCCGGGGATCCCGCTGCATGTTCGCGGTCTTGCGTCTGCCCACGATCGTGCTGAACAGGATGTCGTCGCCGTCGGCTTTCACGAAGATCACCGACACCTGAGGCGAGCCGTCCGGGTTGATGGTCGAGAGAATGGACAGATGCGGCCCGGCCAAGACCCGGGCGGCGACCTGCCGCGCGGCCTCCTCGGGGCGGCCGGTCAGGAAGGGGTCGTGGAACACGTCAGTGGTCATGCCTGTACCGACTCCGTCGCCTGCGCCGAAGAATCGGCCGGGATGCGCTTACTTTCGGCCAGAGGGCGAGTCACTCTCCAACGTGGCCCCAACTGGCGGGAAGACCGACGAGTTCGAGGCGGCGACGGCGCCGTACCGGCGGGAACTGTTCGCCCACTGCTACCGGATGACCGGCTCGGTGGGCGACGCAGAGGACCTTGTGCAGGAGACGTACCTGCGCGCGTGGCAGGCGTACGACCGCTTCGAGCACCGGTCGTCGGTGCGGACCTGGATGTACCGGATCGCGACCAACGCCTGTTTGTCCGCGTTGCACCGCGGTCGACGACGGGTTCTCCCTTCGGGGCTCGGCCCGCCGTCACACGACCCCTACGCGCCGCTTCAGCCTGCGCAGGCCTCGGTGGCCTGGCTCGAGCCGGTGCCGGAGCGCCTGGTCGTCGACGACGATGCCGATCCCGCCCAGGTGGTGGCGGCCCGCCACAGCGTCCGCCTGGCCCTGGTGGCGACGCTGCAGCTCCTGCCACCCCGCCAGCGGGCCGCTCTGATCTTGTGCGAGGTGCTCGACCTGCCTGCGTCCGAGGTGGCAGATCTCTTGGACATGTCGGCAGCCGCGGTCAAGAGCCTTCTGCAGCGAGCCCGGGCGCGGATCGCCCGAGCAGCGCCCAGCGACGCCGACATCGCCGAGCCGACGGACAAGGCTGCCCGTCGCGTTCTCGAGCGCTACATGACGGCGTTCGAACAGTCCGACTCCGCCGCGATCGAACAGATCCTCGCCGAGGAGGCCGTGCTGGAGATGACCGGTACCAGCACATGGTTCTCCGGAAAGACCACCTGCGGTCCGTTCATCGCCAGTCCGGCTGTCATCGGTCACCCCGGCGACTGGATCATGGTCCCCCTCCGGGCCAACGGCCAGCTGGCGGCCGCTGCCTACCACCGTAGCTCCGACGAGACCCACCGCGCCTTCACGATCGTCGTGCTGGCCACGCACCGATCCCACCTGAGCCGCATCACCTTGTTCAACGATCCCGAACTCTTCGGTCACTTCGGGCTGCCGCTCGAGCAGCGGTCCGGCCGAGTTGGACAGTGATCACCGCCTGCGGGACCTGGGCTGCGCAGGCGCAACTCATGTCCCGGCTTTGGCGATCACCATCGCGCGCTACTCAACACTTGCACACATTGCTTGAACTCAAGCAGAATCAGGTCCATGAGCCATAGCAACCTCAATCCCGTCAACCCTGCCAAGCCCAAGCGCGCTGCGATCGTCATCTCCAACGGCGCCGTGTCCACCTCGACCGGGTGGCCGGTCGGGTTCTGGTGGTCGGAGCTGACCCATCCCCACTACGCCTTCACCGAGGCGGGCTGGAAGGTCGACCTCTACAGCCCCAACGGCGGCAACTGCGCGTGGGACGCCATGAGCGATCCCGACGACCCGAGCCAGTGGCAGCCCGAGGACCAGGTCTCCCGCGGCTACAAGAACGACCCCGCCTTCCGCAAACAGGTGGAGAACACCAGCACCGTCGACGAGCTCGACGTCGACGCCTACGACACCCTCGTCGTCGCAGGCGGCCAAGGCCCGATGTTCACGTTCAGGGACGCCACCGCGCTGCACCGCAAGTTCGTCGAGTTCTACGAAACCGGCAAGGTCACCGCCGCGTTGTGCCATGGCTGCGCGATCCTCTGCTTCACCACGCTCTCGACCGGCGAACCACTGGTCCGCGGCAAGACCGTCACCGGCTTCCCCAACGTCGAAGAAGACGCCGCCGACCACATGACCTGGGAGATGGGCGCGCTGTCCGACGGCACCCACATCATGCCCTGGCGGATCGAAGACGAGGTCCGCAAGCTCGGCGCCAACTACATCCAGGCAGGCGCCTTCCGTTCCTTCGCGATCAGAGACGGCAACCTCGTCACCGGCCAACAGAACTTCTCCGCCGCCGAGACCGCTCGCGTCATCCTCGAAGCGGTCGGCCGCTGACCGCGCGGATCATGGCAAACCGGCGTCGCGAGCGGCGTTCACCTCGCCCCACACGGGGAAACCCGTCGCGACGGGCCGGTCCCGTCCAGGCCGCGCGCAATCGACGCTGACGCATCCTGACCACTGCCGACCGAGCGGGGCCTGCGGAATCTTATGCGTCGCGTCCTGCGATCGCGGCGGCGATCGCGACCTGGACCGAGCGACGTGCTTCTGCCGCCGCGGACGGATTGGCACCTGCGGTGAGGACGACCAGGGTTCCCTCGTAGAGCAGGTGTAGGTGGGCGCCCAAGGCGACGTCGCCCGTGAGGGTGTCGAACAGGGCGCGCATCCACGCCTTCTCCGCGCGGATGACGGGCACGGCAGGATGGTCGCTGTCGCCGAGTTCGGCGTAGGCGTTGACGAAGGCGCAGCCGCGCCGCTGGGTCCCCATCCACGTCTCCAGCACGTCGAAGACCAGCAGGACCTGCGCTTCTGCGCCTGCGACGTCGTTCGGCCCTGCGGGGCCCGCGTCCGGGTCAGGGCCGGTTTCGGCGAGCCGGGCCAGCAGGTACTCACGCCAGCGGTGAGCCCTTCGCAGCAGGTACAGCGCGACGAGGGCGTCTTTGGACCCGAACCTGTCGTAGAGGGTCTTTTTCGTCGTGCCCGCGGTTTCCGCGATCAGGTCCACGCCGACGGCCCTTACTCCGCGGTCGTAGAACAAGTCGCCCGCCGCCTCCAACAGCCGGGTCCCCGCCGGAGTCAACTCAGGCAGCGGCTGCAGCACGGGGCGCAGCGAGGCGGGGGTGGTCGCGTCGAGTGTGGTGATGGTCTGCAGCACACTGCGAGTATACCAACCGGTATGGTTACATGCAGGCATGACCACCACCCGGCTGCCCGCCTCGTCGACCAGCACCTCAACCACGGCTCGCTCGACGACGCCGCGAGGACGACGGTGAGCGCCCCGCTGCGCGGCTTTCGCAGCGTCGCCTTGGTCGTGGTGTGGAGCTCGGGCTTCATCGGCGCCGAACTCGGGACCCGGTACGCCGGACCCGACACCGTGCTGGCGTGGCGGTGCCTGGCCGTCGCCGTGGTGTTGTCGCCCTGGTTGCTGCGGGCGCTCACCCGCCTTGACCGGCTGGAGTGGGTGCGTCAGGCCGTGCTGGCGCTGCTGTGCCAGTGCCTGTATCTCGGCGGCGTCTTCTGGGCGGCCGCCGCGGGCGTCCCTGCAGGCACCTCCGCGCTCATCGCCTCCCTACAACCTGCCCTGGTCCTCACCGCAGCCATCCTGCTGGACTCCCAACGAATGCGAGTCGGCCACCTGGCGGGATTGGCGTTGGGCACCACCGGGGTCGCACTGACCGCGGCAGGCGACCTCCGCGCAGGGGTTGCCCTCCCGGCACTGCTCCTCCCGCTGTCGGCGATGCTGTCGTTGACCGCCGGGACCTTGCTGCAGCAGCGATGGTCCACGCAGCCTCGCCCCACACCCCCGCTGATGCAGATCCTCGCCGTGCAGGCCGTCTTCACGGCGGGCTTCTTCACCGTCTACACCGCAGGCGCAGGCCACCTCGCGCCCCCGGCATCTGCGGGCTTCTGGTTCGCCGTGGCGTGGGCGGTCGCGGCAGGCATCGGCAGCTACGGCTTCTACTACCTCGTCACCACGCGCGACGGAGCAGGCCGGGCCAGCACCGTGCTCTACCTGACCCCCGCCGCCACCGCACTGTGGGCGGCCCCCATGTTCGGGCAACCCATTCGGGCCGCGACCGTGCTCGGCCTCCTGATCAGCGCGGCCGCCGTCGTCCTCCTCCTTCGTACTGCGCCTGCCCATCAGGCCGTCGACGAGCACCCGACCCCCGACGATCGAACAGCCAGCTCGCGGCGCATGGACACCCGTACATCGGTGCGCAGCCCGTGCCGGGCCTCCTGCTCGCGGATCGCGCGCATGCCCGGCGTCCAGGCGCCGGGCGGGACATCGGCGAACCCGTGTTTGCGGTAGAAGGGGCCATGGGCACCCTGTTCTGCGACACCACGCTCGCCCAGCGCATCGAGCGGGCCGAAACCCGACTGATCGTCGACGCAAGCCGCGCTGCGCAGGCCCGGTCCGGGGCTCACGGCTTCGCCATCCCCCTCGCGGGCGCGACGGCCACCTTCGCCGAGCCGGGCTCGCCGTTCAACAAGGTCGTGGGGCTCGGCTTCGGGGGGCTGCCGACCGCCACCGAGCTCGACGTCGTCGAGAAGGCCTTCGCCGCCGTCGGCGCCCCGACCCAGGTCGAGCTCGCGCACCTCGCAGAGTCGGGGATCAGCGAGCTCCTGAGCGACCGCGGCTACCGTCTCGAGTCGTTCGAGAACGTCCTCGGCTTCGCACTCGACCGCGACCCGGAGCTCGTCACCCCGCCCGGCATCCGCGTGCGCGTCAGCGGCGACGAGGAGCTCGACGCCTGGATCGCCGTCGTGACCGACGGGTCCCTCCACCCGGACACCCAAGGCCTGCCCTGGCACGACGAGTTCCCCCCAGAGGCGATCGAGAACGCGGAACGCGACTTCGCCGCCGCCGGAGGCACCCGCTACGCCGCACTGCGCGACGGCGTCCTCGCGGGCGGCGCCGACTTCCGCATCACCGACGGCATCGCACAGCTCGCGGGCGCCGCCACCGCCCCCGCGCACCGCCGCCACGGCGTCCAGACCGCACTGCTCGCGGCCCGGCTCGCCGACGCCAGGGCAGCGGGTTGCGACGTCGCCGTCATCACGACCCAGCCGGGGTCGAAGTCGCAACAGAACGCGCAACGCCGCGGCTTCGACCTGCTCTACACCCGCGCCACGCTGGTCAAGCATCCTTGAGCGCGGGCCGAACGTCGGCGAACTCGGCCGCGTGCTCGCGGGCGAAGTCGGCGAAGCTGGTCGGGATCACGCCGAAGGCCCGGTGCGCGGTCAGCTCGATCCGAGCCACCGGGGTCCGCCTGCGCTCTCTGAACTGTTCGTCAAAGAGGTCCACTACGTCTGGTGGCAGACCCGCGGCGGCGTAGCGCCGCCGCTGCTCCTCGAACGTCACACGGCGATAGTGGAACGGGCTGCCGGTCGCCGCGGAGATCTGCTCGACGATCTCGGTCATCGTCAGTGCATCCGGGCCGGTGATGTCGTAGGCGAGGTTCTCGTGGCCGTCGCTGGTGAGCAGCGCGGCCGCGATGTCCGCCACGTCGGCGATGTCGACAGGGGACAGTCGGGCATCGCCGATCGGCATCACCAGTTCCTGGGTCGCGGTGTCCACGCCGGTGATCGAGTCGGGCAGGTACGTTTGCATGAACTGGCTGGGCCGCAAGTGCGTCCACGCCGCACCGGACCGCTCCAGGTAGCGCTCGATCTGCCCGTGCCAGCGGGTTCCGCGGAACGCGTCCTGATCGAAGCCGACGCCTGCTTCGCGGCCGGACAGCTTGACGATGTGCGGCACACCCGCCGCCTGCGCGGCGTCGATGAAGCTGATCTGCGTGTCGACCGCCCCCGCGCCCGGGGAGGAGATCAGCAGCACCCGCTTCACCCCCTCCAGGGCCGGGCCCAGCGTCGAGCGACGGCGCAGATCGCCCGCGACCACCGCGACGCCGGTCAGCTCAGCCAGCCACGGCGCGCGTTCCGGGTCACGCACCAGCGCCCGCACCGGCACACCACGTTGGGCCAACGTCCTGACCACCGCAGATCCGGTCCTGCCTGTCGCGCCCGTTATCAAGATCATCGTCGTCTCCTCTGCCGTGTAGTGGACGTCTGGTGAACAGACAACTCGAGCAACCGAGATGCATCGGTCCCCAGGCGATCGCGGCCGGATCAGGTCAGCAGTCCGGACATCACGGCCATGCCAAGACCCATGACCGCGTCCGCGGCCAGGCCCGCGACGGGCAGCCGGGAACCACCGGCGACGCGGGCGGCGCCGAAGGCCCGCGCCAGCCAGAACACACCTGCCACGGCGAAGGCGGCGGTCAACAGAAGAGCGGTCGCCGCCACCACGTGCAGCGGCGCGCTCGTGGTCATCGCGGCGTTGTGCACGGCCATCCCGGTGTGTTCGGT
>DASWUV010000240.1:0-34015 GCA_036401495.1 Pseudonocardia sp. | reverse complement strand
TGCCTCCGCGTTCGACGAACCGGTCGAGCAGGGCGAAGGAGGTGCGCTCGTCCACTGTCGTGCCGAAGAACATGGCGCCCAGCACGATGGGCGAGGTCGGGGCTGTCGTCGTTGTCGGGGCTGTTGTCGTTGTCGGGGCTGTGGTCGCGGTCGCGTGAGCCATGAACCCACCGTGCTTGCTGGAGCGCGCTCCAGGTCAAGGGCTCACAATGGACAGATGAGCTCCTTCAGTCCGGCCGAGGCCGCCGAACACTCCGGATTGAGCATCGACACTCTGCGCTACTACGAGCGGGAAGGCATCCTGCCCACGGTGGCGCGGACGACGGGCGGCCGCCGTACGTACTCCGAAGACGACCTGGCCCGACTGGAGTTCCTGCGCTGTCTGCGCGAGTCCGGCATGCCGATCGCCAAGCTGCGCCGCTACGCCGAGCTCGCCGACGACGAATCCACCATGCGCGAACGCGCCGAGTTGCTCGAGGAGCACTTCGCGGCCACGGAGGAGGCGATCGCCGCGTTGCGGAGCAGGCAGGACCGCCTCCGTCACAAGATCGAGTGGTACCGCGGCGAACTCGGCACCTGACCGACTCAACGCCTATCTGCAGGCGAGTCCGTTGTCGCGAGTCCGTTGCCGGGGACAGCGGCACGCCCGCCGCCCGGGGGCGACGAAGCGCCGGTCAGGAGGCGAGTTGCCCCACCACCCCCTGCACGAACCAGTTCATGCCTTCGATCCCCGGGTCGCCGTACGGCAACGCCGTCCCCGCAGGCACCTTGACCGACCCGTCCTGCGCGTCGATCGGCCCGGTGAACACCGAGGCGCCCTTGGCGGAGATGCGCGCGAGCTGCTGGGAGATCATGGCCTTCGTCGCAGGCGTTACCGAGGGGCCGTACGGCGACTGGACGAACGGGTTCGTGCCGGTCTGCAGGCCGACTCGGTAGTTGGCGTTGTACTTGCTGCCGGTGAACTTGCCGTCCTCCGCCGTCTTGACGATGTCGGTGTAGAGCGCGCCCCAGCTCCACTGCGAGCCGGTCAGCCAGCCCTTGGGCGCGAGCGACTCGGCGTCCTCGTGGTAGCCGACGACCTTCACCCCCGCCGCCTCCGCGGCCTTGACGACGGTGTCCTGGCAGTCCTGGTGCTGGGTGATCACGTCGACGCCCTGCGCGATGAGGCTGTCGGCCGCGGTCTTCTGCTTCTGCGGGTCGCACCACGAGGAGGTGTTCACCGTGATGGTCTGGGCGTTCGGGTTTACCACCTTCGCGCCCAGCTCGAAGGCGTTGACGTTGTTGACCGTCTGCGGGATCCCGAAGGCGTAGACGAAGCCGAGCTTGTTGCTCTTCGTCGCGGCGCCCGCGGCGATCCCGGCGAGGTAGACGGGCTCGTAGACGGTCCCGAAGTACGTGCCGATGTTCGGGCCGATGTCGCCGGGAGCGAGCACGTTGCCCTGCTGCACGACGGCGACGTCCGGGTGCTTCTTCGCGATGGCCTGCGCCGCCTGGAGATGCCCGTAGCTGGTTGCGAAGATGATCTTCGCTCCGCGGCCGACCATCTGCTCCATCACGCGCTCGGCGTTGTCGTCCTCCGGCACGTTCTCCTGGGTCAGCACCTTGAGGTTCGGGAACGCCTTGGCGACGGCCTCGCTGCCCTCGTAGGCGGCCTGGTTGTAGCCGACGTCGGTCTTGGGTCCGACGAAGATGAACCCGACGGCGGTGCTGCCTTGGCCGGGGGCTCCGCCCGGCGCCGGGGCCCCCGCACTGCCTGCCGGCGCGCTGCAGGCGGCCAGCGCGACGGCGGGGACGATCGCGAGTGCCCCGAGCAATCGGGTGGCGAGTCGACCGGTGATCATGAACAGGTCCTTCCGGTGGTGGTGATGGCGGGATGGTGCGAGGTCATGCGGAGGTCCGGTCGAGCACGCGTTTGAGCTCCTCCGGGGCGGCGAGCAGGGTGCGGCGGCCGAAGACCGCCAGCGCGAGCAACGTGACGACGAACGGCAGCGCGTCGAGCGCGAACTGGTTGATCCCCAGGCCCTGGGCCTGCAGCACGGGGCTCAGGGCCAGGCAGGCGCCGAAGAGGTAGGCGCCTGCCATGACGCGCAGCGGCTGCCAGCAGGCGAACACGACGAGGGCGACCGCGATGAACCCACGCCCGACGATCATGTTCTCGAACCAGGACTGGGCGTAGGCGATCGAGAGGTGCGCTCCCCCGACGCCTGCCAGTGCCCCGCCGATGCCGACGGCCGCGTAGCGGATGGTCTCGGGGCGGTAGCCGTGCACGGTCAGCACGTCGACGCGCTCGCCCGCCGTGCGCACGAGCAGTCCGGCCCGGGTACGGAACAGCAGCCACCACATCAACGGCGCGGTGACGTAGGAGAGGTAGGTCAACGCGTCCTGGCGGAACAGGATCGGGCCGACGAAGGGGATGTCGCCGAGCAGCGGGATCTGGATCGGGTCGAGCGCGTGGATCGACGTGCCGACGAAGCTGTCGCCGTAGAGCGAGGTCAGGCCGAGCGCCAGGAAGAAGATCGTCAGACCGCTGGCGAACTGGTTCACCCCGCGGCCGACCACCAGCACGCCGTGCACCAGAGCCAGCGCGGCGCCTGCCAGTGCGGCCGCGAGGACGCCGATCCACGGGTTGCCGGTCTGGAAGGTGACGGCGAACCCGGTGAGCGCGCCGGTGAGCATGCAGCCCTCGGTGCCGAGGTTGATCACCCCGGCCCGCTCGGACACGGTCTCGCCCAGCGCTGCGTACATGATCGAGGTTCCGCCGCGCACACCGCCCGCCAGGATGTCGACGAGGATCATGACGTGGCCTTCTTCCGGTTGCGGATCCACGGGCGGCTGCCGGTCCAACCGAGCACGGCGACGAGCACCAGCCCGGTGAGCACGTTCGCGGTGGCGGCGGGGAGGTCGGAGTCGAGCTGCAGGCTGTCGCCGGAGACGATCAGCGCGGACAGCACGAGCGAGGCGATCAGCACCGGCAGCACGCGGTGGCGGCCCAGCCAGCTGGCGAGGAACCCGGAGTAGCCGATCATGACCAGGATCCCCGGCCGGAGCTGGTACTCGACACCCGCGAAATGGATCATGCCGCCGATCCCGGCGAGCCCACCGCCATAGAGCAGCGAGGTGAGCATCATCCGCGGCACCGGGATGCCCGCGCGGCGCGCGGCCTCGGGGTTGCCGCCGATCGTCGAGAGGGTGAAGCCCCACACGGTGCGGTTGAGCAGCACCCAGGTCGCGAGGGCCGCGAGGAGGACGAGCCCGATGCCGACGTGGATCGACGTCCCGGTGAGCACCGGCAGCTTCGCGCCGTCGGCGAGCGGCCGCGTGGTCGGCTGGCCGGAGCCCGCGGTGTCGCGCCACGGCTGGTAGATCAGGAACAGCAGCAGGTCGAGCGCGACGTAGTTGAGCAGCAGCGTCGTCACGGCCTCGTTGACGCCCGCGGTGAGCCGCAGGAGACCGGCGAGGCCCGCCCACACCGCGCCCGCGAGCGCGCCTGCCACCCCCATGGCGATCATCACGACCACGCCCGGCGCGCTCCGGTCGAGCAGGAGCGCGGTGCCGCCTGCCGCCACGGCTCCGACGAGCAGCTGCCCCTCCCCGCCCACGTTGACCAGGCCCGCCCTGGCCGGGATGACGACGGCGAGCGCCGCGAGCGCCATCGGACCCGCCTTGATCACGATCTCCTGGACCGAGGTGGCGTTGAACAGGGTGCTGCTGATCGCGTCGGAGAACACCGAGAACGGGTTCGCCCCCCGCGTGGCGACCAGCACGCCGAAGACGACGACCGCGATCACGATCGCGCCGACCCACCTGGCGAGCGCGACGAGCCGTCTGCGGGTGCCCCCTGCGTCCGACGACGGCGCACCCGACTCGGAAACGACCGGCGGTACGACGACCGGATCCGTCGTCGTGCTCATGCGGCCACCCCTGTCATGAGACGCCCGAGCGTCATGCGGTCGGTGCCGTCGGCGTCGACGACGCCCGCCAGATGACCGTCGTGCATCACCGCGATGCGGTCGGCGATCGACATCAGCTCGTCGAGGTCCTCGGAGACGACGAGCACGGCGGCGCCCGCCGCGCACTGTTCGAGCAGCAACTCCTGGGTGCGCCGGGTGTGGCCGATGTCGAGACCCCGGCTGGGGTAGGCGGCGACGACGATGCGCACGTCCCGGCCCAGCGCCCTGGTGAGTACGACGCGCTGGATGTTGCCGCCCGACAGGTCCTGCACCTTGCGGTGCAGCGGCGCCATGCGCAGCGCGGCCCTGGCGTCGCGGCCCTTGGCCGCCGACCGGACGCTGGCCCAGTCGATGCCGAGGCGGCGCCGCGGCACGGCCGTGCCGTCCACCGCCATGTGCTCGGTGACGGAGAGCTCGCGCACGACCGAGTCGGCGACGGGATCCTCCGGTATCTCGACGATCCCGGCGCGCAGGGCGTCGGCGACCGAGCGCACCGGCTCGCCGCCCGCCGTGACGGTGCCCGCGGTCGCCGGGCGCAGGCCCATCGTCACCTCGCACAGCTCGCGCTGGCCACTGCCCGCGACGCCTGCGA
Source organism: Pseudonocardia sp. (assembly GCA_036401495.1). Lineage (GTDB taxonomy): Bacteria > Actinomycetota > Actinomycetes > Mycobacteriales > Pseudonocardiaceae > Pseudonocardia. The sequence goes on along the minus strand of DASWUV010000240.1, from coordinate 29,473 downwards.
TACCCATCAGCTCGCCCGGGCGCACGTCGAGGTCGATCCCGTGCAGGGCCTCGTGCCCGCGGTCGCCCGCGGCCCGGACACCGCGCAGGGCGAGCAGCGGCGCGACCTCGGCCACCGCGACCCTGGTCCGTGCGAACGGCTCAACGGGGCGCCCGACCATGGCCTCGATCAGCGCCGGATCGTCGTACTCGGCGACGGTGACTCCGGCGAGCACGACGCGGCCACCGCGCAGCACCGTCACCCGGTCCGCGATCGCCCTGACCTCGTTCAGCTTGTGCGTCACGATGACGACGCCGAAGCCGTTCGCCCGCATCGTCGCGACGACGGCGAAGAGCGCCTCGGCCTCCTGCGGGGCGAGCACGCTCGTCGGCTCGTCGAGGATCACCAGCCGGGCGCCGGTCATGAGGACCTTGAGGATCTCCACCCGCTGGCGTTCGCCGATCGAGAGGTGGCGCACCAGCGCGGTCGGGTCGACGGCGAGTCCGTACTCGTCGCTGGCCGCCGTGATGCGCGCGGCCAGCTCGCCGAGCCGCAGCCTGCCGCCGCCGGGCAGCGCGAGCGCGACGTTCTCGGCGACGGTGAGCGCCGGGACCAGCCGCAGGTCCTGGAACACCATGCCGATCCCGTGGGCCCGTGCGACGGCGGGTGCGGAGATCTCCACCTGCTCGCCGCTGATCAGCAGTCGCCCGCTGTCGGGCCGGTACATGCCGTAGACGAGCTTGAGCAGGGTCGACTTCCCCGCGCCGTTCTCGCCGACCAGTGCGTGCACCTCTCCCGGGAGCACCGTGAAGTCCACCGCGTCGTTCGCGATGACGTCGCCGAACCGCACGCTGTAGCCCCTGACGTCGAGCAGGGGGACGTCGAGCAGGGGGACGTCGAGCGTCATGAGATCTCCTCCGGATGGCGCGGACGGCGGCGCCAGCCACCGTGTTCGGTGATGTCCTGTGCGGTCCCGGAGAGCAGCGCGGCGTCGACGGCCTCGGCCTCGGCGACGAACCCGAGTACGTGGCGCCCGTCCTTCAGGTGCACCCGGCCGAAGCCGAGCGGGGCGGGCACGCCCACGAGCAGATCGCCCACGGCGGCCGCGCTGAGCGTCCACAGCTCCAGGTCGATGGTGCTGCCGCTGGGGCGCCGGACCAGCGCGGGAAGCGGCGCGGACCGGGGCGGCAGGAGATAGAGCCGGTAGCACGGCGCGGTCGTGGTGGCGCCCGCGTACTGCGCTCCACGCTCGACCAGCTCGTGGTTGTGGCTCTCGCCTGTCATGTGCCTGCCGACGACGGCGAGCAACACCTGCTGATCACCGAGTTTCGTCTTATAAAACTTCGGCGGCGCGGGATCGTCCCTACTGCCGGGCGATAGCAGCATGTCAGGCACTTAGGAAGAGTCGCCCGGGTTGATGACGGGGGTGTTTCAGAGCGATGACGCTCCGTTATCTTATAAGACGACGCAGCCGTTAGACGGAGTGGCGGAGCTGTTCGGCGGCGTCGCGCCAGGTGTCGGTGATGTGCCCCTCCATCAGGGCGGCGGCCCGCTCGCCATCGCGTCGGGTGAGCGCGTCGATGATCAACCGGTGCTCGCGGATCGACTCGCCGCGCCGCCGCGGCGCGACGGCGGCGAAGTAGAACCGGGCCCGCTGGCTGATCGCGGTGACGACAGTGGACACCCACTGGTTCTGGGTGCACGCCGCGACCTCGACGTGGAACTCCGCGTTGATCCGGGCCAGGTCCACCGCGGCGGTGGCGACCTCCTGGGCGTCGACGACGGCAACGAGAGCGGCGAGCTGCGCGGCCGTGCGCCGTTCGGCGGCGAGCCGCGCCGACGTGGACTCGACCGAGACGCGCAGCTCGAAAAGGTCGGCCAGCTCGTGCTCGGACCGCGGCCGGACGTAGGCGCCCAGGTGCGGCCGGTGCTCGATCCACCCGTCGGCGGCCAGCGAGCGCAGGGCCTCGCGCACGGGGATGTGGCTGACCCCGATTTGCTTCGCCAACGCCCCCGCGTTGAGGTGTGCACCCGCTTCCAGGGTGCCCGCGAGGATCGCCTCCTCGACGAGCTGCCGCACGCCGTCCGCGATCCGGCCCGACAGCTCGGCGGCGGCGGGAAGCTGCGGGAGCGCCGTGATCCCGGCCGGCGGGCTGGATTGCGCGGTCATGGCAGAAGCGTGCCACGCACAGGTTTACCTCGGGCGACGTCGGCGGGCTCGGGTCAGGCTCACCGTCAGGCGAAGGCCTGCGCGGCGGCCGCGACGACCTCGTCGTGGGGAACGTCGCGCAGGTGCTGGTCGACGTTCCAGCGGTGCCCGAACGGGTCGTCGAGCTGGGCGTGTCGATCACCCCAGAACGTGTCCGCCAAGGGCTGGCGGACCACGGCCCCCGCGGCCACGGCGTCGGCGAAGACGGCGTCGGCGTCGGCGACCTCCAGGGCGAGCACGACGGGTGTGCCGCCCAGCGACGGTGGGGCGAGCACGCCCATCTCGGGGAACTCGTCGGCGATGTGGAGCACGGCGTCCCCGATGCGGAGCCGGACCGACATCAGCCTCCCGTCGGGAACGGGGATCCGGTCGAGCTCCTCGGCGTGGAAGGCGTTGCGGTAGAAGTCGACGGCGCGCTCGGCGCCTCGGACGACGATGTGGGCGGTGATCGGCACGGCGCGAGCCTATGAACGGGGCGAGCGCCGCGATTGAACGTTCTTGCGGCCTACCCTCGTCGAGATGGAAGGCGAGCAGGTGCGGATGTGGCGTGCGCCCGGCGCCGACCGCGTGCTGCTGATGGCCGGACGGACCGCGCACTACGCCGTGGACCCGCGTGACGAGTACGTCTTCGGGATCGTCCTGGAGGCGCCGATGGTGGCCCGGCGCGGGTCGGAGCGGCGGCTGATCCAGCCGGGCGGGCTGGTCGCGTGGGATCCCTCCGCCGCGCACGCGGGCACGGCGACCGGGCAGGGACCGTGGTCCGCGCGGCTGATGGTCGTCGAGACCGCGGACCTCGCCGCGCTGGGCGGCGATGACGATGCCGTGCTGCCTGCAGGCCTCCGGTTTCCCGAACCGGCCGTGTCCGATCCCGAGCTCGCGCGCGCTTTCCTGCGGATGCACCGTGCGCTCGAATCGCCGTGCTCGACGCAGCTCGAGCGCGACCACCGACTGACCGACTGGCTCGCCACGCTGGTCGAGCGCACCTGCGGCCGCAGGCCTGCGCGCTCGCCGCGGCGCGCCCGCGACGCCAACGCCCTGCGGGTGGCCTGCGATTACCTCGCCGACCGGCCCGAACGCAACGTCGGCCTCGACGAGCTGGCCCGCGTCGCCGGGATCGGGAAGTTCCGCTTGGTCCGCCTGTTCGGCGAGCACGTCGGACTGCCACCGCACGCCGTGCAGATCGCGCATCGGGTGCGGAGGGCCCGCCGACTGCTCGAAGCGGGCACACCCGTCGCCGAAGTCGCCGCCGCGACGGGGTTCGCCGACCAGAGCCACCTGCACCGCCACTTCCGGCGCAGCCTCGGCCTGACACCGCACGAGTACCGCCTGCGCTTCGTCGGACCGTCCCCGACCGCACCGTGGACCAGGATGGGCCCATGCCCCGCCACGCCGCTCGACCGGCCCCCGTGCTGCTGCCGTTCCACCAGGACGAGCGCCTGAGCCAGCACAATCTGGTGCTCCAGCCCGAGGACGCCTCGGTCGTCGAGCCGGTGCTCCCGGACGCGGACCGATGGCAACGACTGGTCACGCTCTATGACCAGCTGGCGGCGCGGGTCGCGGCGGCTACCGCGGAAGCGGGCATCACCACGGTCGTGAGCGGTGACTGCCTCGCCGCGCTCGGCACGCTGGCAGGCATGCAACGCGCAGGCCTCGACCCGTCCCTCGTGTGGTTCGACGCCCACGGCGATGTCCACACCGCGGCCACGTCCACGTCGGGCTACCTCGGCGGGATGGCCTTACGCATGGCGCTGGGTGGGGACGCCGAGCGACTGGCCTGCCCCCTCGGGCTGCAGCCGTTGGCCGAGGAACGTGTCGTGCTCGTCGACGGCCGCGACCTCGATCCAGCCGAAGTCGCCTACCTGGCGACCGCCGACGTTCAGCGCCGCCGTGTCGAGGACGTCGAGGCCGAGGACCTCCCGAACGGCCCCCTGCTCCTGCATCTCGACGTGGACGTCATCGACGCCGCGAGCGTGCCGGGCGTGCGCTTTCCCGTCGCGGGCGGCCCGTCGAAGGACGCGGTACTCAGTGCACTGCGACGGCTGATCCGCAGCGGTCGCGTGCGGGGGGTCGACGTGGCGTGCATCTGGTCCGACGCCCACGACGAAGGCGAACAGCGAGTCCGCCACGACCTGCTCGCCGAGCTCCTCTACGACGTCACCGTCGTCGCCTGATCAGGCGCCGCTGTCCAGCGCCGACGACAGGGCGTCGACCTGCTGGTTCATCCAGGCCAGATAGTCGGTGGTGCCTGCGGGCAGGGTCTCGGTCACGGGCACCTCGGGCACACCGCCGCTCTTGGCGGCCTGCTCGACCTGCTGAGTTGTGGGGCTTTCCGTCTGTGCGTTGGGCAGCAGCGCCTTCACCTTGTCCGGCCCGGAGAACAGCTTCAACGTGTCCTGCAGGACGGCGGCAGGCGGGTCGGTGCCATCCTCGACGGCCTTGGAGAACCCCGGTGGCGTCGCGTTGACGAGCCCGGCTGCCTGGATCATGTACAGCGGCACCGGCTCGGTGATCGCCACCTTCGCGCCTGCGTGCTTCGCCTTCACCGCGTCCAGCTTCGCCGTCAACGCGCCGAGCCGGGTGTCGAACGCCTGAGCGTTCGCCGTGAACGTCGCCGCCTGGGCCGGGTCCGCCTGCCCGAGGTCCGTGGCGAGCGTGTCGGCCACCTTCTTGACGGTCGGGAAGCTGTACCAGACGTGTTCGTTGAACTCCGCGCCCGCGGGCACCTGCGCCTGCAGCCCCGAGAGCTCGGCCACGTCGATGGTGACGGGCCGCGCGCCCGACGAGGCCAGGATCTTCGTGGCGAAGTCGTCGTAGCCCGCCCCGTTGTAGATCAGCAACTTCGCCTTGCCCACCGTGACGGCGTCTTTCGGCGTGGCCTCGTACTCGTGCGGATCGGTGTCGGGCGAGTTGATGATCGAGGTGACCTGCGTGGCGTTGCCGCCGATGGCGGACGCGATCGCGCCGTAGACGTCGGTCGAGGCCACTACGGACAACGGGGACGGAGCGCCCGGGGGCGGGGCGGACGCGGCGGACCCGCATGCGGTGAGCGTGCCCGCCGCGACGGTCACCAGGGCGGCGATTGTGAGAAGGCGGACGGGCATGCGAACTCCGAACTCAGACGACAACGATTGTCGTTACTATAACGACCGCGCGGTCGGGCCGCGCAAGTGCTTCGCTCACCCGTCGGCGGGCAGTGGTTCGAGGAGCTCGGCCACCGCCGTGTGGCCGAAGTGGCGGGCCCACTGCAGTGGGGTGCTGTCGAAGCGGTGGTCGCGGACGGTCGGGTCGGCGCCGAGGTCGAGGAGCAGCCGGGCCAGCGGGACGTCGTCCTCGGCCGCGGCGTGGTGCAGGGCGGTCTCCCACTCCTGGTCGGAGGGGATGTCGGTGCGGGCGCGGGTCGACACGCCCCAACCGAGCTCCACCGCGAGCCGGACGGCGGCGTGGTCGCGGCGCGTCGCAGCCCAGGCGACCAGGCCGCGCCGTCGGGTGCGGGCCCTGGCGAGGACGCCGGGGTCGGCGGCGGTGAGACGGTCCACCTCGAGCCCGTCGCCCGCCAGCACGGCGGCGACGACCTGGTCTTCCCGGGTGAGGGCGCCGGGCGCGACGCCACGCTGCTCCAGCAGCCGGGCGACCTCGAGCTGCCCGGTGGTCAGGGCGGCCTCGTAGGGGGTGCGGCCACGCGTGGCCCACGACTGGAGCGGACTGGTCAGGTCGACGCCGTGGTCGGCCAGCAGCGCGACCCGGTGGGTGAAGCCGTGCGTCACCGCCCAGGCGAGCTGGTCGCGCAGCATCTGCGTCGGGGACGGGAGCTGCGCGCCCAGGCGACGGCGCCAGGGGCCACCGTCCCCGCGGCCGAGGCCGAACTCGAACAGCAGCTCCAGGTGGTCGTCGGCCGGGAGGAACATCCGGTTGTAGAGGGCCTGTGCGTCGTTGGGGTCGGCGCCTGCATGGAGGAGCAAGCGGGCCAGCGGTCGTTCCTGGGGGTGCCTCGGTTGGGCGGCCTGGCCCTGCTCTCCGTTGCCGAACGCCCCCGTGAGCAGGGTGAACGGGCTCGGGAGGCCGTCCAGGAGGTAGCCGGTGTTCGGGTCGGCGCCGTGGTCGAGCAACGCGCGGGCGGTGCCGACCACGGCGGCCTCGGCGAGGTGCGGGTCGTGGCGGGCGAAGGCCAGGTAGGCGATCGGGGGCCAGCGGTGCGGGCCGCCTGCGCGGGTGGCCAGGGTGCTGTCGGCGGCGAGCAGGCGGTGGACCGCCTCGACGTCGGCGCAGGCGGCCGCCACCCACACGTTCCCGCGGCGGAGCTCGGGCGTCAGCAGTTCCGCGGCGGAGCGCTGCAGGGCACCGTCGGCGGGGCTCCAGGTCAGGCTCGCCCGGCGCAGGAACGCGGTCGCCGGGTCGGGTTCATCGGGCAGCGGGACGGTCGGCACCGCGGCCTCCTTCACCGGACCCGCGGTCCGCGACGCCGGGCCCACCTCCGTCCACATTCTGCTGGGTAACCTCGTGCTCGGCAGACGGGGGTGGCATGTCCGGACTGGTCTTGCGTGGCCGGTCGCGCGAGCTGGAGCGGGCGGTCGCCGCGCTGCGCGGTGCGGCTGACCGCGGTCAGGGTTCGGTCATGCTGGTGGCAGGTGAGGCGGGGATCGGGAAGACCGCCCTGCTGCGGGCGGTGCACCGGCACGCCGAGGGTCTGGGTTTCGCCGTCGGCTACGGCAAGGCCGACGAGGTCAGCCAAATCGCTCCCGGTGCGCCGGTCCTGCACGCGCTGCGGTCCGGGTCGCGGCCGTTGCTGGACGACGCGTCGTTCCGTGGTCTCGCCGACCTCTACGAGAAGCCGCTGTGGTTGGTCGAGGGGGTCGCCGACCTGCTCGAGTCCCGCGCACAACAGGTGCCGCTGCTGATCGTCGTCGACGACCTGCAGTGGGCCGACCGGTTGAGCCGCTTCGCGTTGCGGGTGCTGGCGGGCCGCCTCGTCGCGTCGCCGGTGGTCTGGCTCGTGGCCGGGCGAGGACGCGTCCGGGAGGTGTTCAGCGACTTCGACGCGTTGGGCGAGTTCGAAGGGGCGTCGGTCGAACGCCTGGAGTTGTCGCCGCTCACCGACGCCGACGTCATGGCCGTGGCGTCGGACATCCTCGGCGGCCCGCCGGTCGGGCGCGGCGCGGAGTGGTTGCGGATGGTCGGCGGCAGTCCGCTGCTGGCCGTCCAGCTCGCCGAGGGCATGGCGCTGGACCGCGCACTGGGGCGTTCGGGCGATGCACTGCCGACCGCGCTGGCTCCGCTGCTGCGCAGCCGGATCGGCATGCTCGGCGTCGGCGTCCGGGCGGCGTTGCAGCTGGCGGCGGTCTGGGGAAGGGCGTTGGACGTGCTCGACGCCGCGCGGATGCTGGGCGCCGACCCGGCGCCGCTGGGGCGGGCGTTGTCGGGAGCGGCCGCGTTGGGCCTGGTGGACGAGCCCACCGACCCGATCGAGTTCCGCCATGATCTCTTCCGCGAGCTGGTCTACGGCGACCTGTCGGGTCCGGAGCGCACCCGCCTGCACGGACTGTGCGCGGCGCATCTGGTGGAGAGCGGAAGCAGTGCCCTCGAGGCTGCGCCGCACGCCAGGGAGGCCGTGCGGCGCGGCGACCGCGGCGCGGTCGAGATCCTGCGCCGGGCCGCTCACGAGAGCATCGACTCGATACCGCAGAGCGCGGCGCAGCTGATCCTGGAGGCGTTCGAAGGGCTGCCCCGCGACGATCCCGGTTGGTTCGAGCTGGGCGAACAGTGTGCGGACCTGCTCACCAGGGCCCAGCGGGGCGCCGACGCCGTCACCGTGATCGACGGCCTCCTCGCACGCTGCACCGATCCCGAACAGCGGGGCCGTCTGCAGGTGCTCGCGGCACGGGCGCTGTGGTTGACGGGGTCGGCGCAGGTGCTGGCGGCGCGGGTCGACCAGGAGCTGTCGTTCTCGACGATCACCGAACCGGCGCGGGCCCGGCTGGAGGCGTCCCGGTCGCTCGCGCTGAGCCGGATCGACCCGGGCGAGGCCGCGGCGAGCGCGGCGGAGAGCGCGCTGGCCCGGGGGCGCGAGCTGCACGACCGGCCGACCGAGATCCTCGCCACGCAGGCGCTCGGCGAGGTGGCGAAGAACGAGGGTCGCCACCTGGCGGCCTACCGGGTCTTCCACCGGCTGCGGACCTCCTTCGGGCAGGGCTTCCTCGCAGACGAGATCACGTCGTTGCAGTTCATCGACCGCTTCGACGAGGCGCAGACGCTGTTGGTCGAAGTGTCGCGCGGCAGCGGCAGGCACTCGACCGCCGAGCTGCCGTCCTTGCTGTGTGCCCAGCTGTGGCAGGACTTCAAGCTGGCCGCGTTCGACGCCGCGGTCGCCGACGCCCAAACCCTGCTGGCGGTCGGCGAGGAGCTGGGCACCTACGTCCACCGCCTCGACGCCCGCGTGGTGATGAGCACGGTCGCCGTCGTCCACGGCGACCTCGAACGGGCGCGCGGGATCGTGGCGCTGGCCGAGGACGAGCTCGTCACACAGGACGCCGTGCAGGCGCCGGGCCTCGTCCTCGCCAGGGCCCGGATCGCCGCGGCCGAGCTCGACTTCGACGAGGGGGTGCGGCTGCTCAGACCCCTGTTGGCCACGGACGTCACCGCTAAGCGGTACTGGCCGCGGCTGCTCGACCAGATGCGGCTCGGCGCGGGCCTCGCCGTCGCCGCGGGCGATCACGCGTTCGCGCAGGACACGGTCGAGCAGGCGGCCGCGGCCGCGCTGCTCAACCCGGGGGTGGCCAGCTTCGCGGGAGTGGCCCTGCAGGTCCGGGGATACGTGACCGGTGACCACGCGGCGCTCGGCGGGGCCGTGGAGTTGCTGCGGCGCTCACCGCGCGCCTTCATGCTGGCCCAGGCCCTGAGCGACCACGGTGGGGCGTTGCTCCGGGCGGGCCGGAACCGGCAGGCGGTCGGTCGGCTCGAGGAGGCGTGGTCGATCTTCGACGGCTTGCGCGCGAGTACCGCAGCCGCGCAGGTCCAGGAACTGCTCGACGCGTCCGGCGCGCCGGTGCGGGCCCGTTCGCGGACGGGCCAGCGGCCCGTCACCGGTTGGGGGGCGCTGACCGACGCCGAAGCCCGGGTCGCGCGCCTCATCGGGGCCGGACACACGAACCGGTCCGCGGCGGAGACACTCGGGGTCTCGATGAACACCGTCGCCACCCACCTCCGGTCGGTCTTCCTCAAGATGGCCGTCCGCTCCCGGGTTCAGCTGGTCAACGCGATGCGCGCGGCAGGCGAGCTCGGCCCGTGACGCGGGCGCAGGCTCAGGCGGGGAACTGGCTGTGCGCGGCGACCCACAGGGTGTACGGGTTGCCGAGGTCGCCGTGGCGCGCCAGCATCGTCTGGATCAGCTCCTCGGGACCGCCGCTCGACGCGGCCGCTTCCCCGAAGTCCTGCACGTACCGGCGGGACTCGTCCAGGATCCGGGCGGCATCGTCGTCGGGGGCCTCGGGGTTGCGGTGTCCGGCGATGACGATGCGCGGCGCCAACCTCTCGATGGCATCCAATGAGGCGAGCCAGCCGGTGCGGGTCTGCGGGGTCGAACCGGCCAACCACATGTGCATGCCGTTGTAGGCGACGTCGCCTGCGATGACCGTCTCCCGCTCCCCGACGTGCACGACGCTCGACGCCTCGACGTCGCTCCACCCGACCGGCACCACGCGCACGCTCCCGGCGCCGACCGGCAGCTCGTCGCCGTCCCATGCTGCGGGCGCCACCGGATGCTCGGCGATCTGCCCGGGGAAGAACCCGCTCCACACCCGCAGATAGCCCGCGGCCGTCTGTTCCGCTGCTGAGCGGGCGATCTCGGGACGGCTGACCAGTTGCGCCGTCGGGATCCGCCGCAGCAGCGAGGTGGCGCCGAAGAAGTGGTCCGCGTGGGCGTGCGTCACGTAGACGGTCGTCAGCTCCAGGCCCGTCGCCCCGATCCACTCGGCCAGGAGCTGCCCCTCGGCCAGTGTCATCAGCGCGTCGACGAGGACCGCGGACCCCCCGCAGGACAGCAGCGTCGCGGTGGTGGCGGGCCAGGTCGCCTCCCGGCCGTCGGCCCAGCCGGGCACGGTCGCGGGCACCTGCTTGTACGGACTGAGGTAGGTGGCCACATCCACGGTCGGCATGGGGGCTCACGCTACGAACCGGCCGCCCCCGCCGCACCGCGTGAACAGGTGAGGACGAGCGGAACTATTTCCTCACCTGTTCCGACGATGTGGGCCGCGCGGCATCCCGTTTCACTCGGTGGCGTCCTCGAGAAGCAGTCCAGGGCCGTACCCGGCCCCGCACCCCAGGAGCGTCATGACCGCAGGATCATCCACACCGACCGTCGTGCTCGTCCACGGCGCATTCGCCGACGCCTCGGGCTACGCGGGCGTCATCCGTGAGCTGCAGTCGGCCGGTGTGGCCGTGCAGGCGCCGCCGGTCCCGCTGCGCGGCGTGGCCTTCGACGCGTCCTCCATCAGCGCGCACGTGTCGGCCATCGACGGCCCCGTCGTACTGGTCGGGCACTCCTACGGCGGCGCAGTGATCACCCAGGCCTCGGCAGGGCTGGACAACGTCGTCGGCCTGGTCTACCTCGCCGCGTTCGGCCTCGACGTCGGCGAAAGCGTCGAGAGCGTGCAGAAGCCCTTCGAGCCCTCACTGCTCGCGACCAACGGCCGCGCCACCCCGTACGACGCGATCGGCGCCGTGGGCGGCCCGGACCTCTACATCGACCCGGCGACGTTCCGGGAGACGTTCTGCGCCGACCTCCCGGCCGACCTGGCCGCCGTCATGGCCGTCAGCCAGCGTCCGGTGGCCGCGGCCACCCTGAGCGAGGAGTGCACCTCGGCAGGATGGCGCACGAAGCCCGCGTCCTACCTGATCTCGGCGTACGACCGGGCCATCAACCCCGACGCCGAGCGGTTCATGGGCGAGCGAATGGGCGGCACCGTCGACACGATCAACGCCTCCCACGTGGCGTTCATCAGCCGCCCCGTCGCCACGGCCGAGTTCGTCCTCGCCGCACTCGCGGGACTTTGAGCCAGGACGTCGGGACTGAACAAGCACCTGACCGGTCGATCGCGGTCGCGACAGGAAGCGAGCGCACCGCTGACCGCCACTGGCCCTGAAGGGCAATCGGGGGTGGCGTGGTCTGGCTATGCGGCGGCGGGATCGAGGATCGTGACGCTGGCTGATTCGGCGGCCTCGGGCACCGGCTGCCCGTGTTCGCGCAGCAGTGCCAGGTGCTCGGCCATTGCTTCGAGCATCAACCACTGGGTCTCTTCAAGGGTGTCAGCAGCGGCGACGACGCCGGGCAGGTCCGGGGAGTACGCGGAATAGCCGGAGTCGTCATCGCCTTCGAAGACGGCTACGTAGCCCCTCATCGCCGTTCCCTCCGTAGTCCAGCCTGCTTCCGGCGAGCCACAGCGCGGCAGCGGGTAGGCGGTGGTGCCACGTTGATCTTCAATCACGTGCACTGCCGCCTGCCCTTATTCGGGAACCTGAGGTCAGAGCGTGGAGCCGGAGGTCGGGATTGAACCGACGACCTACCGCTTACAAGGCGGTTGCTCTACCACTGAGCTACACCGGCGGACTGCGTCAACGCTAGCAGAGCCCCGGGCTCTCCCGGCCGCCCAGCGACAACACCGCACCCGCCACCACTTAGCCACCAAGAGGACGCGGTGTCGGCGCCCGTTTCGTCGTAGAGTCGCTGCGACATGGCGAACTTCGTGGTGGTGGCCAATCGGCTGCCGGTAGACCTGGAAACCCTCCCGGACGGCTCGACGGAGTGGCGGGCCAGCCCGGGCGGCCTCGTCACAGCCCTCGCGCCGATGCTGCGGAGCAGAGGCGGCGCGTGGGTGGGGTGGCCGGGGGTGCCCGACGCTGGCCCGGAGCCGTTCGAGGAGGACGGCCTGTGGCTGCACCCCGTCGAGCTGTCGGCCCAGGACGTCGAGGACTACTACGAGGGCTTCTCCAACGGCACGCTCTGGCCGCTCTACCACGACGTCGTCGCCCCGCCGGAGTTCCACCGCCACTGGTGGCAGGCCTACGTCCGGGTCAACGAGCGGTTCGCCGACGCGGTGGCCGAGGTCGCGGCCGAGGGCGCCACCGTGTGGGTGCAGGACTACCAGCTCCAGCTCCTCCCGGCCGCGCTGCGTGCGCGCCGTCCCGACCTGCGCATCGGGTTCTTCCTGCACATCCCGTTCCCGCCGACGGAGCTGTTCATGCAGCTGCCGTGGCGCAAGCGGCTCATCGAGGGGCTGCTCGGCGCCGACCTCGTCGGCTTCCACACCGCGGGGGGCGCCCGCAACTTCCGCGCTCTCGCCACGCGCTACACCGACGCCACCGTCGAGCGCGGCGCTCTGCGCTACGGCCGCCGGAATGTCCGCTACGGCGCGTTCCCGATCTCCATCGACTCCAGGTCGCTCGACGCACTGGCGCGCACGCCGGAGGTGCAGGCGCAGGCCAAGCGGATCCGGGCGGAGCTCGGCGATCCCGCACACCTGATCCTCGGTGTCGACCGGCTCGACTACACCAAAGGCATCGAGGTCCGCCTGCGCGCGTTCGAAGAGCTGATCGCGGACGGTCGGGCCGAGGACACCGTCATGATCCAGATCGCGACGCCGAGCCGGGAGCGGGTCGAGCACTACCAGCGGCTCCGCGCCGAGGTCGAGCAAGCCGTCGGGCGGATCAACGGCGACTACTCCAGCGTCGGGCATCCGGTGCTGCACTACCTGCACCAGTCGCTGCCACGCGACGAGCTCGTCGCCTTCTTCGTGGCCGCCGACGTCATGCTGGTGACGCCGCTGCGTGACGGGATGAACCTCGTCGCGAAGGAGTACGTCGCGAGCCGGGGCGACCTCGGCGGCGCGCTCGTGCTGTCGGAGTTCACCGGAGCGGCCATCGAGCTGAAGGACGCGCTGCTGGTCAACCCGCACGACATCGACGGGCTGAAGGACGCGATCACCGCGGCGTTCGACATGCCCGCCGCCGAGCGCAGCAAGCGGATGCGGACGCTGCACCGCCAGGTGCTGACCCACGACGTCGACCGCTGGGCCCGCTCCTTCCTCGACGCGCTGGGCCTACCCGAGTGACGGGGGCGCCGTGATCGACCTCGCCGGACTGGCGGCCGCTCCCCGGCTGCTGGTCGCGCTCGACTTCGACGGCACGCTCTCCCCGATCGTCGACGTGCCCGCCGACGCCCGCGCCCTCCCCGAGGCTCTGGACGCGATCAAGGGCCTCGCCGCGCTGCCCGCGACCACGGTCATCCTGGTGTCCGGGCGGGCGCTGGACAGCCTCGCCGCCGTCTCCGGGCTCGGGCCGCCGGTGCGGCTCGTCGGCAGCCATGGCTTCGAGCCCGACGACGGCACCGTTCCCCTCGACGACGAGCAGCGCGCCCGGCTCGGCTCGCTGACCGCCGAGATCGACGCACTGGTGGACGGCACGCCGGGGGTCAAGGTCGAGCGCAAGCCCGCAGGCATGGCGGTGCACGTGCGCGGGGCGGCGCCCGAGGTCGGCGCCCGCATTCTGGACGCGGTCCGCACCGGCCCGGCGGCCGCGAAGGGCATCGTCACCACCCCCGGCAAGGACGTGCTGGATCTCGCCGTGACGGACATGAGCAAGGGCGTCGCGCTCGACCGGCTGCGCGGCGACGCCGCGGTGTTCTTCGCGGGCGACGACGTCACCGACGAGACGGTCTTCGTGCGGCTGCGCCCTGGCGACGTCGGCGTGAAGGTCGGGGAGGGCGACACGGCCGCGGGTCACCGGGTGGCCGACCCCGCGGCGCTTGCGGCGGTCCTGCAGGAGCTGTTGGCCGCGCGCGCCCACGGCCCGGACGCGGCAGGCTCACCAGCCTGAGAAGAACCGCTCGTCTTCGCGCGGCGGCCCGCTCGTGGACCCGACGATGAGCTCGGTGGGCAGGGTGACCCGGCGCGGGCGGCTGCGATCACCTCGCTGCAGCAGCAGCTGGCCCGCGACCCTGCCCTTCTCCAACACCGGCTGACGGACGGTGGTCAGGCCAGCCCGCTCGGCCTCGGGCACCCCGTCGAAGCCGGTGATCGTGATGTCGTCGGGCACGGCGAGGCCGAGTTCGGCGACGCGGTGCAGGGCGCCGAGCGCCAGCACGTCCGACGTGCACACCACGGCCGTGATGTCCGGGTTCGACGCGAGCAGCTCGGCCGTGGCGTCCTCCCCGGCGTCGACGCTGTGGTCGAAGCGCTCCACAACCGGCACCTTGACCCAGTCGACGCCGACCTCGCCCAGCCCGTCGCGCAGGCCCGCCAGCCGGTCGCGCTGCACGGGATAGGTAGCACCGTTCTGCCGCTCGAGGTCCGCGGGCCCGTCCCGGCGGCCCGCGCCCAGGCGCATGCACAGCACGCCGATCCGGCGATGCCCCAGCGCGGCGACGTGGCGGGCCAACGAGAGCATGCCCGCGCGGTCGTCGACTCCGACCCGGTCGACGCCCTCCACGCCGTGCGGCTGGTCGCAGACCACCGTGGGCAGCGGGCGTTCCAGCACCGCGAGGAAGTGCGGGTCGTCCTCGCGAACGGAGTAGACGACGAAGCCGTCCACGCCCGCCTGGTGTACCGCCGTCACGTCGGCCTGCTCGGGGCTCACGGGCACGAGCAACAGTCCCTGGCCCGCTTCCTCGCACGCCAGGGCTAGGCCCTCGAGGAACCCGGTGGCCGCGGGGTCGCGGAACGCATAGGAGAGCGCCTCGGTCAGCAGCAGCCCCACCGCTCCCGCCTTGCGGGTGCGCAGCGAGCGCGCGACGGGATCGGGGCCCGGGTAGCCCAGTCGCCGCGCGGCCTCCAGCACCCGGGCGCGCAGTGGCGCAGAGAGCTGGTCGGGCCGGTTGTAGGCGTTGGACACCGTGGTGCGCGAGACGCCCAGCTCGGCGGCCAGCGACGCGAGCGTCGCGGGTCGGCGGGTGTTTGACATCCCGGACATCTGCGAACCGTAACGGTTCAGACACCACGCGGAAAGGTCAGCCCGGTCACGCCTGGACTGGCACAGGCTGAGTCGACCCGCAGTTTGCAAATCGACAACCGTTTTCGTTAAGCTCTGGAGTCGTGGTTTCTCTTCTCCGTGCCCGCGTCGTCCCCGTCGTCCCGGCTGACCTGGCCGCGCTATGACGGAGGTCAGGGACGCGGCGACGGCGACCCGCACCGCGCAGGAGGCCGTGCCCGCGGTGTCGCTGCGGGGCGCCGCGATGCGGTTCGGCGAGCGGACGCTGTGGGACGGGCTGGACCTGGACGTCGCTCCCGGCGAGTTCATCGCCGTGCTCGGGCCCAACGGCTCGGGCAAGACCACTCTGCTGCGCGTGCTGCTCGGCATCCAACCGCTGTATGCGGGGGAGGTGCTCGTCGAGGGGCATCCACCCGCGCGGGGCAGCCGCGCGATCGGCTACATCCCGCAGCAGAAGGCGCTGGCCGAGGACCTGCCGCTGCGCGCACGCGACCTCGTCGGCCTCGGCCTCGACGGGCACCGTCCCGGCCTGGGGCTGCGGGGACGGGCCGTGCGGCGCGAACGGGTGGCCGCGGCGTTGGCCTCGGTGGGCGCCGAACGCTACGCGGACGCCCCCGTCGGGCGGCTGTCCGGCGGCGAGCAGCAGCGGCTGCGGGTGGCCCAGGCCCTGGTGGGGGACCCGTCCGTGCTGCTGTGCGACGAGCCCCTGCTCTCGCTGGACTTGGCGCACCAGCAGGTCGTGTCCTCGTTGATCGACCGAAGGCGTCAGGAGGCGAACACCGCGGTCGTGTTCGTCACCCACGAGATCAATCCGGTGCTCCCGCTCGTCGACCGCGTGCTCTACCTCGTGGACGGGCTCTTCCGCGTCGGCACGCCGGACGAGGTCATGACGTCGGAGACGTTGTCGCAGCTCTACCGCACCGACGTCGACGTGCTGCGGGTGCGCGGGCGGCTGGTCGTCGTGGGCGCGGACGCGCCCGCCCACGGCCACTGCCATCCGGGGGAGGAGGCGTGATCTTCGAGCGGCTGTTCTCGTTCGACGGGACCGCCGAGCTGCTCGGCCAGGGCTTCGTGCAGAGCGCGCTGCTGGCCGCTGCCCTGCTCGGGCTCGTCGCGGGCGTGCTCGCGCCGCTGATCGTCGCGCGCGGCATGGCGTTCGCCGTGCACGGCACCGCGGAGATCGCGTTCACCGGCGGGGCCGCCGCGCTGCTGGCCGGAATCAGCGTGAGCATCGGGGCGGTGCTGGGCGCGGTGGCCGCGGGCGTCGTCTTCGGCCTGCTGGGGCTGCGGCAGCGCGAGCGCGACTCGGTGATCGGCGTCGTGCTGGCGTTCGGCCTCGGCCTCGGCGTGCTGATGATCGCGCTCTACCCCGGGCGGGCGGCGAACAAGTTCGGGCTGCTCACGGGGTCGATCGTGTCGGTGGACTCGACGAACCTCGCCGTGCTGGGCACGGTCACCGTGGTCGTGCTGGCGGTGCTCGCGGTGGTTTACCGGCCGTTGCTGTTCGCGAGCACCGACCCGGACGTCGCCGTGGCGCGCGGCGTGCCGGTCCGCGCGCTGTCGCCGCTGTTCGCCGTCCTCATCGCGCTGACCACGGCGTTGGCCGTGCCGATCGTGGGGGCGGTGATCGTCCTCGCGGTCACCGTGATCCCCGGCGCCGCCGCGGCCAGGGTGACGTCGAGCCCGCTCGTCGCGACGCTGCTGGCCGTGGCGTTCGCAGAGCTCGCGCTCGTCGGCGGCACGGTGGCCTCGCTCGCCCCCGGCCTGCCGGTCAGCGGGTACGTGGCCACGATCGCCTTCCTCTGCTACGTCGGGTGCCGCGTGGTCGGGCGGGTGCGGGTCACCGCCTGAGCCCTAGCCCATCCGGCGACGGCGGGCCACCTCGGCCAGCACCACACCGGCGGCCACGGAGGCGTTGAGCGACTCCACCGGCCCGCTCATGGGGATCGACACGGTCACGTCGCACGTCTCTTTGACCAGCCGCGACAGGCCCTTGCCCTCCGAGCCGACGACGATCACCAGCGGATCGCCAGCGAGGTCGAACTCGTCGAGCGTGACGGTGCCCTCGGTGTCCAGCCCGGCGATCATGTACCCGGCCGTGGCGAACTCGCGCAGGGTGCGGGTCAGGTTCGTCGCCCTGGCGACGGGCAGCCGCGCCGCCACCCCCGCCGACGTGCGCCACGCGACGGCGGTCATGCCCGCGGCCCGGCGCTGCGGCACGACCACCCCGTGGCCGCCGAACGCGCCGACGGAACGGACGACCGCACCCAGGTTGCGCGGGTCGGTCACCCCGTCGAGCGCGACGATCAGGCCCGGCGCGCGCGCCTCGGCCGCGATCTCCAGCAGCTCGTCGGGGTGGGCATAGGCGTAGGGCGGCACGGTGAGCGCGACCCCCTGGTGCAGCGCGCCGCCCGCGATCCGGTCGAGCTCGCCGCGCGGCACCTCCAGGATCGCGATGCCCGCCTCCGCGGCGAGGTGCACCGCTTCGGCGACGCGGTCGTCGGCGGTGCTGCCGACCGAGACGGTGAGCGACAGCGCGGGCACTCCCGCCCGCAGACACTCGACGACGGGGTTGCGGCCCAGCACGACCTCGGGCGTCTCGCCGTCACCGGGCTTACGGCGGTTGCTCGCAGCTTTCCCGCGGCCCGCCACCGCCGTGGCCCGCGCCTTGCGGTCGGCCGCCCGCGCCTTCGCGTGGCCCGGGCGACGCTCGGCGGGCGGGGTCGGGCCCTTGCCTTCCAGCCCGCGACGGCGTTGGCCGCCTGAGCCGACGACCGGGCCCTTCTTCGTGCCGTCCTTGCGCACCGCGCCGCGGCGTTTGGAGTTGCCTGCCATCTCTTTCGTCTCTTCTCAGTGTTTCCCGCGGGCCCAGATGCGGCGTCAAGCGTCTTTGAGCGACCAGATCGGGCCGTCCGGGCTGTCCTCGACCACGATCCCGGCCGCCGTGAGCCTGCCGCGCACCTCGTCGGCGGCGGCGAAGTCGCGACGGGCCCGCGCCTCCTGCCGTTGCGCGAGCAGATCGTCGACGAGGTTGGACAGCGCGTCGGATGCGGTGTCCCCGCCGTTGTCGGCGCGGGCCCAGTTCGGGTCGAGCGGATCGAGCCCGAGCACCGCGGTCATCGCCCGCACGGACGAGGCCGCGTCGAGCGCGCTGCGGTGCTCGCCCGCGTCCAACGCCGTATTGCCCTCGCGCACGGTGTTGTGCACGGCGGCGAGCGCACCCGGGGTGCCCAGGTCGTCGTCCATCGCGGCGACGAACTCGGCGCAGAGCGCGCCCGGCTCCGGGGTGCCGACGCGCTCGCGCACCCGGTGCACGAACGACTCGATCCGCCGGTAGGCCGCCACCGACTCCTGCAAGGCTGCGTCGGAGAACTCGATCGCGGACCGGTAGTGCGGCCCGACGAGGTAGTACCGCAGCTCGACGCCGCGCACCCTCTGCAGCAGCGCGTCGATCGAGAGGGTGTTGCCCAGGGACTTGGACATCTTCTCGCCGCCCATGGTGACCCACGCGTTGTGCAGCCAGAAGTGGGCGAACGGGTCGCCTGCGGCGTGTGACTGGGCCTGCTCGTTCTCGTGGTGCGGGAAGACCAGGTCGATGCCGCCGCCGTGGATGTCGAACTCGCGGCCGAGGTACATGGTGGCCATCGCCGAGCACTCCAGGTGCCAGCCGGGGCGCCCGCGTCCCCACGGGGTCGGCCACGACGGCTCGCCGGGCTTGGCCGTCTTCCACAGCGCGAAGTCGTGCTGGTCGCGCTTGGTGTCCGAGTCCGGTTCGCCCTGCACGACCTCGTCGATCTTCTGACGCGACAGCGCGCCGTACGCGGGGAAGCTGCGCACAGAGAAGTAGACGTCACCGCCTGCGGCATACGCGTTGCCCGACGCGATCAGCCGCTCCATGAGCTCGACCATCTGCGGCACGTGCCCGGACGCCCTCGGCTCGATCGAGGCGGGCAGGCAGCCCAGCGCGGCGTAGGCGGCCTGGAACGCCCGCTCGTAGGTGGCCGCCCACTCCCACCACGGCCGGTGTGCGGCGGCGGACTTGGCCAGGACCTTGTCCTCGATGTCGGTGACGTTGCGCACCAGCAGCACGTCGAGGCCCGCGTGGGTGAGCCAGCGGCGCAGGACGTCGTAGTTGAGGCCGGAGCGGACGTGCCCGATGTGCGGAAGGCCCTGCACGGTGGCGCCACACACGTAGATCGACGCAGCCCCGGGTCGCACCGGGACGAAGTCCCGTTGCTCTCTCGTTGCGGTGTCGTACAGGCGCAGGTCCACCCCTCCAGGGTACGGAGTTCCGGTTTGTCCATGACGCACGGGCCAGGCAGGCGGGACGCTTGCCCGATGAGCGAAATCGAGGAGTTCTACCCGCGGCTCGTCATCGACGGCGCCGACGACGCGTTGGCCTTCTACACGAAGGTGTTCGGCGCTGAGGTCACCGAGCGGTTCACCGACGGCGCGGGCCACGTGCACCACGCGATGGTGGTCGCCGGGCCTGCGCGCTTCGCCGTCAAGGACGCGGGTGACGGCGACCCGAGCCCCGCGGGCGGCGGCGTCCCGGTGATCATGGCGCTCTACGTGGCCGATCCCGACGCGTTGGCGCAGCGCATGGTCGACGGCGGCGCGCACGTCATCCACCCCGTCGCCGACCACGACTACGGCGACCGGGGCGGCCGCCTCGCCGACCCGTGGGGACACCAGTGGATGGTGGCGAAACGCCTCGCGCCCTCGTGACCGCGCGGGTCAGGCCGGGACCAGCAGGGCCGTGGCGATCGCCGCGATGCCCTCTCCCCGACCGGTGAGGCCGAGGCCGTCGGTCGTCGTGCCCGACACGGCCACCGGTGCGCCGACCGCGTCCGAGAGCACCTTCTGCGCCTCCGCCCTGCGCGTGCCGATCCGGGGGGCGTTCCCGATGACCTGGACGGCCGCGTTCGCGACCACCCAGCCCTCGGCGGCTACGAGCCTGCGCACCTCGGTCAAGAGGTTCGCGCCGCTCGCCCCCCACCATTCCGGTCGCCCGGTGCCGAACACCGCGCCGACGTCGCCGAGCCCGGCGGCCGAGAGCAGGGCGTCGCAGAGCGCGTGGGCGGCGACGTCGCCGTCGGAATGACCTGCGCACCCGTCCACGCCCGGCCACAGGAGCCCGGCGATCCAGCACGGCCGATTACGCTCGATCGGATGGACATCCGAGCCGATTCCGACCCTCGCAGCAGTTGATGTCACAGCAGCTGTTCGGCCAAGTCGAGGTCCCATTCCGTGCGCACCGCGAACGCGCGTGGGTCCCCCGGCACGAGGTGCGCGACGGCCGCGTCGGACCGCCACGCCCTGGGTGACTGGACCACGCGCAGCCCGTCGCGCGCGGGTGAGCCGCGGACGAACCCTTCGCCGTCGACGAGCTTGACGGTGTCGGTCAGCGGCAGCGCAGGCACGGCGGCAGGATGCCCGTGCTGAACGGCATGGACAACGGCGGTGACCAGCCCCGGTGGCGTCAGGGGCCGCCGGGCATCGTGTACGAGCTGAAGCGAACCATCCGCGGCCTGGGTTCGTTTACCGGAGTGTGCCCCGACGGTCTGCCTCAGCTGCACAGGCAGGCCCACGCACGCGCGGAGCAGCTCGGCAGCGGGCGCGCACACGTCGACAAAGACCTGCGTCGCCACACCCGCTTCGAGCACGCATCGCACGGCAAGAACGACCATCGGTACTCCGCCCACGGGGCGGAGTACCGAGACACCACGATCATCGGCCGCGACCGTGGCCGCGACCCGCACGGGACTCAGGCGTTCGCGGTGGCCAGCACCTCGTCGAGCAGCAGCTCGGCGCGGCCCTCGTCAGTGCCCTCGGCCAGCGCCAGCTCGCTCACGAGGATCTGGCGGGCCTTGGCGAGCATGCGCTTCTCGCCTGCGGACAGCCCGCGGTCCTTCTCGCGGCGCCACAGGTCGCGCACGACCTCGGCCACCTTGTTGACGTCGCCGGACGCCAGCTTCTCGAGGTTGGCCTTGTACCGGCGCGACCAGTTGGTGGGCTCTTCGGTGTGCGGGGCGCGGAGCACCTCGAACACTCGATCAAGGCCCTCCTGGCCGACGACATCGCGGACCCCGACGACTTCGGCGTTCTCAGCGGGCACCTTGACGGTGAGATCTCCCTGGGCCACCTTCAGGACCAGGTACTCGCGCGCCTGTCCCTTGATCGTCCGAGTTTCGATCGCCTCGATGAGAGCGGCACCGTGGTGCGGGTAGACAACGGTCTCTCCGACCTTAAAAACCATGTGTCCCTAGCCCCTTTCGCTATAACCAGGTTAACACGCCACCCCGGCGTTACGTCGGCTGGCCGGGGGTGTCGTTGCAGGTCAGGGGCTTGACATCCAGCGGGAAACGTGCAGGTGGCGGCCGCGTCGGCGGATGGGGATCTCCCGGGCTAGGCTCCCCTCCGTGAGCCGCAGCGTCTCCCCGACCCGAGTCGTCATCGCCGTCGGCGCCCTGGTCGGCGCGCTCGCCCTCGCGGGCTGCGGCGCAGGTCAGATCACCCAGACCAGCACGCAGGTGTCCGGAGTGGAGGGTGGCAGCGCCAACGTCGGGCAGATCGCCGTGCGCGGCGCGGAGTTCGCGTTCTCCGGTCAAGGCAACACGGCGGCCATCTACCCCTCGGGCGGCACCGCGCCGCTGAGCATGACGGTGGTCAACATCGGCGCGGCGACCGACCGCCTGATGAGGGCCGCAAGCCCGATTGCGGGCTCGGCGACGATCCAGGGCGACCCCACCATCTCCGGCGGCAACAAGCTGATCGTCAGCGGCCAGCCCGCCGCGGCCACCCCGTCGGCTGCCCCCTCGGCAAGCTCGGCCGCCGGTGCGACGTCGGTGCCGAGCGCGGCCCCGAGCTCGCGGGCGTCGGCGAACGCAGGCGCGTCGGCGACCCCCGTGGCCCCGCCGAGCGACGCCGCAGGCGTGCAGACCGGCCCCTCCGCGGAGGGCACGACGTCGGCCCAGGTCGTGTTCACCGGCCTCAAGCAGGACCTGCAGGCGGGCGAGAGCTACCCGGTCGAGCTGACCTTCCAGCGCGCAGGCGCCGTCACCGTCCAGGTGCCCGTCGGCAACCCGAGCGAGGGTTCATAGCCAGGGTGCCCACCCGCGCCCGCACGGCCTACCGCTGCTCCAACTGCGAGTACCAGACGGCCCAGTGGGCGGGGCGCTGCCCGTCGTGTCAGACGTGGGGCGCGCTCGTCGAAACCGCCGCTCCGACCCCCACACGGGCCAGGATCGCGGCAGGCGCGCCCGCCACACCGGCCCGGCGCATCGCCGACGTCGAGCTGGACACCGCCCGTGCCGTCCCGACCGGCGTGGCCGAACTGGACCGGGTGCTCGGCGGCGGCCTCGTACCGGGCGCGGTGGTGCTGCTGGCCGGGGAGCCGGGGGTGGGGAAGTCGACGTTGCTCCTCGAGGTCGCGGCCAAGGCCGCCCGTCGGGTGCTGTACGTCACCGGGGAGGAGTCCGCCGGGCAGGTGCGGCTGCGGGCCGAACGCACGGGCGCCCTGCGCGACGAGCTGTACATCGCGGCCGAGTCGGACCTCGGCGCCATCCTCGGCCACCTCGACGAGCTGCGTCCCGACCTGCTGATCGTCGACTCGATACAGACGATGTCGACGCCGGACGCCGAAGGGGCGCCGGGCGGGGTGACGCAGACGCGCGCCGTCACCATCGGCCTGACCGGCCTGGCCAAGGACCGCGGCCTGCCCGTGCTGCTCGTCGGGCACGTGACGAAGGACGGCGCCATCGCGGGGCCGCGCGTGCTGGAGCACCTCGTCGACGTCGTGCTGTCGTTCGAGGGCGACAAGCACTCGACGTTGCGCATGGTCCGCGGGGTGAAGAACCGCTTCGGCCCCGCCGACGAGGTGGGGTGCTTCGAGCTCGGCGACGCCGGGATCGTCGGAATGCCCGACCCCTCAGGGCTCTTCCTGGCCCGGTTCGGTGGGCCGCCGGTACCCGGCACGGCGGTCACGGTCGTCATGGACGGGCGGCGCCCGCTGCCCGCCGAGGTGCAGGCGCTGGTGGCGGGCAAGGACATCCCCAGCCCGCGGCGGGCGGTGAGCGGCCTGGACAACGCCCGGGTGGCCATGCTGCTGGCGGTGCTGGAGAAGCGCGCGGGCATCCGGCTGCACGACGCCGAGGTCTATGCGGCGACGGTCGGCGGTATGCGGGTCGTCGAGCCCGCGGCCGACCTCGCCCTCGCGATGGCGATCACGTCGGCGCGCAACGACGTGGCGTTGCCGACGGACGTCGTGGTACTCGGCGAGCTCGGCCTCGCCGGGGAGGTGCGCCGCGTGGCCGGGCTGGACCGGCGGCTCGCCGAAGCCGCCCGGCTGGGCTTCACCCAGGCGATCGTGCCCGCGGACAGCGGCAACGGTCCCCCCGGCATGACGATCACCGAGGTCCGCGACGTGGCGACGGTCCTGCGCGCGTTCCGCTGATCGCCCGCTACGGGGTCAGGTGGAACGCGACCGGGGCGCTGACGTCGTCGTCGAGGCGGGAGACGACGCGGTAGGCGCCTGCGGGGACCGGGAGGCGGGCCTGTGCGCAGCCCGGCGCCGACGTCAGCCCCGCCCACGTCACGGCGAACACCACCGGCTGGCCAGGGACGAGGGTGCGCAGGTCGGGGCTCCCCGGGTTGCCGCAGTCGTTGCTCGACCAGATCCGGGTCCTGCCGTCCCCGCTCCAGACCACGATCTCCTGGCGGGACGAGTCCAGGTCGCGCACGCACGGCTGGGCGCTGGTGTCGGTGATGACCAGCCGGAGCACGGGATGCTCCCCGACGACGTGCGCGACGCGGTCGATCTCGGCCGTGACGCCGATCATGGCGCTCGTGCACGGCACCGGCCCGGTCGGCGGCACCGGCACCGGGGCCGCCAGCGGCGCCGCTCGGGGGGTCTCGTCGGGGCGCAGCTCCTCAGATGTCGCAGAGGTCGGCGACCCCGCGACGCCTGCGGGCGGCGGTCCGGGGGTGCCGACGGCGCCACCAGCGGGTACGGCACCCGCGGCGGGCTGTGTGGGTCCGGCGGGCTTGACAGCGTCTGCCGGCCCGATGGCCCCACCGGGCCCGACGGGCTCTGCGGGCCCGACGGCGTCTGCGGGCCCGGTCGTCGGTGGTCCGCTGGTCGTCGGGGCGCCGAGCGCCGTCGCGCTTGCCGGGCCGGTCAAACTGGTGGGACTCGTCGAACTGGTGGGACTGGTCGAACCGGCCTGCTGGGGGTGGGACAGGGCCGAGCGGGTCGTCAGCGCCGCCTCGTCAGGGGGGCCTGCCAGCGCGTTCGAGCCCCACATCCCGACGAGCACGACCGCGACGGCGGACGCCGCTACGACGGCCCGGCGACGCCAGTACACCGAGGCGGGCAGTGGTCCGATCGGCTCCCACATGTTACGGAGAGTACATCAATGATTACTCCGAGTTGCAGCGACGCACGGGGTTGCTCTTGCCCCGATCGGCCCAACCGGCCACACTCCACACGTGCTGCGCGTACTGCTTGAGGCGTTCTGGCCCAGCAGGCGCGTGGTCGAGTTCGACGAGCTCTGTCGTCCGGCCGCGTAGCGCTGCCCGCATTCTCGGCGAGCCGCCCCGCGGCCGTTCCGCGCGCCCGAACATCGCACTGCCACCAGGAGAAACCCCATGTCCGTCACGGACGAACTGCTTGCCAACAACGCCCGCTACGCCGAGTCCTTCTCCGGACCGCTGCCCCTGCCGCCCGCGAAGGGTGTCGCGGTCGTCGCCTGTATGGACGCGCGCCTGAACGTCTACGACATCCTCGGCCTCAAGGAGGGCGAGGCGCACGTCATCCGCAACGCGGGCGGCGTCGTGACCGAGGACGAGATCCGCTCGCTCGCGATCAGCCAGCGCCTGCTCGGCACCTCGGAGATCATCCTCATCCACCACACCGACTGCGGGATGCTCACCTTCACCGACGACGGCTTCAAGAAGTCGATCCAGGACGAGGTCGGCATCAAGCCGGACTGGGCGGCCGAGGCCTTCCCCGACCTCGACGAGGACGTCCGCCAGTCGATCGCCCGGATCAAGGCCAACCCGTTCATCCCCAAGAAGGACGCCGTCCGCGGCTTCGTGTTCGACGTGGCCACGGGGAAGCTCAACGAGGTCGTCTGACGGCGCTCGGTCGGGCGGTCACCGGAGAGCATGGACCGAGAGCATGAGGCACAATCCACGGTCGTGACCGCTCCCGTCCTGGCACTGCCCGACCGGGTCCACGACTGGTTCGTCGCCGAAGCGCGGGACCTGCCGTGGCGTCGGGAGGGCACCACACCCTGGGGCGTCATGGTCAGCGAGTTCATGCTCCAGCAGACGCCGGTGGCGCGCGTGGAGCCGGTCTGGACGGCCTGGATGGCGACCTGGCCCACCCCCGAGGCGCTGGCCGGGGCCAGCCGGGCCGACGTCCTGCGCGCCTGGGGCAGGCTCGGCTATCCCCGTCGGGCACTGCGCCTGCACGCGGCGGCCGAGGCCATCCGCGACGTGCACGGCGGCGCGGTGCCGTGCGACGTGGCCGCCCTCGAGGCGCTGCCCGGGGTCGGCTCGTACACCGCGCGCGCGGTCGCGGCGTTCGGCTACGGGCGGCGCTGCCCGGTCGTGGACACGAACGTCCGTCGGGTGATCGCCCGCGCCGTCCACGGAGCGGGGGACGCCGGGCCCGCGCGGGTGACCGCGGACCTGGCCGACGTCGACGTGCACCTGCCGGCCGACCACGGCCGCGCGGCGGTGATCTCGGCGGGCCTGATGGAGCTGGGCGCGGTCGTCTGCACCGCGCGGTCGCCCCGCTGCGGCGTCTGCCCCGTCCACGACCTGTGCGCGTGGCTCGGCGCCGGACGGCCGGACTACACCGGGCCCCGCAAGGCGGTGCAGACCTACGCGGGCACCGACCGCCAGGTCCGCGGGCGGCTGCTGGACGTCCTGCGCGCGGCCGAGACTCCGGTCGAGCGGGCCGCGCTCGACGAGGTGTGGGCCGACGCGGCCCAGCGCGACCGTTGCCTGTTCTCGCTGCTGGAGGACGGACTGACCGAGCAGCTTCCTGACGGGCGCTTCGCCCTCCCCGCCTGAAGCCCGCCCACACACACCCCGCGGGGTCGACACACATGTCCCGCACTGTGTGTCAGCTGCGCACGGTGTGTGCGAGCTCCCTCAGGAACGCCTCCACCGCCTCCCGGTAGGCGTCCGGCGCGGTGCGGTGCACCAGATGCCCGCTGGCGGGCACCAGCACGTGCCGACTGTCCGGGAGCAGCTCGGCCATCCGCCGCATCTGCCCGGCGGGTGCGACGCTCGCCTGCGCCTCGATCAGCAACGTCGGGCAGCGCACCTGCGGCAGCACGTCCCACCACGCCCGCTCGGCCCACTCCGCCGCGATCTCGGTCGTGTGCGCCACGTCGGCGAGCAACGCCCACCCGTCCGCGCGCTCCTCGACGCACTCGATCATGTAGTCGCCGTAGTCCGCGAACGCCTCCCGCACCGCCGCGAGCGCGGGCCACCGTGGCGGCATCGCGGCGAACCACGCACGGGCGTCGGCGGCGGAGCGGCCCACGAAGTCGACGCCCATGTCTTCCACGACCAGCGCCCGCACCAGCTCCGGCCGTTGCGTCGCCGCGACCAGCCCGTGCAGTGCACCCATCGAATGGCCGACGACGATCGCCGGTTCGCCCAGCGCGTCGAGCAGCTCGACGACGTCGGCCGCCAGCCGCTGTGTCGTCCACGGCCCGAGAGCCGCCGATCGGCCGTGCCCACGCGCGTCCGGCCCGACGACCCGCCCGTGCCCGGCGAGCCAGCGCGCGACCGGCCACCACGTCGAGGCGCGCCCCATGAGTCCGTGCAGCACCACGATCGGCCGTCCCCGGCCGCCGAGCTCGACCACCCGCAGCTGCACCCCGTCCGACGTGCGCACGCCGGTAGGTTAGACGCGTGTCTGTTGTGAAGATCAACGCAATCGAGGTTCCCGAGGGCGCAGGCCCCGAGCTGGAGAAGCGGTTCGCCAACCGGCTGCACGCCGTGGACGGGCAGCCCGGCTTCGAGTCGTTCGAGCTGCTGCGCCCGGTGTCGGGCGACAACCGCTACTTCGTCGTCACGCACTGGGCGGACGAGGAGTCCTTCCAGGCGTGGCTGAAGGGCCCCGCGATGGAGGCGCACTCCGGGGAGCGCGCGAGGCCGGTGGGCACCGGTTCGGCGCTCCTGGAGTTCGAGGTGGTGCAGCAGTCGGAGGCGACGTCCTGAGCGGGCTGGAGCGCTTCGTCGCGGCCCAGGAGAGCCAGATCGACACCGCCATGGCGGAGCTGCGGGCCGGTCAGAAGCGGAGTCACTGGATCTGGTTCGTGTTCCCGCAGATCAAGGGGCTGGGGCAGAGCCCGACGTCGGTGCGGTACTCGATCACGTCGCTGGGCGAGGCGCGCGCCTACCTCGCCCATCCGGTGCTGGGCCCGCGGCTGCGGGAGTGCGTGCAGATCCTGCTCGACGTGCCGGGGCGCACGGCCGCGCAGATCCTCGGCCCGGACGACGTCAAGCTGCGCTCGTCGCTGACGCTGTTCGCCAGGGCCGATCCGGACGAGCCGCTCTTCGCCGCCGCGCTGGACCGCTTCTTCGACGGCCAGCCCGACGCACGGACCCTCGCGCTCCTGGACGGCGGCTAGTCCTTCAGGGCTACGTACTCCTCGTCGGAGAACAGCCGGGACCGGATGAGGAACCGCACCCCTTCCGGTGCCTCAACCGAGAACCCGCTGCCCCGCCCCTTCACCACATCCACCGTGAGGTGGGTGTGCTTCCAGTACTCGAACTGCGACTCCGACATGTGGAACCCGATCGGCTTCTCCACGCCCGGCACGGTCAGGTCGCCCAGATGGACGTCCGACCCGCCGAGCTTGAACTCGCCGTCCGGGAAACACATCGGTGCACTGCCGTCGCAGCACCCGCCGGACTGGTGGAACATCAGCGGCCCGTGGATCTCGGTCAGCTTCGCCAGGAGTTCCGCCGCCGCTGGCGTGAGCGCCACCCGCGCCGTGCTCGCGGTGTTCGTCATCTCAGAAGAAGCCCTGGGCGTTCGGCGAGTAGCTGACCAGCATGTTCTTCGTGTTCTGGTAGTGGTCGAGCATCATCTTGTGGTTCTCCCGGCCCACGCCGGACTGCTTGTAGCCGCCGAACGCCGCGTGTGCCGGGTAGGCGTGGTAGTTGTTCACCCAGACCCGGCCCGCCTGGATGTCGCGACCCGCCCGGTAGGCCGTGTTGCCGTCGCGGCTCCACACGGCCGCACCGAGGCCGTAGAGCGTGTCGTTGGCGATCTTCATCGCGTCGTCGTAGTCGGAGAAGCGCGTGACCGACACGACCGGTCCGAAGATCTCCTCCTGGAAGATCCGCATCGAGTTGTTGCCCTCGAAGATCGTCGGCTGGACGTAGTAGCCGCCGGACAGGTTGCCGCCCAGGTCGGCCTTCTCCCCGCCGGTGAGGACCTTCGCGCCCTCCTTGCGACCGATGTCGATGTAGCTGAGGATCTTCTCGAACTGGTCGTTCGAGGCCTGGGCGCCGATCATCGTGTCGGTGTCGAGCGGGTCGCCCTGCTTGATCTGCTCGGTGCGCTTGACGCACTGGTCGAGGAAGTCCGTGTAGATGCCGCCCTGGATGAGCGCGCGGGACGGGCAGGTGCAGACCTCGCCCTGGTTGAGGGCGAACATCGCGAAGCCCTCGAGCGCCTTGTCGTAGAACGCGTCGTTGGCGCTCGCGACGTCGTCGAAGAAGACGTTGGGGCTCTTGCCGCCCAGCTCCAGCGTGACCGGGATGAGGTTCTCCGACGCGTACTGCATGATCAGGCGGCCGGTCGTCGTCTCACCGGTGAAGGCGATCTTGCGGATGCGTTTGTTCGACGCCAGCGGCTTGCCCGCCTCGACGCCGAACCCGTTGACGATGTTCAGCACGCCTGCGGGCAGCAGGTCGGCAATCAGCTCGTTGAGCACGTGGATCGACGCCGGGGTCTGCTCGGCGGGCTTGAGCACCACCGCGTTGCCCGCCGCGAGCGCGGGGGCGAGCTTCCAGATCGCCATGAGGATGGGGAAGTTCCACGGGATGATCTGCCCGACGACGCCGAGCGGCTCGTGGAAGTGGTAGGCGACCGTGTCCTCGTCGATCTGGGAGATGCTGCCCTCCTGCGCGCGGATCGCGCCCGCGAAGTAGCGCAGGTGGTCGATCGCGAGCGGGATGTCGGCGGCCAGGGTCTCCCGGCACGCCTTGCCGTTCTCCCAGCTCTCGGCGATGGCGATCATCTCCAGGTTGGCCTCGATGCGGTCGGCCATCTTGTTG
>DASWUV010000239.1:0-9006 GCA_036401495.1 Pseudonocardia sp. | reverse complement strand
GCGGCGTGGATCGCCGCGGCACTGGCCGCGCTCGCGACGGCGGCGCTGGTGGTCGCCACGCCGCTGATCGGGGTCACCGGGGGCGCGCTCGCCACCCTGGTCGGCGAAGCAGGCGTGACGGCGGCGCTGGCAGGGCTCACCGCCTGCCGCGCCCTCTGGCCCCTCCGTCCCGAGCTCGGCGATCAGCACGATCCGGGCGACCTGCGGGGTCCGAGGAGGGCGTCGAAATAGGCGGTCGGGTCGAAGGGGGCCGGATCGGGGGTCACCGACGTCGTCAGCGCGCAGGCCACCGCCGCCCGCAGCGACTCGGCGTCACCGAGCGTGTAGCCGACCAGCGCCGCCCCCGCCAGCTCCCGGTTCTGCGGCGTGTTCCGGGCGATCACCGGGTGGCCGCTCAGGCGGGCCTCGGCCAGCGGGAACCCGAAGGCCTCCAGCCCCGTCGGGAAGTACACCGCCGCGCTGGCCGCCCAGGTCTCGCGCAGCCGCGCCCACGTCAGCCTGCCGAGCGGCACGACACGCGGATGCGCGGCCAGGTCCGGCGGCAGCTCCGCGCCCGTCGCGGTGACGCGCACGACGACCTCCGGGTCCGCGTGCGCGTCGACCGCGGCCACCAGCTCGCGCAGCCGCTCGTCCATCCGCTTGTACGGCTGGAAGATGATCGGGCAGAGGATCGCGGGGCTCCGCTCGACGCCGGTGGGGAACGAGTCGGCGCCGATGGGGTGGAACCGCACGACCACGCGGTCGCGGACCTCGGGGAGCACCGCGGCGACCCGCTCCGCCATCGCCGTGCACGGCGCGATGAGCACGTCGGACCGGCGCGCGCACCGGCGCACGACCGCCGCCTGGGCCACCATCGCCCGCGGGATCACCGCGGCCAACCGCGTCGCCTCGGCCTCGGTCAGGTAGTGCAGCGCGTTCTGCATCACGGTGACGCGCTCCCCGCCCGGCGAGACGAACGCGGCGTTGTTCACCGCGACCTTGCGGGCCGCGCGCAACGCCGCCAGCTCCCTGCGGACGAGCCAGGCGGGCGTCAGGCGCTGCCGCCTGCCCACGACCTGCACGTCGTCGCGGCCGGACGTGGCGAGGTAGCGGTCGAACTCGCCCCGGAACCGGGCGGCCCCACCCTCCTCGCCGCCTGCGACGTCGACGACCACGGGCGACGGCACCGCCGTCACGCTCGCTTCGGGCGCATCGGCGCGGCGCCGGGTCCGGAGCGCGCTCGGCCGTTCTGCGCGGCGTGCAGGCCGCCCTTGCCCGACCCGGGCACGAAGGGGGCACTCGGGGTGGGCAGCGCGGCGTAGTAGCCGTGGTAGCGCGCGTAGGCCCGCGGACCCTTGGCGGGCACCATGGTGAGCACCGTGCCGAGCAGCGGGACGGCCACCGCCGCCAACGCCTGCACCGCGCCCGCGGCCTGGTCCCGCGACGTCTTGCGGTAGCGCGTGATGAGCAGCGCGCCATCGGTGGCCGGGGCGACGGCGGCGGCGTCGGTCACCGGCAGCAGCGGCGGCGTGTCGATGAGCACCGTGTCGTACAGCTCGCGCACCCGGCCCAGCACGGCCTCCATCTGCCGCGAGGCGAGCAGCTCGCTCGGGTTGGGCGGCAGCGGCCCGCTGGCGAGCAGCTCGACCCCGCCCGACCATGGCTGGATCGCCTCCTTCAGCTCGACCCTGCCCGTCAACACGTTGGTCAGGCCGACCGCTCCCTCCAGGCCGAGCAGCCGGGCGGCGCCGGGTCGGCGCAGGTCGGCTTCGATGACCAGCACCTTCTGGCCGCTCGACGCCAGCGCGATGGCCAGGTTGAGGGCCGTTGTCGTCTTGCCCTCCCCCGGCAGCGCGCTGGTGAGCACCAGGACCTTGTGGTGGTTGTCGACGTCGACGAACCCCAGGTTCGTGCGCAGCTGCCGGAAGGCCTCGGCCCGCGGTGCCTGGGGGGCCTCGTGCACGGTCAGCGGGCGTTTGCGCACCGCGGCGTCGTAGCCGATGGTCGCGAGGATGGGGGCGTTCGCGATCGCGCGGAGCTGTTCGGTCGAGCGGACCGACGTGTCGAGCAGGTTGCGGCTCAGCGCCGCGCCGACGCCGAGGACCAGGCCGCCGAGCAGGCCGATCCCGAGCATCAACGGTAGGCCGGGCGACGACGGCGTCCGCGGGACGGAAGCGGGCCGCACCACCCGCACCGCGACCGGCGGCACAGCGCCCGGCACAGCGGGCCTCTCCAGCTCGTCGACGAGCCTGACGAAGACGGTGCTCACGGCGTTCACCGTGGCCGCTGCGCGCTGCGCGTCCGGGTCGGTGACGCCGACGTCGATCAGCACGGAGTCGACGGTGCTCGCCGCGCTGATCTGGCTCGCGACCTGTTCGGGCGTCGCCGCGAGGTGCAGGTCCGCCACGACCGCCTCGCTCACCCGCACGCTGCGGATCAGCTCGACGTAGGACTTGACGCGCTGCTGCGACAGCAGCCCACCCTGGTAGGCGGTGTCGGCGGTGTTCGCGGTCTGCGCGGAGACGTAGAGGGTGAGCGTGGCGGTGTACTGCGCGGGGCGGAGGGCCCACACCGCGGCGGCCGCGCCCATTGCCAACGCGACCGTGACCAGCAGCACGACCCACTGGTCGCGCAGCACGGCGAGGTTGTCGCGGAAGGTCATCGAGGACTGCTTTCGTCGCGGCGAGGTGTGGTCAGGGCGGGCGTCATCAGGGCGGGGGTCATCAGGGCGGGCTGGGCGCGAGCAGGTCGCCCGGATGCCGCTCGGCGTAGTCGGTCGGGCTGCCCCCGCGCAGCGCCGCCCACAGCTCCGCGTCGCGGGCGCCGTCGAGCAGCACGACGGACTGGGCGCCCTCGAACGCGGGCCCGAGCACCGGCGTGCTGACGAACACGACTCCGCCGGGTCGGAGGTGGCGCAGGTCGAGCACCATCGAGCGCAGCGCCGCGTTGGTCAGGGTCGCGTCGAGGCTGATCGACCGGGTGATCGCGTCGAGGAACGCGTACAGCTCCAGGGGGTGCGCGAGCAGGTCGGTGGCGGAGATCCGGTCGAGGACGGCCCGCAGCACGTTCTGTTGCCGCGCCTCCCGGGCCAGGTCGCCGCCGGGGAGGTCGTCGCGCTGCCGGACGTAGACCAGCGCGCCGTCGCCGTCGAGGTGGTTGACGCCCTGGTGGAACTGCACCCCGGCGCTGCTCGTCGGCGCGGCCACCGCGACGTCGACTCCGCCGATGGCGTCCACGACCGACCGGAAGCCCGCGAAGTCGATCACTGCGAAGTGGTCGACGCGCACCTTCGTCAGCTGCTCGACGGTCTCGACCAGCAGCGCCGCCCCGCCCACCGAGTACGCCGCGTTCACCTTGCTCATGCCGCGGCCGGGGATCGCCACCCAGCTGTCGCGTGGGATGGACACCACCGAGGCGGTGCGGCGGTCGGGGCTGAACTGGGCGAGCATCACGACGTCGCTGCGCTGGGCGCCGGGGACGAAGGCCGGTGCCGCCGCGCCACTGCCGGTCGTCGGGTCAGTGGAGCGCGAGTCGGTGCCCACGAGCAGGAACGTCAACGCGGCCGTGGCGGCGGGGCGCTCGGCCTGGTCGAGACCCGTGAAGGGGTCGGGGATCCGCGCCACGTTGTCGCCGAGCGTCTCCGACACCGCGATGAGCCCGCCCGCGGCCGTGACGAGCACGACGAGGACGGCCAGCACGACAACGAGCCCGGTGCGCCCACGGCGTCGGCTGGGCGCCTCGGCCTGAGGGGGCGGCGGCCACCGGTGGGCGGTGGGAAGCTCGGCCGAGTGCCCGACGGGGGAGGTCAACGGGTCGTAGCGCGCGGGTCCAGCCACCTTGTGCCCCGCCCTCGCCTCCAGCCTCGGACCCGAGGCACCACCTGAGCTCGACGGTGATCGTACTGTTACGCAGCGTCAAATTCCGGCGAGCGCGAGTGGACGCCACGATCGTGTGATCCGGTCGTCGCGTCGCGGGTTTCGCCAATCGGCCCCGCGGGTCGACGGTCGGCCTTTAGCCTCTGCCGCGTGGACGGGTTCGGGGTCTCGGCGCCCAGGCTGCAGGACGTCGCACGGGTCGCGGCGGCCGCGGCCGACGAGGTGCCTGCAGTCCAGATCGGGGCGGCGGTGCGCGCGGCGGCCGCGGCACTGCCCGGCGGGCTCACCGCGGCAGCGGGCGAGACGCTCGCGGGCGGCTGGACCGCGTCCTGCGCCGCTGTGGGCGCCGCCCTCTCGGCCCAGTCCGGCGCGCTGGCTGTCGCGGCCGCGGCCTACGGGGCCGTCGACGCGGAGGTCGGGGCGGCACTGGAGGGCGTCCGGTGCTGACGCCTGCGGACGTACGCCGCTGGGACCCGTTCCGGATGGCGGAGGCCTTGCGGGCCTTCGGCACGGCAGCCGATCAGTTAGGCGGCCTGGACGCCGACCTGCCTGCCGCGCGCCCAGGCGATGCCGACTGGCAGGGCGCGGCGGCCGAGCGGGCCCGCGCGGCGCACGACCGGATCGCCGACCAGCTACGCACGTTGGGCGAGGAGGCGGGCGAGGTGCGGCGGGGCCTCGGCAGGGCCATCGACGCCGTCGTCGCCGTGCGGGCCGAGCTGGCGACGGTGGAGGGCTTCGCGGCCGCGGGCGGCTATGCCATCGGCGACGACGGCACCGTCACCGACATGCTCGGGCAGGCGAGGCCGCCACAGGCTGGGCGCCTCGTCGAGTCGGCGCTGTTCACCGGGCAGCTCCGGCAGCTGCTCGACCGGGCTGCCGACGTCGACGCGGACGTGCACGTCCTGCTCCGCATCGCCGACCCACCCGTCCCCGCTCCGGTTGCAGGCGGGCCGCCCGTGGCGGTCGCCGCCTGGTGGAACGGGCTCCCGACACCGGCGCAGGAGCGCTTCGTCGCCGACCACCCTGACCAGGCGGGCACGCTCGACGGTCTGCCTGCGATCGTCCGCGACACCGCCAACCGCAGGCGGCTGGTCGCCGCGATCACCGAAGCGCAGGTGACCCGCCTCGCGACCGCCGAGCAGCTCAACGCGCTGAGCGACGCGATCGACCACGGCCGCCAGGGCATGGACCAGATCCCCCGTCGCGACGCGCTCGCAGCCCAGCTCGGCCAAGCTGACGCCCACCTCGCCGTGCTGCGCGGGTTGCAGAACCGGTTGGTGGCCGCAGGCCCGCGTCCCACGCTCCTGTTGGGGTTCGCGCCGGACGTCGGCAACGGGCGCGTGATCGTCGCGCTGGGCAACCCGGACACGGCGGCCAACGTCGTCACGTTCGTGCCCGGCACGGCCGCGCGCCTCGCGTCGATCTCCGGTGAGCTCGGCAGGGCCGAGGCGATGGCGGACGTCGCGCAGTCGTCGGCGCCCGCCCAGACCACGGCGGTGATCGCCTGGAACGGCTACGACGCGCCCCAGTCGATCTTGCCGGACGCGGCGCAGGTGCGCTTCGCCGACGCCGCCGAGCCGCTGCTCCGGTCCTTCCAAAGCGGCCTGCGCGCCGCACACACCGGGCCTGCCTCCCGCAACACCGTCGTCGGCCACAGCTACGGGTCCACGGTGATCGGCCACACCGCTCGCGACGGCCCGCTCGACGCGGACGCGCTCGTGTTCGTGGGCAGTCCCGGCGTCGGGGTCGACGACGTGCGCGGGCTGCACCGGCCACCGGGCACCGTCTACTCCACCACGGGGGCCGCCGACCCCATCGAGATCACGCATTCGCCGGTGCTCGGCCCCGTCGACGACGCGCTCGGCGCCGACCCCAGCGATCCCCGGTTCGGCGCCCGGGTGTTCCTCGCCGACCCGGGCGGCGGCCACAACGACTACTGGAACCGCGGCAACCCGGCGTTC
Organism: Pseudonocardia sp.; assembly: GCA_036401495.1. Taxonomy (GTDB): domain Bacteria; phylum Actinomycetota; class Actinomycetes; order Mycobacteriales; family Pseudonocardiaceae; genus Pseudonocardia. The sequence continues at coordinate 3,191 of DASWUV010000239.1, read as the reverse complement.
AGCTCGTTCGGCCTGATCGCCACCGGGCACCAGCCCGTCCCGTAATCACGCTTGCGCGCTCAGCACCGCCCGCTCGGCGGCGGCGACCATCAGGTCCGCGGCCTGCTCCGCCGACAGCGCCCGCCCCGTGTAGAGCTGGTCGAAGAACTCGAAGCCGGTCACCGCCCACAGCAGATGGGCCGCGTCGGCGACGCTGACGTCCGCCCGTAGCGCGTGCTGCTCGTCGAGCCTGCGCGCGTGCCAGGCCAAGCCTGCCGCGCGGGCCTCGCCCATCCGCTCCACCGCGCCCCCGACGGACGCCGCGTCGAGCTGCGCCATCGAGTACAGCGCCCGCAGCACCTGGCGATGCTCGGCGAACACCGGCACCGCGGCGCGGATCGAGTCGCGCAACCCCTCGCGGGCGTCGGGGTTGCCCGCGGCGTCGGCGAGCCGGTTGAAGCCGCCGCGGCCGCGCAGGTCGTCCCCGAGCGCGTCGAACAAGCCTGCGCGCGAGCCGAACACCAGATAGACCGTCGAGCGCGACACCGCGGCCATGGCCGCGACCTGCTCGATGCTGACCGGCTCGGCAGGCGCCTCGCACAGCCGCCGGTACACGGCGTCGAGGATGCGACGGCGGGTGTCCTCGGCCGCGTCGGCCCGCAGCCGCTGTTGGTACCTGCGAGTGGCCATGGCACCCACCCTACCTTTGACTTGACAAGCCATCCAGTGGAATACACGCTGTCCGATGAAATTCCCACAAACCGAGGAGACCCCCATGGACTTGCGGTTGCACGGCAAGCGCGCACTGGTCACCGGCAGTACCAGCGGGATAGGCCGGGCCGTCGCGCTCGGCCTGGCAGGCGAGGGGGTCGCCGTCGTCGTGCACGGCCGCGACGCCGAACGAGCGAAGGAGACAGCGGACGCCATCGCCTCGGCAGGCGGCACAGCGGCGGTCGCGCTCGGCGACCTGGGGAACGACAGCGGCGCGCAGCACGTCGCCGACACGGCCGCGGCGGCCTTCGGCGGCATCGACATCCTGGTCAACAACGCCGGTACGACCGGCGGGGAGGACGGCTGGACCGCGTCGGCGGACGACTGGCTCAGCCTCTACGACGCCAACCTCGTCTCCGCGGTGCGCCTGATCCGCGCGCTCACCCCCGCGATGCGCGCGGCAGGTTGGGGCCGCGTGATCCAGATCGGCAGCGCCGCGCACCCGTACCCGTTGCCGCGCAAGGCGGCCTACGGCGCCACCAAGGCCGCTCTGGTCAACCTGACCGTCAGCCTGTCCAAGGAACTGGCCGGTACGGGCATCACCGTGAACACCATCAGCCCCGGGCCGACCCTGACCGACGCGTTCGCCGACTTCGCGCTGGCGTTCGCCAGGACGCACGGCCTCGGCGACGACGTGGCAGGCGCCACCGCCACCCTGCTCGCAGGCCCGCTGGCCAGCCCCTCCGCCCGGCTGACCGAACCCGGGGAGATCGCCGCCCTCGCCGCGCTGGTCGCCAGCCCGTTCGGCGCCTCGATCAACGGCGCCAACCTCCGCATCGACGGCGGCTTCACCCCGACCGCCAACTGACTCCCGGGCCCGCAGTGCTCTAGAAAGGGAGCATGCTGACCGCCGAGGAGCGCGACGTCGTCGAGGTCGTCAGGGCTTGGGTCGACCGAGAGGTCCGCCCGGTGGCTCGGGAGCTGGAGCACGCCGACACCTACCCGGAGAAGCTGATCGAGGACATGAAGCAGCTCGGCATCTTCGGGCTCGCCATCCCGGCGCCGTGGGGCGAGGCGCCGGTGTCGATGCCCTGCTACGCGCTGGTCACCGCCGAGCTCGCGCGGGGCTGGATGAGCCTCGCAGGGGCGATGGGCGGCCACACCGTCGTGGCCAAGCTGCTCCTCGCGTTCGGCACCGACGAGCAGAAGCAGCACTGGCTGCCGCGGATGGCAACGGGCGAGGTGCGCGCCACGATGGCGCTCACCGAGCCGGGCGGCGGGTCTGACCTGCAGGCCCTCACGACCTCCGCGCGCAGGGACGGCGACGGCTATGTCGTCAACGGCGCCAAGACCTGGATCACGAACTCCCGCCGCTCCCAGCTGATCGCGTTGCTGTGCAAGACCGACCCGGGTGCCGAGCCGCGGCATCGGGGCATCTCGATCCTGCTCGTCGAGCACGGGCCGGGGCTCACCGTGTCGAAGGACCTGCCCAAGCTCGGGTACAAGGGCGTCGAGAGCTGCGAGCTGCTGTTCGACGGCCTGCGCGCGCCCACGTCCGCGCTGCTGGGCGGCGTCGAGGGGCACGGCTTCGCACAGATGATGAAGGGCTTGGAGACGGGGCGGATACAGGTCGCGTCGCGGGCACTGGGCGTCGCGCGCGCCGCGTTCGACGATGCACTGCGCTACGCGCAGGAGCGGGAGAGCTTCGGGAAGCCGATCTGGCGCCACCAGTCGATCGGCAACTACCTCGCCGACATGGCCACCAAGATCACCGCCGCGCGGCAGCTCATCCTGCACGCGGCCGAGCGCGTCGAGGCCGGGCAGCGCGCCGACATGGAGGCGGGCATGGCCAAGCTCTTCGCGTCCGAGATGGCGATGGAAGTCGCCCTGGACGCCGTGCGGATCCACGGCGGCTACGGCTACTCCACCGAGTTCGACGTCGAGCGCTATTTCCGCGACGCCCCGCTGATGATCGTCGGCGAGGGCACCAACGAGATCCAGCGCAGCGTCATCGCCGGTCAGCTCGTCGCGCGCGGGGGGCTGGGCTAGCGCTGACCCGCGGCAAGCCCGCCCGCGCGCACCGTGCGCGCCAGAATGCCGAGGGTCGCGCGCAGCGCGGACTCCGGCACGACCGGGAAGACCAGGCCGCGCTCGCGCCACACCGGATCGATGGCGGACCAGTCGTAGTAGGCCGTGACGAGCGTGGCTTCGCCCGCGACGCCGGCCCGGTCGGCGGCCTGGTCAGCGTGCGGGGGCTCCAGCCGGTAGCCGTACACGTGCCCGATCTGGGGGCGCACGCGCCCCAACACCTTCCAGGCGATCTCCCGGTCCGGCTCGTACACCGTGATCTGCACCGTGACGTCGTACTCGCCCATCGGAAAGTCGTTCAACGCCTCGCGGTCCATGTGGACGGCGAACGAGTCGCCCACCGCGCTGACGGGCTCACCGGTGGTGTCCATCAGCATGCCGGAGCTGTCGATCGCGACGTGCCCACGCGGGTC
>DASWUV010000238.1:0-5770 GCA_036401495.1 Pseudonocardia sp. | reverse complement strand
GCGCCCGGCGGCGGTGAGGTGCGCGCTCTCGCCGTCGACGTCGAGGCCGCGCTCCTGGAGTACTTCGAGATGTTCTACCGGCTGGGCATGGCGGGCCGGACGCTGCGCAAGATGGGCGCGATCGAGTTCGCCACCACGCTGGCGCCCGGTCTGCGCGACGTGCTGCTCACCGGCAAGGCAAAGGAGACCGTCAACCGGACCGACGGCCACGGTCGTCCCGTCTACGACGCGGTGATCCTCGACGCGCCGCCCACCGGCCGGGTCGTCAAGTTCCTCGACGTCACCAAGGCGATGGCCGAGCTCGCGCGCAGCGGCCCGATCCACAGCCAGGCCCAGGGCGTGGTGGCGTTGCTGCACTCGGAACTGACCGCCGTGCACGTCGTGACGCTGCTGGAGGAGCTGCCGGTGACCGAGACCCTCGAGGTGCTCGACGACCTGCGCGACGCCGGACTGCGCCCCGGCGCGGTGATCGCCAACCAGGTGCGGCCGCAGTGGCTGCCCGACCGGTCGGTGGCCGCCGCGGCAGGCGGCAGGGTCGACGCCGAGCGGGTGCGGGTGGGGCTCGCGGCCGCCGGACTCGACCTTCCCGCCGACGTGATCGACGGGCTGGTGGCCGAGACCGTCGAGCACGCACAACGGGTACACAGCGAGTCGCTCGCGCTCGCCCGGCTCGCCGAGGCGCCGGGGCCGCCGCCGCGCCTCGAGCTTCCCCGGCTGATCGACGGCGTTGACCTCGGCTCGCTCTACGAGCTCACCGACGCACTGCGCGCTCAAGGCGTCGGCCTGCCCGTGACGGCAGAGACCAAGACCGCAGGGGCCAAGACGGCAGGGACCAGGACCGGCGGGACCAAGTCGGCGGTAGCCAAGACGGCCAAGACGGCGGGCGCCGGTTCAGCGGGTGCGCAGCCGCAGGCGGGGGCCAAGCGATGACCCGGCCTGCGCTCGACGTCGACCGGATTCTCGACGATCCGGCCACCCGCGTCATCGTCTGTTGCGGCTCCGGCGGGGTCGGCAAGACCACGACCTCGGCGGCGTTGGCCATCCGTGCGGCAGAACGGGGCCGCCAGACGGTCGTGCTCACGATCGACCCGGCCAAGCGGCTCGCTCAGGCCCTCGGGCTGAAGATCCTGGGCAACGAGCCGGACCCCGTCGCGGGCGTCGGCTCGGGCACCGAGCTTTCCGCGATGATGCTGGACATGCGCCGCACGTTCGACGAGATGGTGGAGGCGCACGCTGAGCCCGGCCGGGCGGAGCGGATCCTGGCGAACCCCTTCTACCAGACGATCTCCTCGTCGTTCTCCGGAACGCAGGAGTACATGGCGATGGAGAAGCTCGGCCAGCTCGCGGCCACCGGGCGGTGGGACCTCATCGTCGTCGACACGCCGCCTTCGCGTTCCGCGTTGGACTTCCTGGACGCCCCGCAGCGGATGTCCACGTTCCTCGACGGTCGGATGATCCGGTTGCTGTCCTCGCCCGCGCGAGCGGGAGGGCGGGGGCTGCGCAAGATCGTGGGCGCAGGCTTCTCGCTGTTCGCCAAGGCCGTGTCGACGATCCTGGGCGGCCAGATGCTGGCCGACGCCTCGGCGTTCGTGCAGGCGTTCGACACGATGTTCGGCGGCTTCCGCGAGCGGGCCACGGCCACGTACGAGCTTCTGCGCTCCCCCGGAACCGCGTTCGTCGTCGTCGCCGCGCCGGAGCCCGACGCGCTGCGCGAAGCCGCGTACTTCGTCGACCGGCTCTCCACCGAGGAGATGCCGCTGACCGGGCTCGTGCTCAACCGGACGCATCCGGTGCTGGCGGACCTTTCGGCCGACAAAGCGCGGACCGCGGCCGACGGGCTGCGCGGTGCGCCGCTGGCCGCCGCCGTGCTGCGGCTGCACGCCGACCGCGTCGACCTCGCCGCCCGCGAGGATCGGCTGCTGGCCCGTTTCACGAGTGCGCACGAGGCTGTGCCGGTGATCAGGGTTCCGGTGGTGACCGACGTCGCCGACCTGGACGGCCTGCGGGAGATCGGCCGCCACCTGGCCTCCGGCGGGTCGTCGACGCCGCACGTCGGCCGCTCCAGCACGGCGAGCTGACGCGGTACTCATGCCGTGCGGTTCAGCTGCGGCTCGGCCGCGTCGGTGAGCCCGCTCAGCACGTCGACCTGCGCCAACGACGCGTCGTGTTCCGCGCGGGCGTCGGCCAGCAGATCGGCCCACGAGGCGACGTCGGGGCGCTGCCGCAACAGCGCACGCCGCTCCCGTTCGGTCATCCCGCCCCACACCCCGAACTCGACCCGCTGATCGAGCGCGTGCGCGAGACATTCGGTGCGCACGGGGCAGACCCGACAGAACTGTCGCGCCTCCCGCTGCTTGCGTCCCGCGACGAAGAGATCCTCCGCATCCGACGTTCGGCAGCGTGCGGCGATCCGCCAGTTCGACCGTGAGGCCATGGCCCGCTCCTGGTCTTTTTTGTGAAGTGCTCCCGACCAGCACAGACGAATTCCGTGTCTGCTCGGTTCACTTCTGGCGGGGGAATTACTCGATCTGACCTGGACGGCCGTACGCTCCCGTCTCGTGAGGTCCTCTCTGCGACTCGTGCGACCGATCGCCTTGTTGCTCGGTTTGTGCCTGGTATCAGGGCTGCTGGTCGCGGGCATGACGTTCCCCGTCGTGGCCGGTCTCGGCCTTGTCTCGAACGACGCGGGCGACACCGTGACCACGGTGTCCACCGACGTCGTCGACGGCCCACTGCCGCTCACCAGCGTCGTCACCGACAGCACCGGCGCGCCGCTCGCGCGGTTCTTCGAGCCGAACCAGAACCGGCAGCAGGTCCGGTCCGACCAGATCGCGCCCGCGATGAAGGCCGCGATCGTCGCGATCGAGGACCGCCGCTTCTACCAGCACAACGGCGTCGACTGGCAGGGCACGATCCGCGCGGTCATCGCCAACTCCGCCTCCGGCGACGTGGTGCAGGGCGCGTCGACGCTCACCCAGCAATACATCAAGAACTACTTCCTCTACGTCACGGCGAAGACGGAGACCGAGCGGCTCAAGGCGACCGAGCAGACGTCCGCGCGCAAGCTCAAGGAGGCGCAGATCGCGCTCCAGATGGAGCGGGCGTTGTCGAAAGAGGACATCCTCACCCGCTATCTCAACATCGTCTCGTTCGGCAATGGGGCAGCGGGCATCGCCTCCGCAGCGCGCACCTACTTCAACACGACGCCCGACAAGCTGACCGTGCCACAGGCGGCGACGCTCGCGGGCCTGGTCCGCAACATCGCGGCCACCGACCCGGTCACGAAGCCGCAAGCCGCACTGGACCGCCGCAACGTCGTCATCCAGCAGATGTTCGAGCAGAAGATGATCGACGAAGGGCAGGCCAAGGCCGCGGTGGCCAGCCCGTTGGGCGTCGCGAACCCGCTGGTCAGCCAGCCTGCGGGCTGCATAGGGGCCGGGGACGCCGGGTTCTTCTGCAAGTACGTCCAGAGCTACCTGCTCGAGGCGGGCTTCACGCTCGACCAGCTCAACCGCGGTGGCTACACGATCAAGACCACGCTCGATCCGAACGTGCTGGCCAAGGTGAAGGCGTCGCTGAACGCGCAGGTGCCGTCGAACCAGCCCAACGTCGCCGACGTGATGTCAGTTGTGCAGCCCGGCCCTGACCGCCATCGTGTGCTCGCGATGGCGGCCAACCGCACGTTCGGGCTCGACGCGGGCACGCTGCAGACGAGCTACGGGCTGCCGTACGAGCCGGTCAACCTGGGCGCGGGGTCCACATTCAAGATCTTCACCGCAGCCACGGCCCTTGAGAAGGGCCTCGGCATCAACTACGTGCTCACCGTGCCCCCGAGCGGCTACGCCTCGCCTATCTACACCGATGGCGGCGGCCGCCCGATCCCCGTGGCGAACGCGGGCAAGTACGCCGACAAGATGTCGCTGCAAACCGCGCTCGCGACGTCGCCGAACACCGCGTTCGTGAAGCTGGAGGAGTTCACAGGCGTCCCCGACGTCGTCGACATGGCGGTGCGGCTGGGCATGAAGTCCCTGGCCACCACCCCGTTCATCGACCCGTTGACGCATCGGCGGACCGACCGCTCGATCGCCGAGGTCACGAAGGCCCAGAAGCTGGCCTCCTTCACGCTGGGGGTGAGCCCGACCAGCGTGTTGGAGCTGGCCAACGTCGGCGCGACCCTGGCCAGCGCAGGCAAGTGGTGCCCGCCCAGCCCGGTCGACTCGATCACCGGCCAGGACGGCAAGCCGGTGCCGGTGCGGGAGGCGGCCTGCGCGCAGGCGGTCGACCCCGGCCTGGCCAACACGCTCCTGACCGGCCTGAGCCAGGACGTTGTGGGCGGCACAGCGGCCGGGGCGGCCCGGCAGCTGGGCTGGGACCGGCCGACGGCGGGCAAGACCGGCACGACCCAACAGCACAAGTCGGCCGCGTTCGTGGGGGTCGTGCCGCAGATGGCCGGGGCGGTGATCACGTTCGACGACACCAGCTCGCCGCGGCCGCTCTGCGACGGGGCCGGTTCCCCGTTCGCCTGCGGCAGCGGCAACATCTTCGGCGGCAAGACGCCCGCGCAGACGTGGTTCGGGGCGATGAAACCGCTGCTGGACGGCCAGCCCGTGCTGCCGCTGCCGCCCACCGACCCGCGCTACCTCAACGGCGCCCCGGTAGCCCAGGTCCCCGATGTGGTCGGGAAGCCGCTGAACGACGCCCGCGCCATCCTGACCCGGGCGGGGCGGACGAGTTCGGTTGAGACGACGGACAACGCAGCAGATCGCGGCACCGTGGTCGGGCAGAACCCGCAGGGCCAGGCGCTGCCGGGCGAGACGATCCTGCTGACGGTGAGCAGCGGCAAGGCCCCCGAAGCCCCCGCCCCGCCCGGCGACAACAACAACGGCGACAACAACAATGGCGGCGACAACAACAACAACGGCGACAACGGCAACGGCAACGGCGACAACGGCAACGGCAACAACAACGGCAACTGATCCCTGGCCGTCCGCGCACGTCGCACCTGTTGCGGTGTCGTCGCAGACCGCCGAACTTCTGCGAGGACGCTAGAAGTACTGCGGAGTCGAGTCGGGCGGGGATGGCCTGCCCACCGCCCGGCATATCCGAGGGGGTGAACTCAGCGTGTGCGCTCGTCGGATGCGGGGGCGCCGTCCTAGCATCGATGGCCGTGACGGACCGGCCGAACGACCCTGCGGCCGAGCTGATCAGCGCGCCCATCCCGGCCGACCACGCACACGTCCGCGGCGCACGATGTAAGGGCGGTATCGACGGCTCGGCCGCCCGCCCCACCGTGGCCGCCTTCCTCGCCGCCCGTGCCGCAGCCAGTGCAACCGAACGCAGTGCTACCGACCGCAGTGCGACGGCCGAACGCCGTGTGATAGCAGAACCCCGTGCCACAGCCGAAGTTGCGGACGATCCCACCACTGACGTCGACGCTGGTCCGGCCCCGCCCCCGGTCGTGGCCCGCCCACACCGCGCCGCTGTGTCGGAAGACCCCGCGCCGCCCAAGGACTCCGTGTCGCCCCTGGACCCTGCGGACCCCCAGGTACCGCCGCGGCCCGAGGCGCGCCCCCGCATCGTCGAAGAGCCTGCCATCCTCGGGCTGTCCCGGGTCTCCCGCAGCCGACTTGGGTCCCGGCTGTTCATGTGGTTCTTCGTCTTCGTCTATCTGCTGATCTTCGTTCAGCTGATCGTGTCGCTGTTGCAGACCTGATCACCGGTTCTGTCGGTGCCCCGGCCTACCCTTGCCACAGACACCGAGGGAGGTGAG
>DASWUV010000237.1:0-2040 GCA_036401495.1 Pseudonocardia sp. | reverse complement strand
AGGCCGCAGCGAGCTCGGCGAAGCCGCGCACCCGCTCCAGCGCTTCCGGCGCAGCGAGGTCGGGCGAGTAGACGAGGTAGGCGGCGCAGACGTCGGCCAGCACGGCGGGCCAGGTGCGCTCGTCGGCCCAGTCGAACGGCGGCAGGCCCGAGCGCGAGCCCAGCCGGGTCGCGACGCCGCGCGCGGCGAGCCTGCTCGCCACGCGCCGACCGGTGGTGCCGCCCGCGCCCAGCACCAGTGTCAGGTTCGGGATGTCTGAGGAACTCATGCGGGTCAGTCAAGCGGCGGCACCGGGCGGGCAACATCGTCGACGGTCTCGACCTGCATAAGCGAGCGTCCACGAGGGTGCCCGGTCCTCGTAGGATCCGGCTGGTGGACGCCATCGACAGCCTGCTCGACGGGCCGCGGGCCCGCGGGGCGTTCCTGCTGCGGGTCGAGCTCGTCCCGCCGTGGTCGATGCGGATCCAGGACGAGGCGCCGTTGGCACTGGTCGTCGTCGCGCGTGGCCACGCGTTCGTCGTCCCCGACGACGGGCAGGCGCGGGAGCTGCGCCAGGGCGATGTCGTGATCGCTCAGGGGCCCGCGCCGTACGTGGTCGCCGACGACCCGGCCACCCCCGTGCAGGTCCGCATCTGCCCCGGTCCGCGCTGCGTCGACGTGCGCGGAGAGCGGCTCGACGCAGCACTCGACCGGGCGACGGGCTGGCGGGCGCCGTCGCACGGCTACGTGGGGGTGCGCACCTGGGGAAACACCGACGGGGGCAGCACGCAGCTGCTCGTGGGGACCTATCAGATGCGTGGCGCCGTCGCCCGGCGGCTCACCTCGGCCCTGCCGACGCTGGCCGTGCTGCCGGGGTTCGGCGCCCGGTCAAGCCTGTTCACGCTGCTCGGCGAGGAGATCACGCGGGACGCGCCCGGGCAGGACGTCGTCCTCGACCGCCTGCTCGACCTGCTGCTCGTCGCCGCACTGCGCGCATGGTTCTCCCGTCCCGAGGCGATGGTCCCGCGCTGGTACCTCGCCGAAGGGGACCCCGTCATCGGGCCGGTGCTGCGCATGATCCTCGACAACCCGGCCGACCACTGGACGGTCGCTTCCCTCGCGGCGGCGGCACGGCTGTCCCGCGCGGCCTTCGCCCGCCGCTTCACCGAGCTGGTGGGCGAGCCACCCATCGCGTTCCTCACCGGGTGGCGGCTGGCCGCGGCGGCCGACCTCCTGTCCGATACCGACGCCACCCTCGACGCCGTGGCCCGGCAAGTGGGCTACGGCAGCCCGTTCGCGCTCAGCACGGCGTTCAAGCGGTTCCACGGGGTCAGCCCCGAGGAGCATCGACGGACGGCCGGTCGTTCCCTGTGACCTCGACCGGGTGCGCGGGAATGAAGAGATAGTCGGACAGGTATCAAGCGATCGAACATAACAATTGGACGGGCCCAGCGGCCGTTATTATCTTAAGACAACGCCGGTCGCACCAATGGCGTCCATCGCCCAAGCCCTACCAGACGACCGGTTTGTCGTTCTCGAATGCAGGGAAGCGCCTTATGGCTTCAATCTTCGCCGCACCCTGCCTTCACGGAAGAAGCAGGGAAAATCATGCAACTGCCGTACGCCTCGACCGACGCTCCTGCTGACGAGGACGCACCGACATCCCCGACGGCCGCAGGTGGATCGCATCCGTTGAGCGGAGGAGCGCAGACACTCGCGGCCGTCGTGGACCGGCTCATTCCCGCGGACGAGCACGGGCCCGGAGCGGTCACGGCAGGAGTCCTCGACTTCTTCGAGCGACAGTTGCGTGGGCAGCTGGCCCCGCTCACCGGCCTCTACGCCGAGGGCCTCGCCGGGCTCGACGAGCTTGCCCGCGCCGAGCAGGGCGCGCCCTTCGCCGAGCTGTCGCCCGATCACCAGGACGCCCTGCTGGAACACGTCGAGCGGCTGGACCCGGTAGGAGAGCACGCCCGGTTGCGGTCCTTCTTCGAGGCGGTGCTCAACCACACCATCGACGGGTTCCTGGCCGACCCGTTGTACGGCGGCAACCGCGACTTCATC
>DASWUV010000236.1:0-35701 GCA_036401495.1 Pseudonocardia sp. | reverse complement strand
CGGCACGCCGTCCGCGAGGGCCGGGAGGGCAACCTCGTGCTGTTCGCCGTCGACGCCTCGGGGTCGATGGCAGCGCGGGCGCGGATGGCGGCGGTCACCGGGGCCGTGCTGTCGCTGCTGCGCGACGCCTACCAGCGCCGGGACAAGGTCGGACTGATCGCGTTCCGGGCGGCGGGCGCGGATCTGGTGCTGCCGCCGACCTCGAGCGTGCCCGCGGCCCGGGTCCGGCTGACGGGGCTGCGCACGGGCGGCCGCACCCCGCTCGCCGGAGGTCTGCTGCGCGCCCGCAAGGTGCTGGCGGCCGAGCGGCTGCGCGATCCCCGTCGCCGCGCGCTGCTGGTCGTGCTCACCGACGGACGGGCGACCGTCGGCCTCGGCGGCGACCCGGTGCGCGACGCGTGTCGCGCGGCCGCACTCCTGGCCGCCGACGGCGTCGCGACCATCGTGGTGGACTGCGAGAGCGGCCCCGTCCGCCTCGGGATCGCGGCGCGGATCGCCACGGCTGCCGCCGGGGTGCTCGTGGGGATCGGCGAGCTGTCGGCCGACGGTGTCACCGACGTGGTCCGGGCCGCACGGGCCGCGTGACGAACCGGGTCGCACAGGCCCCGACGAAGGAGGGGCGATGCCGCAGGGACAGCCCACGACCGTGCCCGCCGACGGGCTCACCACCCGCGAACGGCGCAACCGCCCGCTGCTGGTCGTGCACACCGGGGAGATGAAGGGCAAGTCGACGGCCGCGTTCGGGCTGGCCCTGCGCGGCTGGAGTCAGGGCTGGTCGATCGGGGTGTTCCAGTTCGTCAAGTCGGCGAAGTGGAAGGTGGGGGAGGAGACGGCGTTCCGGGCGTTGGGCCGCGTGCACGCCGAGACCGGCGAGGGCGGCCCCGTCGAGTGGCACAAGATGGGCGAGGGCTGGTCGTGGGCGCGCAAGCCGGGCACCGATGACGACCACGCCGCCCAGGCCGCGGAGGGCTGGGCCGAGATCCGCCGCCGCATCGAGGCGCAGGTCCACGACGTCTACGTGCTCGACGAGTTCACCTACCCGATGAAGTGGGGGTGGGTGCCGGTCGACGAGGTCGTCGACGTGCTCGGTCGGCGCGAGGGCCGCCAACACGTGATCGTCACGGGGCGGGACGCGGCGCCCGAGCTGATCGCCGCCGCCGACCTGGTCATGCAGACCACCAAGATCAAGCATCCGATGGACGCGGGTCAGAAGGGCCAGCGCGGGATCGAGTGGTGACGAGGACCGGCGGTCGACGTCGTCTCGTCGGCGACCGCGCGGCCACGGGTGTCCACGGCCGCACCGGCGCTGTCACATCCGCACCAGCACTGTGGTGGCCGCACCGGCGCCAGGACGGGGGTGTGGGCGCCACAACGCTTGTGTGGCGTCCCGCAGAGGGGTGAGTCCCGGGATTCGGCCCGGCGTGTTCAGCATCCGGGTGCGCGATGTGCTGGGTGGACGGCAGCCCGGCGCGTGAGGTCGCACCGGCGGGTCCGGCCCCGCAGGGAGCCCCAGGATCCGGCACGTCGTGTCGGACGTTCCGCCCGCTGCCCGACGAGCCGGGCCGGCGCGCCCCCGGACGGCCACACCAGCGCCGTGGTGGTCGCACAAGCGCCAGGACGCCGGTGCCGACCCGACAACGCCGGTGCGGCGCCGGGTCCGCACTCGGCCGCCCGGCCCCGTCCCCACCGCGGTTCTATGGTTGGCCGATGGAGTACACGCGACTGGGCGCGACCGGCCTGCAGGTTTCGCGGATCTGCCTCGGCATGATGAGCTACGGCTCGCCAACCTGGCGGGAGTGGGTGCTCGACCTCGACGACTCGCGGCCGCTGGTCCGCAGCGCCGTGGACGCCGGAGTGATCTTCTTCGACACCGCCGACATGTACTCGGTGGGTGCTTCCGAGGAGGTCACGGGCACGCTGCTGCGGGAGTTCTTCCCCGGCCGCGACGACTACGTGCTCGCGACGAAGGTGTTCAACCCGATGTCGGACGGCCCGAACGACCGCGGGCTCTCGCGCAAGCACATCCTGGCCTCGATCGACGCGTCGCTGCGGCGGCTGGGCACCGACCACGTCGACCTCTACCAGATCCACCGCTGGGACCCGACTACTCCGATCGAGGAGACGATGGAGGCGCTGCACGACGTCGTGCGCGCGGGCAAGGCGCGCTACATCGGGGCGTCGAGCATGTTCGCCTGGCAGTTCGCGAAGGCGCAGCACGTGGCCGACCTCGGCGGCTGGACCCGCTTCGCCGCCATGCAGGACCACTACAACCTGATCTACCGCGAGGAGGAGCGGGAGATGCACCCGCTGTGCCTCGACCAGGGCGTCGGCGTGATCCCGTGGAGCCCGTTGGCCCGCGGACGGCTGGCGCGGGGCCCGCAGGACCGCTCGACCACGCGCGCGGGCAGCGACCCGATCGGCGACCGGATGTACTCCGACGCCGACGACGCGGTCGTGCAGGCCGTCGCCGACGTGGCCAAGGCCCGTGACCTGCCGAACGCTCAGGTGGCGCTGGCCTGGATGCTCGGGCGCGAGGCGGTGTCCGCACCGATCGTGGGAGCGACCAAGCCCGGCCACGTGGAGGACGCGGTGGCCGCGCTCGACGTCGACCTGAGCGACGACGAGGTCGCGGCACTGGAGGCGCCCTACGTCGCGCATCCGGTGCTGGGCCACGGGTGACGGGGTCCGCCCATGAGCACCGGCTCGGCGCGCAAGGTGGCCTGACCGGTCCGGCGCTGCGCCGGACCGGTCATCATGGCTCGGGCGGGACGTGAGCGCCCGGGCCGTGGTCATCGCCGCGCCCGCGTCCGGATCGGGCAAGACGACGGTGGCGACCGGCCTCATGGCGGCGCTGCACCGCCGTGGGACGCCGGTCGCGCCGTTCAAGGTCGGGCCGGACTACATCGATCCCGGATACCACACGCTCGCGGCGGGGCGTCCCGGGCGCAACCTCGACCCCGTGCTGGTCGGCGCCGACCGGATCGCCCCGCTGGCTCGACATGGCGCTGCGGGCGCGCAGATCGTCGTGGTCGAGGGTGTCATGGGGTTGTTCGACGGCAGGCTCGCCGACGGCTACGGCTCGACGGCGCAGGTCGCAGGGCTGCTCGGCGCGCCGGTGGTGCTGGTCGTCGACGTGCGGGGGCAGGCGAGGAGCCTCGCCGCTCTCCTGCACGGGTTCCGGTCGTTCGACCAGGACGTCGACCTCGCGGGGGTGGTCCTCAACCGGGTCGGGTCGGCCCGCCACGAGGAGGTGCTGCGCGCGGCGGCGGCCGAGGCGGGCCTGCCGGTGCTGGGCGCCTTGCCCCGACGGGCCGCGCTCGCCGTGCCGTCACGGCATCTCGGGCTGGTCACGGCGGTCGAGCACGGAGCAGCGGCGACCGCCGCGGTGGACGCGATGGCCGAACTGGTGGCCGCGCACGTCGACCTCGACGCGGTCGTGGCACTGGCCCGCCCGCTCCCGGACGGCCCGCCGTGGTCGCCGTCCGCCGCCCTCGCCGGGTCCGGCGCCCCCCTTGCCGCCCCGACCGGGGCGCCCAGGGTCCGGGTGGCCGTGCTCGGGGGCGCCGCGTTTACGTTCGGGTACGCCGAGCACGTGGAGCTGATCGCTGCGGCAGGAGCCGACGTCGTCGTCGTCGACCCGCTGCGCGACGAGGCCCTTCCCGAGAACACCGCGGCGCTCGTCCTGCCCGGCGGCTTCCCCGAGGAGCACGTCGCAGCCCTGTCCGCCAACACCGGGCTGCTGCGGGCGGTCCGGGCGCTGGCCGTGTCCGGTGCGCCGGTGCACGCCGAGTGTGGCGGCCTGCTCTACCTGTGCGCCACGCTCGACGGGGCGTCACTGTGCGGGGTCCTTCCGGCCCACGCGGCGATGACCCAACGGCTCACGCTGGGCTATCGCGACGCCGTGGCGCTCACCCCGTCCGTCCTGCACGCCGTCGGCGACCGCGTCGCAGGCCACGAGTTCCACCGCTGTGCCGTGACGCCGCGCGCCGCCGCACCGGCGTGGGCGTGGCGCGGCGGCGAGCCGGAGGGCTACGTGCAGGGGGGTGTCCACGCCTCGTTCCTGCACACGCACCCGGCAGGTGCGCCCGACGCCGTCGCCCGGTTCGTGGCCGCTGCTGCGTCATCTCCCGTTTGCGCCCCGGCCGCGCTACCGTCGGTGGGAAGATCCTCACCGGGGAGGTCGTGATGGCGGACCGACTCTCCCCCCTGGACGCTTCGTTCCTCTTCATGGAGGAACCCACAACGGCGATGCACCTCGGTGGCCTGATGACGTTCGACGCGCCGCCGGGTTTCGACCCCGACCGGTTCGTCGCGCTCATCGGGGAGCGCCTGGCCGCCGTGCCGCGCTATCGGCAGAAGGTCCGCGACGTGCCTGCGCGGCTGGGCCTTCCGGTGTGGGTCGACGATCCCGCCTTCGAGCTGGACTACCACGTCCGCCGCTCTGCCCTGCCCGCTCCCGGCTCCGACGAGCAGCTGCGCGAACTGGTCGGGCGCCTGCAGTCGCGACAGCTCGACCGCGCCCGTCCGCTGTGGGAGATCTACCTGATCGAAGGGCTGGAGCGGGATCGCTTCGCCATCGTCACGAAGACCCACCACGCGATGGTGGACGGGCTCTCCTCGGTCGACATCGGCGCGGTCCTCCTGGATGTCACGCCGACCCCGCGGGAGTCTCCGCCCGACGACTGGCACCCGGCGCCGGAGCCCTCAGCGCTTGCGCTCGCGGCGGGCGCGGTCCGCGAGCAGCTGATCAAGCCCGGCGTGGCGTTGGGCACCGCGCAGCGCGCCGCGTCCGACGTCGGTGCGCTCGTCCGCACCGGCGGCGCGATGCTCGCCGCCGTCCGCTCGGCCTCGCGGCCCGCCCCGCGGGGCCCGCTGAACGCGCCGATCGGCAGCCAGCGCCGTTTCGGCACGTCCGCGGGAGCGCTGAACGACTACAAGGCCATCCGCAAGAAGCACGGCGGCACCGTGAACGACGTCATCCTCGCGGTCGTCACCGGTGGCTTGCGGCGCTGGATGACCACCCGTGGGGAACCGGTGCTGGTCACGACGAGGGTGCGCGCGCTGGTGCCCGTCAGCGTCCGGGCCCGCAGCTCGGGCGGGCCGCTGGGCAACCAGATCTCCGCCTACTTCGTCGACCTGCCGGTCGGCGAGCCCGACGCGGTCGCCCGTCTGCAGACCGTGTCCGCCGCGATGGCAGGCCACAAGGGCAGCGGCCAGGCCATCGGGGCGAGCGCGTTGATCGGCCTGTTCGGGCTGGCGACGCCCACGGTGCACAGCGTGGGCGCCCGGCTGTCCAGCTCGATGTCGTCGCGGGTGTTCAACCTGATCGTCACCAACGTCCCGGGCCCGCAGTTCCCCCTGTACGCGATGGGGGCGCGGATGCGCGACGTGTACCCGGTGGTCCCGCTGGCCAAGGGGCAGGCCGTCGCGATCGGTATCACCAGTTACGACGGCGGCGTCTTCTACGGGCTGAACGCCGACCGGGACGCGATGGGGGACGTCGACGTGCTGGCGGAGGCGATCGGTGGCAGTCTCGTCGAGCTGAGGGGGACGGCATGAGCGGCCGTGCGGGCGATCTATCGGTCCACCCGGGTGTGCGCGTCCCCGTGCTGATGGCGGCCGACGAGGGCGCCCGCGCCGCATGACCGCCCGATGTAGGCGCTCCGGAGGGGGCGCATGAGCGCCCGGAACGGGTCCGTTTCGCTGGCCTACGAGCAGGTCGGCGACGACGGCGGCGAACCGCTGCTGCTGATCATGGGCCTGGGGATGCAGATGATCTACTGGCCCGACGGCCTGCTCGCCGAGTTCGCCGCCGCCGGGTTCACCACCGCGCGCTTCGACAACCGCGACGCCGGGGCGTCGACGCATCTCACGTGGCTGGGCACGCCGTCGATGGCCGCGCTGTTCGCGGGCCCCCGCCGCGCCGCGGCGTACCGGATCTCCGACATGGCCGCGGACGCCGTCGCGGTGCTCGACGCGCTGGGCTGGCGGTCGGCGCACGTGCTCGGGGCCTCGCTCGGCGGGATGATCGCGCAGGCGCTGGCGATCGAGTACCCGGGAAGGGTGCGGTCGCTCACGTCGATCATGTCGAGCCCCGCGCCGTGGCTGGGCCTCCCCTCCCGGCGCGCCGCCGCGGCGCTGCTGGCGAACCCCGCGCACACACCGGAGCAGGCCGCCGAGCGGGCCGTCGCGACGTTCCGGGTGATCGGCTCGCCCGGCTATCCGCTGGACGAGGACTGGCTGCGCGCCTACGCCCGCCGCGCGTTCGCCATAGGCGCGGCAGCCGGTGCCGACGTGGGGAGCCCTCGTCGCCAGCTCGCGGCGATCATGGGTTCGCCGAGCAGGCTGCCTGCGTTGCGCGGTGTCCGCGTTCCGACGCTGGTGGTGCACGGTGAACAGGACCCGCTGATCCGTCCGTCCGCCGGACGGGCCACGGCACGGGCGGTGCCAGGGGCCCGGTTGGTCATGATTCCCGGGATGGGTCACAACCTGCCCGCTGCGCTGTGGCCGACGCTGGCGGCAGGGTGCGTGATCTTATCGTGCCATTTCCGTGAGCACGGCCTAGGGTTGGTATATGACGCAGATCACCCTCGAGCTCGACGAAGCCCATCTTGCGGCGGCGGCGCGCGAGCTCGGCACGACCTCACCCGCGCAGACGGTCATCGCAGCGCTCACGGAGATCGCGGTGCGCAGGCTGCGTGCGGAGGCCTTCGGCACAACCCTCGCGGACGCGGAGCCGAGTCTGGCGGGGCTCTTCCTGGGCTGAGGCGCGCTCGCCTGCGTCGAACCCGGGGTTGGACGGGGCGCCCGGCGCGGCCCAGACTGTGCGGCGTGCCGGGGAAAGTGTCGTTCGTGGGCGCCGGACCAGGCGCAGCCGATCTCATCACGGTGCGCGGTGCGCGGCGCATCGGCGAAGCCGACGTCGTGATCTGGGCGGCCAGCCTCGTGATGGCCGAGTGCGTGCAGGAGCACGCGCGGCCCGATGCCGAGCTCGTGGACTCTTCGCGGATCGCGCACGAGGACGTGCTGGCCCTGTATCGGCGCGCTGCCGCCGATGACCTGCGGGTGGCCCGGGTGCACTCCGGCGACCCTTCGCTGTGGGGCGCGGTCCAGGAACAGTACGACGCGGCCGCCGCGATGGGGCTGCAGGTGGAGATCGTGCCCGGGGTGTCGGCGTTCGGCGCGGCGGCCGCGGCGGCGGGTCGGGAGCTGACCATCCCCGAGGTGGCCCAGTCGGTGGTGCTGACTCGGTTGGAGGGTGGCAAGACCCCCATGCCCGAGCGGGAGCGGCTGCGCGCGTTCGCGGCGCACGGCACCACGATGGCGATCTTCCTTTCGGCCGCCCGGACCGGTCAGCTGGTGGCCGAGCTCCTGGCGGGCGGCTACCCGGACGACACGCCCGTCGTCGTCGCCTACCGCACCAGCTGGCCCGACGAGATCACGATTCGGTGCAGGCTCGACGAGGTCGAGGCGGTGTGCAAGGAGCGCAAGCTGTGGCGCCAGACCCTGTTCCTCGTGGGACCAGCGCTCGCGGCGTCGGGGGCGCGCAGCCACCTGTACGACGCGGGGCACTTCCACACGTTCCGCAAGCCCGATCCGGCGGCGCGCCGAGCTCTGCGCGCGCGCCGCGCGGCTCCGTGACGACCGCGCCGAGCAGTGTGGTGGCGACAGCGCCCGAGACCGGCCTGGGCAGCGCCACAGCGTGCGAGGTCACCGTGGTGGGGGTCGACGGGCCGCTCAGCACCGAGGCGCGTGCGGCGCTGGCGAGCGCCGAGGTCGTCATCGGCGCCGCTCGACTGCTGTCGCTGGTTCCCGACGACGTAGAGCGGCTCGTGCTCGGCGCGATCGCGCCCGCGCTGGAGCGCATCCGGGGGCGGCGGGCGGTGGTCCTCGCGGGCGGCGACCCCGGCTTCTTCGGCATCGTGCGGGTGCTGCGCGAGCAGGGCTACCAGCCTGCTGTGCTGCCCGCGCTGTCGTCGGTCCAGCGACTCTTCGCACGGGTGGGGCGGTCGTGGGACGACGTGGCTGTGGTCAGCACGCACGGCCGCGCCCTCGGCCCTGCCGTCAACATCGTGCGGGCGCGGGCCGCGGCCGCCGTCCTCACCGGTCCGGGGGCGGGGCCGGCCGATCTGGCCGCCGCGCTGGAGGGCTGGCCCCGCACCCTCGTCGTCGCGGAGGACCTCGGCGGCCCCGACGAGCAGCTGACGACGCTGCCCGCCGCTGACGTCGTGGGCCGCCGCTGGCATCCGCTCTCGGTCGTCCTCGCGCTCCGGGATCCGGCCGCGGTCCCCGCGCGCGGCTGGCACGCCGGGGGTGCGCCCACGCCTCCTGAGGGCGGTTGGGCGCTGCCCGACGACGCGTTCGCGCACCGCGGGGGCATGGTCACGAAGGCCGAGGTCCGCGCCTTCGCGCTGGCCCGGCTCGCGCCACGGCCCGGCACGCTCGTCTGGGACGTCGGTGCGGGCTCCGGCTCGGTCGCCGTCGAGTGCGGCCGCCTCGGGTCCGCCGCCCTCGCCGTGGAGCGGGGCGCCGAGGACGCTGAGCGCGTTGCGGAGAACGCCGCGGCGCACGGCGTCGAGGTGCGCGTGGTGCACGGCGTGGCCCCCGAAGCGTTGGCCGGGCTCCCGCGCCCCGACGCGGTGTTCGTCGGGGGCGGTGGCCTCGATGTGCTGACGGCGTGCGCCGCGGTCGGCGCCGACCGGGTGGTCGTCGCGCTGGCCGCGTTGGACCGCGTCGGCCCCACCCGTGCGGCGCTGGCCGCGGCGGGCTACGCGGTCGACGGCGTGCTGTTGGCCGCGTCCCGGCTGGCCGAACTGCCCGATGGCGCTGTCCGGCTCGCGGCGCTGAACCCGGTCACCCTGCTGTGGGGGACGCGGTGATCGCCTTGTTCGCCGTCACCGCGGCGGGGCGGCGGGCCGCGGACGAGGTCGCGCCCGCGTTGGGGGCGTCCCGGCGCGACCTCGCCGACCTGGCCCGGCTGTGGCCGGGGCTCGACGGCGCGGTGTTCTTCCTCGCCACCGGCGCCGCGGTCCGGCTGGTCGCGCCGCTGCTCACCGACAAGCGCACCGATCCGGGCGTCGTCTGCGTCGACGAGGCCCGCCGCTTCGCGATCGCGCTCACCGGGGGGCACGAGGGCGGGGCGAACGCGCTGGCCGCGCGGGTGGCCGGGCTGCTCGGCGCCCAGCCGGTGATCACGACCGCGTCCGACGCCGCAGGAGCGGCGGGCCTCGAAGAGCTGGCCGGGCTGCTGGACGCGGAGGTCGTCGGGGACGCCGCGGCGGCAGGCGTCGCGTTGCTCGACGGCACCGCCGAGGTGCTGAACCCGCTGGGCTTCCCGCTGCCTGCGCCGGGGGCCGGGGCCGGGTCGGAGCTGGATCAGGCCGTGGCGGGCTCGAAGCGCGTCCGCGTCGTCGTCACCGACCTCGTCGAGGACGCCACCGTGCGGATCGTGCCGCGCACGCTCGTCGTCGGGATCGGGTCCGCACGTGACGTGCCCGCCGCGGCGGTGACCGACGTCCTGCGTCGGGTGTTCGACGAGCACCGGCTCGACCTGCGCGCCGTGCGCGCCTATGTCAGCGTCGACCGCAAGGCCGACGAGCCGGGCATCCTCGCGGCCATCGCACCCGCGCCGCTGCAGACGTTCCCGGCGGACGTGCTGGCCGCGGTCGACGTGCCCAACCCGAGCGACGTCGTGCGCGCCGCGGTCGGCACGGCCAGCGTCGCGGAGGCTGCCGCAGTGCACGCTGCGACCGAGCTGGGCGGCGGCGCGCCCGTCGAGCTCGTGGCGCAGAAGGTCAAGGGCGACAACGTGACCGTCGCCGTCGCCCGCATCCGGCCACGCGGCAGACTGGCCATCGTCGGGCTCGGGCCGGGCGCCGACGACCTGCGCGCACCCCGCGCCGCGGCCGAGCTGCGCCGTGCGTCGGTCGTCGTGGGCCTCGACCAGTACGTCGAGCAGATCCGGCACCTGCTGCGCCCCGGCACCCAGGTGCACGCCAGCGGGCTGGGGGAGGAGGAGCAGCGGGCCGCCGACGCGGTCGCGCTCGCGGCCAAGGGCTACGCCGTGGCGCTGATCGGCTCGGGCGACGCCGGGATCTACGGCATGGGCAGCCCGGCTTTGGAGCGGGCAGGCGAGGACATCGAGGTCGTCGGCGTGCCCGGCGTGACCGCGGCCCTTGCCGCCGCGGCGCTGCTCGGTGCGCCGCTGGGCCACGACCACATGCTGATCTCCCTCTCCGACCTGCACACCCCGTGGCCTGCGATCGAGCGTCGGGTGGCCGCCGCGGCGACCGCCGACCTCGTCGCGTGCTTCTACAACCCGCGCAGCCGGGAGCGGCACTGGCAGCTCGCCGCCGTCCTCGACGTCCTACGCGAGCACCGGCGCGCGGAGACGCCGGTGGGCGCGGTTCGCCAGGCCGGGCGCCCCGGCCAGCGGGTGTGGACGGCGCCGCTCGCCGCGTTCGACCCGACCGAGGTCGACATGCTCACGACCGTGATCGTCGGGTCGAGCACGACCCGGATGGTCGGCGGGCGGATGGTGACGCCCCGCGGCTACCGCTGGTCCTAGCCCGTTGCCCGCGAACACCCACCACCTCGCAACCGGCCCCCGCAGCGCAGCGAAGTCGCCTCGTCCGCGCCGAGACAGTGATCATCCGGGCTCGGGCGGACGGCGGGGTTACGATCGGCTGCCGAGTTCCGCGTCCCCGCCGGGCGCCACCCGGCCACCCGGCCGGGCAGTCACCCCGGCCACCCGAGCCGGGCAGTCACCCGGGAGAGGCCCGACATTGCGCACTGGCGTGCACCCCATCGAGACCGCCTCGTACACGATCCTGCGCGAGCGCCTGGACACCACGGACCTGCTTCCGCTCACCCGGGCCGTCGTCGAACGCATCGTGCACACGAGCGCCGACCCGAGCTGGGCGGGCGATGTGGTGTGCGCCGAGGATGCGCTGCGCGCGGGCCGCGACGCGCTGGCCGGGGGTGCGCCCCTGATCACCGACGTGCGCATGGTCGCGGCCGGGATCACCGGGTACGCGACGACGGTGGCGCTCGACCTCGCGCCCGCACCCGGAGCCGCCGGAACTCGCTCGGCCGCGGGCATCCGGGCGGCTGTGCGCGCGCACCCGGACGGCGCCGTGTGGGTCATCGGCAACGCCCCGACGGCGCTGGCCGAACTGGTGGCCTGCGCGCAGGCGGGGCTGGTCGCCGCGCCGCTGGTGATCGGCCTTCCGGTCGGGTTCGTCGGCGCGGTGGCCGCAAAGGCGGCCCTGCGCGCCTCGGGTCTGCCCGCGGTGTCCAACCGCTCCGAGCGCGGCGGGGCCGCCGTCGCCGCGGCCGCGGTCAACGCGCTGCTGTACGCGGGCTCGCGGGCATGACGGCGTCGCATCCGCCGCTGCTGCTCGTGGGCCACGGCACGGTCGACGCGGCAGGCGTCGCGGAGTTCGTCGCGTTCACCAGCAGACTCCGGGGGTACCTCGCGGACGCGGGCGTCGATGTCGACGGCGGCTTCATCGAGCTGTCCACGCCGACCGTCCACGAGGCGTGGGCCGCGCTGGCGGGGCGCGGCCACCGCACCATGGCCGCCGTGCCGCTGGTGCTGGTCGCCGCGGGTCACGCGAAGGGCGACATCCCGGCTGCGCTGGAGCGGGAAGTGCGCCGTGACCCGGCGACCGGCTTCGTGTTCGGCCGACCGCTGGGACCACACCCCGTGCTGCAGGAGATCCTCGTCGACCGGATCGCCGCCGCGCGGGAACCTGAGCGCGGCGTGGCCGACGAGGACACGGCCGTCCTGCTCGTGGGGCGCGGCGCCACGGATCCCGACGCGAACGCCGAGGTCTGCAAGGTCGCCCGGCTGTTGCAGGAGGGCAGGCCCTACGCGTTCGTCGAGACCGCCTTCGTCTCGCTCGCCCAGCCGGATGTCGCTCGGGGCCTGGCTCGCTGCCGGGCGTTGGGCGCGCGTCGGGTGGTCGTGGCGCCGTACTTCCTCTTCGACGGGGTGCTGCCCCGCCGGGTCGCCGAGCAGGCCAGGGCGTTCGGGGCGGAGCATCCCGACGTCGAGGTCGCCGTCGCGGGGCATCTCGGCGACACCGACGCGCTGGCGGGGCTCGTCGTCGAGCGCTATCGCGAGGCGCTGGCCGGTGACATCCGGATGAACTGCGACACCTGCGCGTACCGGGTGTTGCTGCCGGGCTTCGAGGACAAGCTCGGCGCGCCGCAGACCCCGCACCACCACCCCGACGACCCGGCGCACGGGCACGGCAACGGACACGGTCATGGACACGGACATGCCCACGCCTGAGCCGTACCTGGTCGGCCTCGATCTTGCGGGCCGCCGCGTCGTGGTCGTCGGCGGCGGCGCGGTGGCGCAGCGCCGGTTGACGGGTCTGCTCGCTGCGGGCGCCGATGTCGAGGTGATCGCCCCGCACGTCACCCCGGCCGTCGAAGGCATGGCGCACGAGCTGCGGTGGACCGCACGCCGCTACCGCGACGGCGACCTCGACGACGCCTGGTACGTCGTCGCGTGCACCGACGATCCTGCGGTGAACGCGGCGGTCGCCGCGGAGGCGCAGCGGGCCAGGGTGTTCTGCGTGCGCGCCGACGACGCCCCCGCGGGCAGCGCGGTCACGCCCGCGGTCGGCCGACACGACGGCCTGACCGTCGGCGTGCTGGCCGGGCGCAGGCCGCGGCGCTCGGCCGCCGTGCGCACGGCATTGGTCGAGGCGTTGGCGGCGGGTCTCGTCGACGACGCCGCCGAGCCCGTCCGTCCCGGGGTCGCGCTGGTCGGGGGCGGTCCCGGTGACCCCGAGCTGATCACGGTGCGCGGCAGGCGGCTGCTCGCCCGCGCCGACGTCGTGATCACCGACCGGCTCGGACCACGCGACCTGCTCGATCATCTCGACCCGCACGTCGAGGTGATCGACGCTTCGAAGATCCCGTACGGGCGCGCGATGAACCAGGCCCGGATCAACGAGCTGCTCATCGACCGCGCGCGCAGCGGCAAGTTCGTCGTGCGGTTGAAGGGCGGCGACCCCTACGTCTTCGGCCGGGGCTTCGAGGAGGTGATCGCGTGCGCGGACGCCGGTGTGCCCGTGTCGATGGTGCCCGGCGTGACGAGCGCGTTCGCCGTGCCCGCCGTCGCCGATGTGCCGGTCAGCCACCGTGGGGTGGCCCACGAGATCGTCGTCGTGTCCGGGCACGTCGCCCCCGGTGATCCGCGCAGCCTCGTCGACTGGGCCGCCCTCGGCAGGCTGCGGGGCACGGTCGTGTTGCTCATGGCCGTCGAGCGGATCGCGGTGTTCGCCACTGCCTTGATCGAGGGCGGACGGCAGTCGGACACGCCCGTCGTCGTCGTGCAGGACGGCACGACGCGAATCCAGCGTTCGGTGCGCGCCACGCTCGCGACCGTGGCCGACGTGGTGCGCGCCGAGGAGATCAGCCCGCCTGCGGTGGTCGTCGTCGGCCCGGTCGCGGGGCTCCACGGGCCGGTCACGGAGTCACGCTGACGCTCAGCAGGCCTTCGGGTCGGTGCGCGCGGTGGCGCGGCGGATCAACCAGTTCGGGCCGGGGCCTGCCATGGTGTAGACGAGGTCCCATCGGCTGCAGGTCTGGCCCTGGAAGCCGAACCGGGCGTCCTGCGTGCTGGTGAACGTCATGTCGGCGGCCACCGAGCCCGCTGTGCCGCTGCGGACCGACACCAGGCGGGCACCACTGATCTGCGTGGTGGACTCGGCGGCCTCCCACGCGGCGACGCCCTTGCGCGCCGTCGGGTTGTCCGCGCTGAACAGCGCGAACGCGTCGGCGTAGCGGTGTTCGTCGATGCCTGCGATGTAGTTGTCGAGCACGCGGGCCACGTCGGCCGTCGCCGGATGGGTGATGCCGGGGGCGATCGCGACTGCGGACGCCGTCGCCGATGCGGCTGTGGTCGATGCAGCTTCGGTCGACGCGGCCGCGGTCGCGGTGGACGTCGGGCCGATGTTCGGGGTGGCCACGGCGGCGGGGCTCGGACCGGCCCGGTGCAGGTACAGCAGCGTCGCGGCCACGGCGAGCACGACGACAAGCGCGGCGACGGCGCCTGGGACCAGCCACCTCGGTCCGCGGCGCGCAGGTGCCTGCGTCGGTATCGGGTAGGGCGTCCACCCACCGCGGACAACGGTGGGCACCGTGGGCGAGGAGGCGGCGTCGAGGGCGGGGCGCCCCTCGACGACCGGGCGGGTCACCGGTTGCCCGGTGGCGCGCTGCGCCGCCTGTAGCTCCGCCGCAGCGTCCAGCGCGGATGCGGGGCGACCGGCGGGATCCTTGGCCATCAGCCGTTCGACGACGTCGGCGACCGGGCCCGGGATGCCGCGCAAACGCAGGTCCGGCACGGGGTCGCGGAGCACCCGCGCGATGGTGGTCCCCACGTCGTCGTCGGGCTTCCCGCTGAACGCCGGAGCCCCCGCGAGCAGCGCGAAGAGGGTGGCACCGAGCGCGTAGAGGTCGGTGTGGACGCTGGCGTCGCCCCCGATGAGCCGCTCGGGCGCGCTGTAGGTGGCGGTGGCGCGCACCTTGCCGTCCAGTGTCACGGTGAGGCCGGGCAGACGCGAGATGCCGAAGTCGCCGAGCACCGGCTCCGCGAACCGTGACATCAGCACGTTGGCGGGCTTCACGTCCAGGTGCAGGATCCCGGAGCGGTGTGCGGTCTCCAGCGCGCCTGCCACCAGTACTGCGATGTCGAGCGCCTCGAACCACGGCAACGACCCCGACTGGGCCACCCGGTCGGCGAGGGACCCGCCCGCCAGGTAGTCCATGACGATGTAGGGCTCACCGCGCTCCGTGGCCCCGCCGCGGTGCACCCCCACGATGTGCGGGTGGCCCGACAGCGCGCCCATGGCCTGGCACTCGCGCTCGAAGCTGCGCCTGGCCTTGTCGTCGCCGATCCGCTGGCTGAGGATCTTGACGGCGACCCGGCGGCCGAACGCGGGCTCTTCGGCGACGTAGACCGTGCCGAAGCCGCCCCGGCCGATGGCCTCGGGGTTCTCGAGACCCGGGACGGCCGGCGTCGGGGCGGCGTTCACGGCCGCAGCATAGAGGGGCCAGATCGACGGCAGCCGCAACGCACGAACCGGCGCGAGGTGACCGGGCCGGCGGCGCCCGAATCCGTCGAGCGAGTTCCGCGTGCACCCGGCGGTAGGTTTCGCGCATGGCGCGGGGCACCTCCGAAGGCACAGATGTCGATGTCCAAGGCGGCGCCGACCGGGGCGCTGAACAGCGAGCGGGCTACCGGCGATCGGCGGGATCGCCCCGCGGCGAGGCGCGGCGACAGGATCTGCTCGAGCGGGTCACCGACGATCTCGCCGTCAACGGCATCGTGGACTTCTCGCTGCGGCGGGCCGCGAAAGCCGCGGGCACGACACACAAGGTGCTGCTGTACTACTTCGACGGGCCCGAGGAACTGCTCGCCCACGCGATCCCCCGCCTCCGCGAGCGACGCACCGAAAAGGCTCTGGCCGCCGCCGCCCAGGGACCCGACGCTCGATCACTGGCGGCCCGAGTACGCGCAATGTGGCCCATCCTGGTCGGTGAAGAGGATCGCGTCCTCGGTCAGGCCATCGGGCTCGCGATGTACGACCCGGACCGATACGGCGCACTCGGACGAGATGCCTCGAAGCAGTACCTGCCCACGTTGTTCGCCGTCTGCCCCGAACAGTGGCCTGACCGCCGCAAGCTCGCGGTCGCGCACTTGATCCTGGCCGTACTGCGGGGCTTCCTGATGGAGCTCCGCACCAGCGGCGAGGCCGACGGCGTCGATGCAGGCTTCGAGGCTCTGATCCGCGCACTGGAGCGAGAAGAAGCCGCACCGGCATAGCCGGTTTCGCTCACGGCCGAACCGGGGTGATGGACACGTTGAGAACCAAGTGGTTCACTTCGACTGTCGATGTGAACCGAGTGGTTCACTCAGCTGGTCGGCGCGTCTACGGGGAGGTTGACATGGGGGAGTCCGTCCAACGGGACAAGGTTCGCTTCACCAGCGACGGCACGGAGTGCGTCGCGTGGCACTATCCGGGCACCAACGGCGGGTGCGTGATCATGGCGGGCGGGCTCGCCGTCCCCAAGGAGCCGGGCACCGACCGGTTCGCGCGGCGTTTCCATGAGGCGGGGTTCACGGTCCTCGCGTTCGACTACCGCCGCCTCGGTGAAAGTGGTGGCGGGCCGCGCCTGGTCCTTCCGATCAAGGACCAGCTGGCCGACTGGCACGCTGCCGTTGCGTTCGCGGCCACCCTGCCCGACGTCGACCCCACCAGAATTGCGCTGTGGGCCTTCTCTGCCTCTGGTGGTTACCTCTTCGACGTCGCCGCGACCAACCCTGGTGTCGCGGCGGCGATCGCCCAGGCCCCACACGCCGACGGCCCCACCGGCCTGCGCAACGCCGCGAGCCACCAGAAACCGCTGGCCCTGCTGCGCTTCACCGGACGCGGCATCCTCGACACGGTCGGGGGGCTGCTCGGGCGCCGACCCCTGCTCGTGCCCCTCGTCGCCGCGCCGGGAACGGTCGCCATGCTCTCGACCCCGGACGGTCTCGACGGCCCCGCCACGCTCAACCCGGGCAACAAGTACCCGCAATGGCAGCAGACGGTCGCCGCCCGCTCCGCGCTCCGTCTCGGTTTCTACCGGCCCGGCCGACGCGCTGCCCGCGTGCGGTGTCCGCTGCTGGTCCTCGTGTGCGACCAGGATCAGACCGCGCCACCCGGACCGGCCATCCGAGCTGCTCACCGTGCACCGAAGGGTGAGCTCATCCGCATTCCCGGCGGCCACTACGAGCCCTTCCTCGACGGGCACGAAAAGGCGGTCGAGGTCCAGCTGTCCTTCCTGCGCCGCCATCTGCTCAGCGACGTGCCTGCCGACCGTCCGGCGGTGGCGAGCACCGACCTGTCCCGCTGACGTGTCGTCGCCGATCCGCGTCTGCAGACTTTGACGGCGCCGGGCATCGCCCAGAACAGGCCGACGCCGCTCCGGCCGATCGCCTCGGTCTCAAGACCCGGGACGACCGGTGACGGAGCGGCGTCCATGGCCGCGGCGTCAGCCTCAGATCGACAGGAGCCGGTCGAAGAAGCTGCGGTAGCGGCGAAGCGCGAGTCGCAGGTCCTCCGTGGACGTCTCGTCGGCGTCGAGGCTGTGCTCGATGTCGGCGCGCTGCGCCTTGAACAGCTCCTGCAGCTCGTCCAGCAGCTCGCCGACGAGTGCGTCGGCGTCGGCGACCGCGCGGCGCGGCTCGTCGACGAACTCGCCCTTCACGTCGTTCCACCGCGAGCTGTAGGACTCGGCGCGGTCCGCCGTCACGAGCGCGGCGCGCCCCTCGGCGTCGGAGTTGTCGGCCGCAGCCATGTTGGCCGTGCCCGTGTCGTGCCCGCCCGTGTCGTGGCCGCCGCCCGTGTCGTGCGTCGCGGTCGCCGCTGTGGTGGCCGAGGCGGCCGGGGTGGCGGGGGCAGCCGGGGTGGCCTGCGCGTACGTGTCGGTGCCCACCGACTCGCCTGCGGGCTGCCCGGCGTCGGTCCTGGCCGACCCGAAGTCCCGCGTGTCGTCGACGGACCCGGTGTCGCCGTGACCGTGGGTCGTCGTCGGCGCCGTCACCGCCGCGTCATCGTTCACAGTGGCGTCGTCGTGCCGGACATCGCCGGAAAGGCTGCCCGCGACGTCGCTGTGGACACCTCGCTCGGCGTCGTCCGGGCGGCTGTCGTCAAAGCGGCTGTCGTCATGGCGGGCCTCGTCATGGCGGGCCTCGTCGTCGAAGCGCGCCTGTACTGGCATGTCGGTGTCGCTGCGGGTCTCTGCGCCGCGCTGGACCTGCTCGGGCACGGCGGTGTCGCCGCGTGCCTCGTCGCCGTAGGTCTGATGCTGGGTGTCGCCGAGCTGTGTTGTCGTGCCCGGCTCGCGGTCGAGCGTGCTGTCCTGGGCGTAGGCGTCGTCGCGCTGCAGGTTCTCGTCGCGCTCGCCACGGGCTTTCTCGTCGCCGCGCCCGAACAGTTCGTCGACGGCGCCACGGAGACCCCCGCGGCGGTTTTCCTCGTCATTCTGCGTGGTCATCGCGTGTGCTCCTGACGTGTTGTGGAAGTTGTGGTCGGGACGGAGTCGCGGTTCAACAGCGCGTCGATGAGCGCCCGGTAGGACGTGATGGCGTGCCGCTGCCGCTCCGTGTCGACCTGGCCGTTGTCGGTGGCGACACGGGTTTCGCGGGCCTCGCGGTAGTGCTGGACGACCTGCGGGTGCTCCACGGAGATGTCCTGGGCGCGGCGCTCGAAGTCGTCGTCGACCGGATACCCGCGGGTGCGCATGATGTCGCCCACCAGGGCGTCGGCGCGGTGCACGGAGTTGACCGGGTCGTCGACGAAGCCGCGCTGGACGTCGGTCCATTCGGTCTCGAAGCGCTCACGCTCGTCGGGCTTCAGATCGCGGATGTCCAGCCCGTGGACCCGCTTCTCCCGTTCGGTGAGCTCGGCCTCCGCCGCGCGCCGGTCGCCGGTCTCGACGACGGTGCGCTCGTACTCCGGGCCGTAGTGCTCCTGGAGATTTTCAGAACGCCGCCGACGGGCCAACATGGCTCCGGCTACGCCGAGGGCAATCACCAGCAGCACGACGATGATGATCAAGACGATCACGGTGCTGTTCACGGCCACCTCTCTGGGGTGATGAACGTGACACTCGTGGGTGAGTGGGACGTTGGGAGGGCTTTCCCGAAGTACCCCGGTCGCCAAACAATGATCTTGGCTGCCGGACGTTGACCGGGCCCTGGTTCGTGTGGTCAGGTGACCGCGACGGATGTCAAGGAAGCCGGTGTGAGTCCGGCGCGGTCCCGCCACTGTGATTCCGACGTGTCGACGCCGATGCGCCGGTGAGCCAGACACTCGCCGCCGTCGTCAGTTCACCCCGAGCGTGAGGGCGCGGACCCTCCGAGGAGGACCGCGTGAGCGAGCCCGCTGTGCCTAGTCCCGTTCTGCTGCTGTCCACCGCGGACACCGAACTGCTGGCGGCTCGGGCGTCGGGGGCGCTGTACCGCACCGCCAACCCGTCCAGGATCGAGGCCGCGGGGCTTCCCGCCTTGATGGAGGGGGTCGCGGTCGTCGTGCTGCGGCTGCTCGGCGGCAGGCGCGCCTGGCCTGAGGGCGTCGACGCGCTCACGACCTCCGGTGTTCCCGTTGTCCTGCTGAGCGGGGAGAGCGCGCCGGACGCCGAGTTGATGGCGGCCTCGACCGTCCCTGCGGGCGTGGTGTCCGAGGCGTTGGCCTACCTGGCGGCAGGCGGTCACGACAACCTCCGTGAGCTGCACCGCTTCCTCTGCGACACCGTGCTGCTCACCGGCGAGGGGTTCGCCGCGCCCGCGCCGACCCCCGAGTTCGGCGTGTACGGCGCGCGCCCGCAGCGCGACGACCGGCCGACGGTCGGGGTCGTCTTCTACCGGGCGCACGAGCTGAGCGGCAACACCGCGTTCGTCGACGTGCTGTGTGACGCCGTCGAGGCGCGCGGCGCCAACGCGCTCCCGGTGTTCTGCGGGTCGCTGCGGGGCGCGCCCGACGCGCTGCTCGCCCTCTTGGGCCGGGCGGACGCGCTGGTCGCGACGGTGCTCGCGGCAGGCGGAACCGTCGCGTCGACCGCGGGCGCGGGTGGCGACGACGAGGCGTGGGACGCGGGCGCCCTCGCCGCGTTGGATGTGCCGGTGCTGCAGGGGTTGTGCCTGACCACCTCACGCGCGACGTGGGCGACCTCGGACGGGGCGCTGTCGCCCATGGATGCGGCGATGCAGGTGGCTATCCCCGAGTTCGACGGGCGGCTGATCACCGTGCCGTTCTCGTTCAAGGAAACGGCAGCAGGCGACGACCTGCCGACCTACGTCGCCGATCCCGAGCGTGCGGGGCGGCTCGCGGGACTCGCCGTGCGGCACGCGCGGCTGCGGCGCACCCCGGT
This sequence comes from Pseudonocardia sp., assembly GCA_036401495.1. Taxonomy (GTDB): domain Bacteria; phylum Actinomycetota; class Actinomycetes; order Mycobacteriales; family Pseudonocardiaceae; genus Pseudonocardia. The sequence continues at coordinate 15,766 of DASWUV010000236.1, read as the reverse complement.
CGCCGAGCGCCGGATCGCCGTCGTGCTGTCGTCGTACCCGACCAAGCACGCCAGGGTCGGCAACGCCGTCGGGCTGGACACCCCTGCGTCGGCCGTGCGGCTGCTGACCGCGCTGCGCGAGGCGGGCTACAGCGTCGGCGAGTTCCCCGAGGACTCCGACACGCTGATCCACACCCTGATCGCCGCGGGCGGGCACGACGTCGAGTGGCTCACCGAGGAGCAGCTCGCCGCGGCGCCCTCGCGGGTGCCGCTGCGCGACTACCGGGAGTGGCTCGCGGCCCTGCCGCCGTCGCTGACCGAGGCGGTCGTGGCGCACTGGGGCGAGCCGCCGGGGTCGCTCTACGTGGACGGCTCCGACGTCGTGCTCGCGTCCCTGCAGTTCGGCAACGTGCTGCTGATGATCCAGCCGCCGCGCGGGTTCGGGGAGAACCCGATCGCGATCTACCACGACCCCGACCTGCCGCCCTCGCACCACTACCTCGCGGCGTACCGCTGGCTCGAGCACACCTTCCGCGCCGACGCCGTGATCCATCTCGGCAAGCACGGCACCCTGGAGTGGCTGCCCGGCAAGGGGTTGGGTCTGTCCGCGGGCTGCGCGCCGGACGCCGTACTGGGCGAGCTGCCGTTGGTGTACCCCTTCATCGTCAACGATCCGGGCGAGGGCACCCAGGCCAAACGCCGCGGGCACGCCGTGGTCGTCGACCACCTGGTGCCGCCGATGGCCCGTGCCGACACCTACGGCGAGATGGCGAAGCTGGAGCAGCTGCTCGACGAGCACGCCACCGTCGCCGCGCTGGACCCGACCAAGCTCCCGGCCCTGCGCGCCAGGATCTGGGAAGTCGTGACGGCCGCGCAACTGCACCACGACCTGCATCTGGACGCCGCGCCCGGAGCGGCGGACTTCGACGAGTTCGTGTTGCACGTGGACGGCTACCTCTGCGAGGTCAAGGACGTCCAGATCCGCGACGGCCTGCACATCCTGGGCCGGGTGCCGGACGGCGAGGCACAGGTCAACCTGGTGCTGGCGGTGCTGCGCGCCACCCAGATCTGGGGTGGGACGGCCGCGTTGCCCGGCCTGCGTGCGGCGTTGGCGGCGTGGGCGGGGCTCGACGAGCAGGCGCTGTTGGCCGACCCCGGCTCACCACCCGTGCGCGGAAACCATGGCCAGGGCGACGTTTTCCGCGCACGAGTCCAGCGCCTCACCCGGCTCGCCCCCGGTCCCAGCCGCACGGGCGCGGACCTCGTCGACGTGCTGGAGCAGGTCGCCCGGCGCCTCGTGACCGAGCTCGCCGAGCGTGGGTGGACCGAGCCTGCTGCCGTCGTCAGTGCGGTGTTGGGTGCGGACGTGCCCGACGTGACGGCCGTGTTGACGTTCGCGTGCGCCGAGCTCGTCCCGCGGCTGGCACGCACCACGGACGAGATCAGCCACGTCCTGCGCGCGCTCGACGGTCGGCACGTTCCCGCGGGCCCGTCGGGATCACCGACCCGCGGGCTGGTCAACGTGCTGCCGACCGGCCGCAACTTCTACTCCGTCGACCCCAAGGCCATTCCGTCGCGCAGCGCGTGGGAGGTCGGGCGCGCGCTGGCCGACTCGCTCATCGCCCGCCACCTCGCCGATACGGGCGAGTACCCGCGCAGCGTCGGCTTGACGGTCTGGGGGACGAGCGCCATGCGCACCCAGGGGGACGACATCGCCGAGATCCTCGCGTTGTTGGGGACGAGGCCCGTGTGGGACGAGGCCTCGCGCCGGGTCACCGGGTTCGAGATCGTCCCGCGGGCGGAGCTGGCCCGCCCCCGCATCGACGTCACCGTGCGCATCTCCGGGTTCTTCCGCGACGCGTTCCCGCACGTCATCGCCCTGCTGGACGACGTGGTCGCCGCTGTGGCCGCCGTCGACGAGCCGGACAACTACGTCCGCGAGCACGTCGAGGCCGACGTCGCCGCGCACGGCGACCGCCGCCGGGCCACCGCGCGGGTCTTCGGCTCCAAGCCGGGCGCGTACGGGGCCGGGCTCCTGCCGTTGATCGACGCGCGGAACTGGCGAAGCGACGCCGACCTCGCCGAGGTCTACGCCGTGTGGGGCGGCTACGCCTACGGCCGCGGGCTGGACGGACGCGAGGCGCGCGCCGACATGGAGACCGCGTTCCGGCGCATCGCCGTCGCCGCCAAGAACCAGGACAACCGTGAGCACGACATCGTCGACTCGGACGACTACTTCCAGTACCAGGGCGGCATGGTGGCGACCGTGCGCGCCCTGACCGGCCGCACGCCCGCGGCCTACGTCGGCGACTCGGCCGTCCCCGACGCGGTACGCACGCGCACTCTCGCGGAGGAGACCAAGCGGGTCTTCCGGGCCCGGGTCGTCAACCCCAGGTGGATCGCGGCGATGCAGCGCCACGGCTACAAGGGCGCGTTCGAGCTGGCCGCCACGGTCGACTACCTCTTCGGCTACGACGCGACGGCGGGCGTCGTCGACGACTGGATGTACGCCACCCTCGCCACCGAGTACGTCTTCGACGAAGTCAACCGCGCCTTCATGGAGCGCTCGAACCCCTGGGCGCTGCGGGGGATCACCGAGCGGCTGCTGGAGGCGGCCGAGCGGGGGATGTGGGCCAAGCCCGACGACGGAGTGCTCGACCGGCTGCGCGCGACCTACCTGGAGCTGGAAGGCGATCTGGAGGGTGAGGCGTGACCGCCGTGCTGTACGGGGTCGGCGTCGGACCCGGCGATCCCGACCTCGTCACGGTGCGGGCGGCCGACCTGTTGGCCAAGGCCGACATCGTGTTCGTACCCGTGTCCTCGACGGGGGAGACCGGACGCGCCGAGCAGATCGTCCTGCACTACGCCGAGGCGTGGCGGGTCGAGCGGGTCGTGTTCGCGCTGCACGACCGCGAGCACTCCGCCCGTCGGGAACGGACGTGGGACGCCGCCGCAGCGCAGGTGGCGCGCTGGTTCGCAGGCCACCCCGGTGGCAGGGCCGTGTTCGCGACGATCGGCGACCCGTGCGTCTACTCGACCTTCACCTACCTCGCCTCGACGCTCCGGGCGCAGGTCGAAGGCCTGGACGTCCGACTCGTCCCCGGGATCACGGCCATGCAGCATCTCGCCGCGCGCACCGGCACCTCGCTCGTCGAGGGGCGGGAGGCGCTCGCCCTCTTCCCGATGACGGCGGGCGCCGACCGCTTCCGCGAGACGCTGGACCGCGGCGACGCGCTCGTCGCCTACAAGTTCGGCCGGATGCTGCCCGAGACCCTCGCCGTGCTGCGCGCGACCGGCCGGCTGGACGACGCCGTCTACGGCGCTCGGCTCGGCCTGCCCGACGAGGACATCCGCCCCGCCGCCGAGCTCGACCCGGCCCTGCCCGGCCCGTACCTGTCGACGCTGATCGTCCCGCCGCGGCGGGGAGCCCGCGGCGCCGCGCTGCGGTGACCGGCGCTGCCGTCCGGCCCCTTCGTGCCTCGCTCGCCCGTCAGGCCAGGCTGGCCAAGGGGTCGGCGCGGGCCAGCTCCTGATCGTCCGCAGGGAAGGTGATCGCGCGCCCCGGCCCGGAGCCGCGCGTCTCGAAGCGCACGGTGACCCGGCCGTGCCCGGCGCCCTGGACCCAGCCGTGGCCGTGGCCGGGATGCTGCACGTCGTCGCCGGTGCGCCAGGGGCGCGGCAGGTCGGCGGCCTCGGGTGCGCGGGCCTGCCCGCCGTCGTCGGACCGGCTGTTGTCGGCGGAGCTGTTGTCCGCGGGGGTGCTCGCTGCCTCGGATGCCGTGGTGAACAGGGCGGGTGGAGGCTCGTCGCCCAGGCCTGCCAGCGAGACGCCCAGCAGCCGCACCCCGCCCGGCGGGACGGCCGCCACGGCCAGTCGCTGGGCGACCGCTGTGAACGTGGCCAGGTCCGTGCCTGCCTGCGTCGACGTCTCCGAGCGGGTGGCGGTGGTGAAGTCGGCGCTGCGCACCTTCACCGTGACCGTGCGGGCCGCCCGACCGGACGCCAGCAGCCGCCGATGCGCCGACTCCGCCAGCCGGGCGACGGCGTCGTGGACCGCGCTCATCGCCGTCAGGTCGACGTCGAACGTTGTTTCGGCGCTGACCTGCTTCGCCGCGCCGCGCGGCGCGACGGGCCGGTCGTCGACGCCTCTGGCCAGGCGGTGCAGCTCGGTGCCGATGGTGCCGCCGAGCAGCCTGCCCGCCTCGCGCGGGTCGAGGGCGGCCAGCTCGCCGACGGTCTTGACGCCTGCCCCGTGCAGCGCCGCTTCGGCGACCGGGCCGACACCCCACAGGACGCGCACCGGCAGCGGGGCCAGGACGCTCTGCTGCCCGGCCGGGTCGATGACGCGCAGGCCGTCGGGCTTCGCCAGCTCCGAGGCGATCTTGGCGGCTTGCTTGCCGGAGCCCGCGCCGACCGAGGCAGGCAGCCCGGTGGCCGCCCGGACGTCCGCCCGCAGCCGGGCGGCGAAGCGCTCGACGTCGGCGACAGAGGCCCCCACGAGCTGTGGGGGCTCCAGGAACGCCTCGTCGAGCGAGACCGGCTCGACGACCGGCGCCGCGTCCGCGAGCACGTTCATGACCTGCTCGGAAAGCGCCTGGTAGAGCGGGAAACGGGGCGGCAGCACGGTGGCGTGCGGGCACAGCCGCCGGGCCTGGCCCATGGGCATCGCCGAGCGCGCCCCGAACGCCCTCGCCTGGTAGCTCGCTCCGGCGACGACGCCGCGGGGCCCGAGTCCGCCGACGAGCACCGGCCGATCGCGCAGCGTCGGACGGGTGAGCTGTTCGGCCGAGGCATAGAACGCGTCCATGTCCAGGTGCAGCACCCAGCGCGCGACTCCACCGGTCACGACACCATCCTGCACGCCCACCCCGACAGTTTCGCCCCGCCACCACCGAGGTGAGTCGTGCAACTCGGCACGGTGAGTCCGGCATCTCGGCCCGGTGAGTCGTGCATCTCGGCACGGTGAGTCGTGCGTCCGACCCCGGTGAGTCCGCGTTTCGGCACGGCCCTCGACGTGTCGAGATGCCGGACTCACCGTGTGGAGGAGCGCGACTCACCTTCGTGGAGGAGGATCGCTCCGTCGTGCTCGATCACCTCGGGAGCTTTCGGGCCCAAGCCCGCGACGGCGGCCGGGGAGCCATCGGGGGCGCGCAGGTCGCGCAGCCAGACCGGGCCGTCGGGCGCGCCCTCCCCGGTCCACGACCGGACACCGTCAGCGTCGAGGACGATCGCCTCCATGGGGCTGGTCAGGCCGTCGCCGGTCGCCTTGAGAAGCGCCTCCTTGCGGGTCCACGCCTGGAAGAACGCGCTGGGCTCCGCGGGAGCACCGACGTGGTCTGCCATCGCGGCGAGGTCGGACATCGGCCGCACCGCCTCGACGTCGAGGCCGAGCACTCCGCCGTCCAGCACGGCGACCCCGACGACATCGCCCGCGTGACTGAGCGAGAACCCCGGCCCGCCTCCCGCCAACGTGGGCTTGCCGTGCTGGGCCCCGCAGCGGCAGGTGCGGTCGATGACGAGCGACGAAGGGGCTCGCTCCAGGAACCTGCCGAGCACGATCCTGGTCAACGCGTGTGCGGCGAGGTAGCGCGCGGAGTCCGCAGGCTGGCGGAAGCGGCTCAGCCGTTCCCGTTCATGCTCGTCCAGCAGTTCCACGAGCGCGGGCGCGTCCGCGGGGGCGACGGGCGCGGCCCACCAGACATGGCAGGTCGACACTCCGTCATCGTGACACGTCGCCGGCGTGCAGGTCGCCGCGGTGATCGCCCGCAGGCGCGGGTGGCGGGCAGGCCAAGCGGGGCATGATCACGGGATCTGGCGGATTCCGTGCGCAGGCACACGGAATCCGCCAGGTTCGACGATCACCGGCAGTGCACCGGCGGGTTGCCGGACTCGCCGAGCCGGAACGCCGGACTCGCCGTGCCGAGGTGCACGACTCACCTTGAGTTTGGCGTCACGTTGGAGCCGGGTCAGCCCGAGCGGCGTACTGGGTTGACCCGGCGGCCCTGCGCCGTCGTGCGGGCGGGCCCTGAGCGCCCCGCGGATCCGTGGTAGCCCTCGGCCGCGGTGGCGGGGTCGATGCCCTTGCCCTTGCGCCTGCGTGCCGCCCGGTTGGTCGGGACGGGCTGGTCGGGTGCCGCGGTCGGCGGCGCCGTGACCGGCGCGGGCGGGGTCGCTTGCACAGCGCCCTGTTGAGCAGTCGGCTTCTGAGACATGCGCACCTCCAGGAGGAATCGAGGGGGCCGCACGTTCGCAAGCGAGTGCGGCGAGGACACGCCGGGCGGGGTGAGACGGGCCGCCACGGGCCGGTCAGCTGCGCATGCGAGAACGGTAGGCGACCGGGCCGCCACGCGTCGAGCCATTACCGTCGCGGCATGGACATGACCGACGTCGTGGTGATCGGCGGGGGCATCGCGGGTGCTTCGGTGGCTTACGAGCTGGCCGCTGAGCGCTCGGTGCTGCTGCTCGAGGCCGAATCCGAGCTGGCCCGCCACTCGACCGCCCGCTCGGCGGCCACGTGGATCCCCGGCCACGGCACCGACGTCGTGCGCGCGCTCATCACCGCGAGCGGTCCCCGTTTCGCCCGCCTGGCCGCCGACCTGGACGCGCCGCCGCTGCTGCGCCCGCTCGACGTGCTCTGGACCGCCTTCGACGAACCGGCCGAGCGCTCGCTGGCCGCGATGCTCGCCGATCGCTTCGACGAGCCGGACGCGCCGCTGCCGGTGACGCCGGAGGAAGCCGAGGCACGGGCCCCGACGCTGCGCCCAGGCCGGGTTCGCGCCGCCGCGCTCACGGCCGCGGCCGCCGTCGACACCGACGCGCTCCACCAGGCCTACGTTCGCGGACTGAGGGCGAGGGGCGGCACCGTGCGGACAGCCGCCCCGGCGCGCTCGATCGAACGCAACGGCCGCGGCTGGCGGGTGGACGGCGTCGCCGCCGACCTCGTCGTCGACGCCGCGGGCGCGTGGGCGGACGCCGTCGCCGCCCGCGCGGGCGTGCCCTCCATCGGCCTGCAGCCCTACCGGCGGACCATCGCCGTCGCCAGGGTGCCCGACCGGACCAGGCTGCGCGGCGCGATGGTCTGCGAGGTCGACGAGCGCTTCTACTTCAAGATCGAGGGCGACGACCTGCTCCTCTCGCCCGCCGACGAGACGCCCACAGATCCCGTCGACGCCCGCCCCGACGAGCTGGACGTCGCGATCGCCCTCGAACGGGTCGAGGAGGTGACCGGTCTGGGGCTGCGCTCGATTCGGACGAGCTGGGCAGGCCTGCGCTCGTTCGTGCCCGACCGGCGGCCGGTCGTCGGCACGTGGCCCGACCACCCCGGATTCGCGTTCGTCGCAGGCCAGGGCGGGTCGGGCATCGAGACCGCGCCCGCGCTCTCCGCGTTCGCCGCGGCCGTGCTCACCGGCGCGCCACTGCCCGCCGACGTCGCCGTCGACCCGGCCGACCTGGCCCCTACTCGCGGGTAAGGTCGGGCGTATCCGGCCGAAGGAGAACGGTGACCGTCACCCTTGAGCTGTTCGATGGCGCCTTCTGGCGTGATCCCTACCCGGCGTACGGGCAGCTGCGCGAGCACGCTCCGGTGCGCCGCATCGAGCGGCCCGACGGCGACCTGTGGCTGATCAGCCGGTACGGCGACGTGAAGGCGGCGTTCGTCGACCCGCGCCTCTCCAAGGACTGGCGCTACACCCTTCCGCCCGAGCAGCGCCCCGCCCAGCCCCCCAACATCCCGATGATGCTGCTCATGGACCCGCCGGAGCACACCCGGCTGCGCAAGCTCGTCTCGCGCGTGTTCACCGTGCGCCGGATGGAGGCGCTGCGGCCGCGGGTGGCGGAGGTCGCGGCCGAGCTCATCGAAGGCCTGCCCGCCGAGGGCCACGTCGACATCATGGCCTCCTACGCGTTCCTGCTGCCCGTGCTCGTCATCTGCGAGCTGCTGGGGGTGCCGCCGACCGACCGCGACGAGTTCGCCGCGTGGTCGGGCGCCATGGTCGACGACCAGAGCCAGGCCGAGTCGATGGCCGCCGCGACGGCGCTGCACGGCTACCTCGCGGACCTCATCGAGGCCAAGCGGTCGCAGCCGGACGACGCGTTGATCAGCGCCCTGATCGAGGACGCGGCGGAGGACCGGCTCACCCACGACGAGCTCGTCGCGATGGCGATGATGCTGCTCATCGCGGGGCACGAGACCACGGTCAACCTGATCGGCAACGGACTGCTCGCGCTGCTCACCCACCCCGACCAGCTCGACCTGCTGCGCCGTCGACCGGACCTGCTGCCTTCGGCCATCGAGGAGTTCCTGCGCTGGGACTCCCCGGTACACAGCACGCCTGTCCGCTTCGCCGCGCAGGACGTCGAGTACGCGGGCGTCACGATCCCCGCCGGTTCCGTCGTGATCCTGTCCCTCGCCGCGGCCAACCGCGACCCCAGCCGCTTCGCCGATCCCGAGCTGCTGCGCGTCGACCGCGACGCAGGCGGGCACCTCGCCTTCGGCCACGGCCTGCACCACTGCCTCGGCGCCCAGCTCGCCCGCATCGAAGGCCAGGAAGCGATCGGTGCGCTGGTGAAGGCCCGCCACGACCTCACACTTGCCGTCGACCCTGCCGAGCTGCTCTACCGGAGGAGCACGCTGGTCCGTGGGCTGCGTACCCTGCCGGTCGAGCTAGGCCCGCAGCCCTAGGCGGAAGACCCTAGGCCGCTGACCCCGGAACCAGTGACACTGAGCCGATGACCGCGCTCGACGTCATCCGCCGCTACTACGACGGCTGCTCCACGGGCGACGTCGACGCGATGACGGCGACGCTGGCCGAGGACGTCGTGCACTATTTCCTGGCGCCCAACACCGGCTCGGCGCCGGTCCGCGGCGCAGTGCACCTCGCTCGCTACTGGCGCAAGGTCGCCGCGATGATCGAGGCGCGCTGGGTCGTCGACCACTGCCTGGCCGGCGAGCGCGAGGCCGTGATCGAGTGGACGATGTTCTGGCGGCCACAGGCAGGCGCGCGGCGGGTCGCCACGCGTGGGGCGGAGTGGTTCGCCTTCGCCGCCGACGGCCGGATCGCCGAGATCCGCTCCTACTACCAGCAGCGGCCCGAAGGCAGCGGGCTGGACGGCTTCCCGTACGCCGACCGCGGCTACTCGACCACCCGGGCCGAACACAGCGCGGTGCACGAGCCCGGCCGCTGAGGGGAATGGCCGCTGAGGGGAATGGCCGCTAAGGGAATGGCCGCGGACGACCGTGGGGTTGGGGTAGGACATGGGCCGTTACGCGTTCCTCGGTGTGCAGCTCGGCACGAGTGGGGAGCCGAGCGCCGCGCACCACGTGGCGCTCGCCGAGGCCGCCGCGCGCACCGGCGCCGATCTCATCGTCTGGGCCGACTCGCTCGTCCCGCCGGGGCCCGCCGATCCGCCGACGCTCGACGCCACCGCCGTCGCCGCCCGCGTCGCGCCGACCGTGGCGGGTGTCGGACTGGTGCCGACGGTCACGGTCACCCACACCGAGCCGTTCCACATCTCGAAGGCCATCGCCACGCTGGACCTCGTCTCCCAGGGCCGGGCGGGCTGGCAGGTCGACGTCTCGCGCACCGATGAGGAAGCCCGCCTGTTCGGCCGCAAGCCCGCCGCGCCCCTCGCGACGCTGTGGCGTGAGGCGGCCGAGGCCATCGAGGTGGTCGTACGGCTGTGGGACTCCTGGGAGGACGACGCGGTCGTCCGCGACGTCGCCACCGGCCGCTACGTCGACCGCGACCGGCTGCACTACATCGACTTCGTCGGCGAGTTCTTCTCCGTCAAGGGCCCCTCCATCACCCCGCGGAGCCCGCAGGCGCACCCTCTCGTCGTACTGCCGGACGACCCGGACGCGCTCCCGGCGGCTGCTGCGTGGGCTGACGTTGTGCGCGTCGCGGCGCCCGACCTCGTCGCCGCGCACGCGGCCCGTGAGCGGATCCGCGCCGCCGTCGCAGGCGCGGGCCGCGATCCGGACGCCGTCGCCGTGCTGCTCGACGTCGCCCTCGGGGACGCTGACGTCGACGCCGGGCTGCGTGTTCGAGGCGGTCCTGGGGCGCTCGTCGAGGTCACCGTGGAGGCCGTCCGCGAAGGTGCGGCCGACGGGGTGATCCTGCTCGCGCCCGCCAAGCTCGACGCCTTCGCGGGCGTCGCGGACCGGCTCGCCGAGCGTGGCCTGCGCCGCCCCGTCAGCGACGGCGCCACCCTGCGGGAGCGCTTCGGCCTCTCCCGCCCGGACAACTACTTTGCGGGAGTCGGCTCGTGAGCACGAAGAAGCAGATCCACCTCGCGGCGCACTTCCCCGGCGTCAACAACACCACGGTGTGGAGCGATCCCGCGTCGGGCAGCCAGACCGACTTCTCCTCGTTCGTGCACTTCGCGCACAGCGCCGAACGCGGCCTGTTCGACTTCCTGTTCCTCGCCGAGGGCCTGCGCCTGCGCGAGCACCGCGGCAAGATCCACGATCTGGACGTCGTGGGCCGTCCCGACACGTTGACCGTGCTCGGCGCGATCGGTGCCGTCACCACCCACCTCGGTCTCGGCGGCACGATCAACACCACCTTCAACGAGCCCTACGAGCTCGCGCGCCAGTTCGCCTCGCTCGACCACCTCTCCGGCGGCCGCGCGGCGTGGAACCTCGTCACCAGCTCCGACGCGTTCACCGGCGAGAACTTCCGCCGAGGCGGGTTCTTGCGGCCCGAGCAGCGCTACGACCGCGCCCAGCAGATCCTCGACGCCGCCCGCGAGCTGTGGCTCTCCGATCGTGCGCCCGTCGAGTTCCGCAGCGACCAGTTCACCTTCGAGGGCCGCTTCACGCTGCCGCCGACGCCGCAGGGCCACCCCGTGCTCATCCAGTCGGGCGACTCCGACGAGGGCCGCGAGTTCGGCGCCCGCACCGCGGACGCGATCTTCTCCCGGCACGGCACCGTCGAGGCGGGCCAGGCGTTCTACCGCGACCTGAAGGGCCGGATGCCGCGCTACGGCCGCCGACCCGCGGAGATCACGATCCTGCCCGCGACGACGTTCGCGCTGGGCGACACCGAGGCCGAGGCCCACGAGGTCGCCGAAAGGGTGCGCCGCGAGCAGGTCAGCCCGCAGACCGCGATCGCGTTCCTGGAGCAGGTCTGGGGTCGGGACCTCTCGGCGTACGACCCGGACGGCCCGCTGCCCGACATCGAGCCCGACCCCGGCGCCACGATCACCCGCGGCCGCGTGCGCCACGAGAAGGACCCGCTGGCGGTGGCGAAGGCCTGGCGAGAACTGGCTGCGGCCAAGGGTGGGCTCTCGATCCGCGAGCTGATCATCGAGACGACGGCGCGGCAGTCGTTCGTCGGCACGCCGCGGCAGGTGGCCGCCCAGATGGACGACTACGTGCAGCAGGACGCGGCGGACGGTTTCATCCTCGTGCCGCACCTGGTGCCGGGCGGTCTGGACGAGTTCGTCGAGAAGGTGGTTCCGGAGCTGCAGGACCGCGGCAGCTACCGCACCGCCTACACGGGCTCGACCCTGCGCGAGCACCTCGGCCTGGCCCGTCCCACGACCACCCGGCAGAGCGAACGCGCCGCGGGCTGACGGCCCCTGGCGGTGCGTGGTTCGGCACATGATCGACGCAAGGTCGAGGTAGTGTCGGCTGATGGCGGATCGCGTGGTGTGCACGATCTCCGAGGGCGTGGCGGACGTCCGGCTCAACCGTCCGGACAAGCTCAATGCGCTCGACATCGCGATGTTCACGGCGCTGGCGGAGACAGCGGCCGCCGTGGCTCAGACGCCCGGCGTGCGTGCCGTCGTGCTCTCGGGAGAGGGCCGATCGTTCTGCGCGGGGCTGGACCTCGCCGCGTTCTCGGCCATGGCGCGAGGGGAGCGCCTGGGCCCGGCGGAGGACCCCGGCGCCCTCGGTGCGGACGGCCTTTCGCTCGGGCAGCGGGCCGTCCTGGCCTGGCACGACCTCGCCGTCCCCGTCGTCGCCGCACTGCGCGGGCACGCGCTGGGCGGCGGTCTGCAGCTCGCGCTCGGCGCCGACATCCGGATCGCCGCGCCGGACACCGTCCTCAGCGTCTACGAGATCAACTGGGGCCTCACCCCCGACATGGCGGGCACGCAGCTGCTGCCCCGGCTCGTCGGCCCGGACGTGGCCGCCGAGCTGACCTTCACCGGGCGCCTCGTCGACGCCGCGGAGGCCGACCGCATCGGGCTGGTCACCCGCGTCGTCGACGACCCGACGGCCGCGGCGCACGAGCTCGCCGCCCGCATCGCCGCGGCCAATCCCGATGCCATCCAGACGGCGAAGCGGCTGCTGCAGCAGGCGCAGGCGCCGATGCAGGACGGCCTCGCGGCCGAGCGTGCCGCGCTAGCGAAGATCATGGGCAGTCCCCACCAGCGCGAGGCCGCGGCGGCGGCCATCGAGAAACGGAAGCCCGAGTTCACGGAGGTGCATCGTGGCTGACGTGGTGCTGGTCGAGACCGATGCGGACGGCGTCCGCACGATCACGTTCAATCTGCCCGAGCGGCGCAACGGCTGGTCGGAGGAGCTGGAGGACGCCTACTACGGCGCGCTGACCGCTGCCGCGGCCGACCAGGCGGTGCGCGCCGTCGTCGTCACCGGCGCGGGCACGACGTTCTGCCCGGGCGCCGACATGACGCGCCTCGGCGACCTCGCGACCGAGGGCGCCGTCCTCCCGCACCGGCCGGTCGACGTGCCCCGGACGTTCCCCAAGCCGCTGATCGCGGCGATCAACGGAGCCTGCGCGGGCGTCGGGCTGGTGCAGGCGTTGTTCTGCCACGTCCGCTTCGCCGCCGACACCGCGCGCTTCTCGACGGCGTTCGCGCGGCGCGGGCTCGTCGCCGAGTACGGCATCGCCTGGACACTGCCCCGGCTCATCGGGCTGGAGAACGCGCTGGACCTGCTGATCTCCGCCCGCACGTTCGACGCGGCGGAGGCCAAGGAGCTGGGTGTGGTCAGCAGGGTCACCCCCGCCGCCGACGTCGTCGCGGCGGCGCAGGACTACGCCCGCGACATCGCCCGGCACTGCGCCCCCTCCGCCGTGGCGGTCGTCCTCGAGCAGGTGCGCGACGCCGAGCGCGACTACGCCGACGCCCTCGACCGCGCCCACCTCGAGACCGACAAGCGCATCGGCGGCCAGGACCTCCGTGAGGGCATCGCGTCCTGGCTGGAGAAACGACCGCCCCGGTTCCCCCCGCTGCCTGTGGAGCGTGGCTGATGTATCGCGTCGCAGTGGTCGGCGCGGGCCCTTCGGGCCTCTACGCGGCGGCGGCGTTGCTCGCCTCCGAGGTACCCGTCGCGGTCGACGTGCTCGACCGCCTGCCCGCCCCGTACGGCCTCGTGCGGTACGGCGTGGCGCCCGACCACGTGAAGATGAAGTCGGTGATCCGGGTGCTGCAGCGGCCGTTCGACCCCGCTGAGCTGGAGTTCCTCGGCGGGGTCAACGTGGGTGACGACGGCCTTCCGCTCTCCGTACTGCGCGAGCACGTCCACGCCGTCATCCACGCGACCGGCAGCTCGGTCGACCGCGCGCTGGGTGTACCGGGGGAGGACCTCGCAGGCTCGTACGGGTCGGGCACGTTCGTCAGCTGGTACTCGGGCCATCCCGACTTCGTCGAGCTCGAACCCGACCTCAGTCACCCCGGCGTGGCGGTGGTCGGCGCGGGCAACGTGGCGCTCGACGTGGCCAGGGTGCTCGCGAAAACGCCCGACGAGATGGCCGCAACCGACATCCCCGGTCCCGTGCTCGACGTACTGCGGGCCAGCCGGGTGCGTGACATCCACATCATCGTGCGCCGCGGCCCGCAACACGTCCGGTTCACCCCGGCCGAGCTCAACCAGATCGGCGACCTCGCGGGCGCCGACGTCGTCGTCCACGACGACGGTCTGCTCGCCGCGGGCGTGGAGGAGCCGCCGGAGCGGCGGATGCGCCAGTGCCTCGCCTCGCTCACCAAGTGGTCGGCCGCCGAGCGGACCGGCAAGCCGCGGTGCATCCACCTGCACTTCCTCCGCTCGCCTGTCCGCGTCCTCGGCACGGACGGCCGCGTCACCGGGATCGAGGTCGAGCGCAACGCGATCGAAGGGGAGCGCGTCCGGGGCACCGGTGAGACCGAGACGTTCGACGTCGGCCTGGTCGTGCGCGCGATCGGCTACGACGCCGAGCCGATCCCCGGACTGCCGTTCGACGCGGCGACCGGCACGGTCCCCAACGTGGCGGGTCGGGTGGTGCGCGACGGCGTGCCGGTGCCCGGCGCCTACGTCACCGGCTGGATCAAGCGCGGCCCCACCGGGGTGATCGGCACCAACAAGGCCGACGGCGTCGAGACGGCGAACGCGGTGTTGGCGGACCTGCCGTCGCTGCCTGCCCCCGCCCATCCCGAGCCCGCCGCGTTGCGAGCGGCGCTGGTCGCCCACGGCGTACAGGCCGTCGACTGGACCGCGTGGCTGCGCCTGGACGCCGAGGAGATCCGTCGGGGCGGCCTGCGCGAGGCCGAGCGCGTCAAGGTCGCGACGACGGCCGAGATGCTGCGGCACGCGCTGGAAGCCCTGCCTGAGCATTCGGGCAGGCGATAGCCCCGGCACCGCCTGCCCCTGATGGAGCTCAGCTGGGCAGCTGGGTGTCGTACTTCTCGAGCAGTCCGATGAGCCGGTCATCAATGCGTTCGGGGCCCCAAGGTTGCACCTGCACGCCCGGCTGGGCCTGGTCACCGCCCTCGACGAACAGCTGCTCGGCGCCGCCCGGGGTGTAGCAGAACACCATGCTTGCGTGGGTCAACCCCGGGTTGTGGAACCGGTGGACGGTTCCGCGCGGGATGAACACCACGTCGGCCGGGCCTGCAGTGAAGACCCGGTCGCCGTCGAGGAACTCCAGTTCGCCGTCGATCATGTAGAAGGTCTCGTCGGTCGAGGCATGCTGGTGCGGAGCGGGGCCGCCGCCGGGCGGGACGGACGCCTTGACGAGGCCGAGGCGTCCGCCGGTGTCGGCTGCTGTGAGTTTGACGGTCAACACGTCGCCGTTGAACCAGACGGTGGTTCCCGACGATGAAGGAAGGTGGAGACCGCTGACGTCGAAGCTCATCAAGCACCTCTCGTAGGGGGCGGGTGATGGAAGGGGAGGGCTGCGGACAATGGTGCAAGCGGGCGCGCGCGGCGACCATGGCCGAGCGTTCCGCGTGATCGACATATCGTTCAGTCGTTAGGGTCGATCGCGTGGACACGTTGTCGGCCGCTCTGGATTTCCTCGACGTCCAGGCGGCACCGCCCTGCCGCCTCGAGGCCACCGGCGACTGGGCGCTGCGTTTCGCCGAGTTCCGGCACATGCGGGTCGGTCTCGTGGTGAGCGGCGCCCTGTGGCTCACCCCGGCCGGGTCGAAACCACAGCGCCTACGGGCGGGCGACGGCTACCTCCTCGCCAGGGGACTGCCCTACGTGATCGGGTCGCGCCCAGGCCGAGCGGCGGAGGACGGCACGGCGTTGTTCGAGACGATCTGGCCAGGCACCGTACGTGTCAACGGGGCCCCCGACACGGCCGTGGATACGTCGGCGATCAGCGGTGCCATCACGTTCGACGACTCCGTGGGCAGGCTGTTGCTGGATCATCTGCCTGCGATGGCCGTGATCCGCGGTGGCACCGTCGAGGCCCGGCGGCTGCGCCCGGCGCTCGAGCTGATCCACCGTCATCCGGACCGACCGTGGACGGTGGCCGACCTGGCCGCGACGGCGTCGATGTCCCGCACCGCGTTCGCAGTCAACTTCAAGACCACGGTGGGGATGTCGCCGCTGGAC
>DASWUV010000235.1:0-3060 GCA_036401495.1 Pseudonocardia sp. | reverse complement strand
CCCACCACAGCAGCACGAGCAGGATCTGTGCTGCCGCGACGGCCGCCAGCATCCGTCGTCCCGCACCGGTGAGCAGCACGGCCGCGGCGACGAGCTGGGCGCCGCCGACCACGCCGAAGAACAGTCCGAACAGCAGGTACTCGTCCAGGTGTTGGGGCACCACGGCGAGGTGCACGGCGCCCGCCGCCGCAACCGATCCCGCCGCCGCGGCCGTCGCGACCGGGCCGTGCCGCTCGCGGACCCTCGGGGGTGGGCTGCGCAGATCGTTGACCATGGAGGCGAGGCTGCGCTGTTGCGCGCTGCGCGTCGTCGCACCAGCGGCGCGCTCGACCTACCGCAGGCAGCGCAGGTGACCTACGTCGGCGGCGGTAGCCGCTTGAACCGCCGTGCCGGGCACGCAGGTCAGCGGCGCAGGTGTTCGCAGGCCAGGAGCACGGCGAACAGCCAGCTCGTCGGGAACGGGTTTTCCTCGACGTCCACCGACCACCAGGTCAGTCCGCCGCGACGATCGGAGGTGCTGACCGGGGTCAGGCGCGTGAACGTGTCGCAGGCGAGGAGCTGACCGGCGCGGTTGCGCAGCTCGCCACGGCCGGGCGCGGGAACGCCGTAGACCCATGGTCCGGAGTGGATGAGGGCGTCGGCGACCGGGGGCGCCAGGGTGCGGGCAACCAGCTGCTGGTTCACCGGGCCGCCGGGCAGCACCCGGATGACGATGCCGCCGGGTGCGCGGTGGGACTCGGCGATGATCATTCGACTGTTGGTGTCGCGGATGCGCAGCTTCGCGCGCTCGTCGGAGGTCGGGCGTGGGCCATGTCCGCCACCGCGGTCGATGCCCGGCCCTGCCGGGGACGCGGCGTTCGCCACGCCTGCGAAAGCCGCTGCGGCGACGTCGTCGGCGTCGATGAGGGCAACATCGGTCTGGGTCAGGAGGTAGCCGTCGGTCGACCGCACGCTGTAGCTGCGGTCGGGGCTGGTCACGGCGAGCACCGCGCCGTGGTTGTCGAGCAGCTGCCAGTCCCGGCCGAGCCGCACGGTCCACTCCGCATGCCGCACCGGGTCGGCCAGGCCGTCGGCGGTGCGGTGGCGGTCAGGCCTGCTGGGTGCGCGTCCGAACAGGGCCATGGTGTCTCCGGTGTCTCCGGTCGCTACCGGCGGAAGGCCCGCCGGTACTGGCTGGGGGTGGTGTTCATGCGGTGGCGGAAATGCAGGCGGTAGGTGGTGGCGTTGGCGAAGCCTGCCACCACCGCGATCTCGTCGATGGACTGGTCGCCCCGTTCGAGCAGTTCGAGGCTCCGGTCGACGCGGCGGGCGAGCAGCCACTCGACCGGGCTCTGCCCGGTGACCTCGCGGAACCGGCGCGTGAAGTGCCGTTCGGAGAGGTGGGCGCGCCGGGCCAGCGCGGCGAGGCTGACCGGCTCGGTGAGCGAGCGCTCCAACCATGCGATGACGTCGTGGATGCGCGCGTCGTCGCTGACCGCCACCGGCCGTTCCACGTACTGCGACTGGCCGCCGTCGCGGTGGGCGGGCACCACCAGCCTGCGCGCGACCTGGTTGGCGACCGCCGCCCCGTGGTCGCGGCGGATCAGGTGCAGGCACAGGTCGATCCCTGCGGCGGACCCGGCGGAGGTGAGCACGTCGCCGTCGTCGACGTAGAGCACCTCGTGGTCGACGTCGACCGCGGGGTAGCCGCGGGCGAGGCGTTCGGCGTACTGCCAGTGGGTGGCGGCCCGCCGCCCGTCGAGCAGGCCCGCGGCGGCGAGCACGAAGGCGCCCGAGCAGATGGAGACCACCCGGCTGCCCCGCTGGTGCGCCTCGCGCACGGCGGCCGACAACGCCTCCGGCACCGGTTGGTGCACGGGCCAGCCCGGGATGATCACCGTGTCGGCCCCGCTCAGCCGGTCCAGGCCGTGGGGGACAGCCACGGTGATGCCGCCGACTGCGGGATGCTCGCCGGGCTCGACCGCGCAGACCTCGACGGTGTACCAGGCGCCGACGTCGAGCTCGGGTCGTTCCAGACCGAACACCTCGATGACGATCGCGAGCTCGAAGGGCGCCATGCCGGGATAGGCGAGTGCGGCGATCCGGTGCCGTGGCCTGGCGGTGGTCGCGGCGGTGGCCGCAGTGGCGGGCGCGGCCGGGGTGGTGCGCGCGGCCGGGGTCATGGCCGGATCCTACGCAAGGGTGTCCTTCCGGCCGCCGGCTCTGCGGCGCGCCTGCCACGACGATCGACGCCATGCAGATCAGATCGGCCGTCGCGGCCACCGCCCCCGCCACCGCCTCCGCGGCGATGGACCACTTCCGAGGCCGCCTGTCCTACGAGGTCGACTGCGCCGACGTCGCCGCCGACCAGGCCGCGGGCCTTGCGGGGTTCGTCGTGGTCGACTGCCGCAGCCCCGAGTCCTATGCGCAGGGCCACCTGCCGGGCGCGATCAACCTGCCGCACCGCCGCATCACCGCCGCCGCCGTCGACGAGCTGATCCCCGACGAGTCCACGCTGGTCATCACCTACTGCGCGGGGCCGTCCTGCAACGCGTCGACGAAGGGTGCGCTGCGCTTCGCCGCCCTCGGCCGCCCCGTCAAGGAGATGCCCGGCGGGATCGACGGCTGGGTGCGCGAGCACCTGCCGGTCGAGCACGGCCCCGACAACCGCGTCGGCGCGCGGTAGCGGGCCCGGCACCCCCACGCAGCCCGCACCCACCCGACGGGGCCCGCACCCACCCCGGGGGGCCCGTACACATTGCGGGACGTGTGCGTGGGCTACCGAAGGTGGGTGCCGCCGCTCAGCCCCGCCCGGCGCACCCCTCGCGCGCACCCGTGGACGGCGCACCCGGGCCAACGCGCCTACCGCGCGCACCCCCGGGCTGGCGCACCCCCCGAACTGGCACCTGGCGTAGCTCGCACACACCCGGCGGCGTCGCACACACCCGGCGGGGTCGACAGACACTGCGGGACGTGTGTGTGAGCTACCGACGGTGTGTGCCGCCGGCTCAGCCCGGCCGGCGCGCCCGGCGCGCCCACTCCGCCCACTCCGCCCACTCCGCCCACTCCGCCCGCCCGCCC
>DASWUV010000234.1:0-8546 GCA_036401495.1 Pseudonocardia sp. | reverse complement strand
GCGCGTGCACACGCCGCGGCGCTGGGGACTCCCCTTGAGCGCGGCCGTCTTCGTCTTGGTGGCCTTGTCCTGACGGCCCTTGCGGACCAGCTGCTGGATCGTGGGCATGAACCGTCTACTTCTTCCCGTCGGCGTGCTGTGATTCTTCGGTGCTGTAGTTCTGGTGCGGCTGTGGTTCTGGTGGGGCTGGGTTCCGGTGTGGCTGCCTCGTGGACCGCCCACACCCGAGGTCGGGCGTGTCGCACCCCATCGGTCTTACGCGGAGATCGAGGACCTCGCGGGAGCCCATGGGCCCGCGGACCCGACATACCGCCGTAGCGGACGCCGTCGGGCACGCAGATCGGCCCGACCGCAGCCGAGCGCAAGACACAAGACTACCCGGCCCACCGGAAGGGGGTCAAAACGGGGCCGTGTCGGCGCCTGTCGGTGAAAGGAGGGTGCCGCAGTGACGCCGTGATCGCAAGGGGGCTCGCCCGTTCATCGCCCGTGCGGCTCCGCTCGTCGTACGTGACGTGACCGACCGTGCTCGGCATCGGCCGTCCTGCGCGGCCGTAATGTCCTGTCGCCGTCACGATTTCGTCGGTTAGCTTCCGGTGTGCACCTGCCCACGCCTGCTGCCCGGCTCGTCACCCGATTCGGCATCGCTCCCCTCCTCAACCCTCGGCACCCCGTCGCCCTCCGACGCAGGCTGCTCGACCTGGTGGGAACGGCGGTGCCGCTGCCCCGTGGCACCCGCCTCGCCGAAGGGCTGCTCGGCGGCGTGCCCACCACGGTGGTGTCCGCAGCAGGGGCCGCCATCGGCGTGCGCCGCGTGCTGTACCTGCACGGCGGCGGCTACCAGGTCTCCTCGCCCCGTGCCTACCGTGGGTTGCTGGCCCACCTGAGCCGAGCCGCCGGTGCGCCGGTGCTCGCCCCCGACTATCGGCTCGCCCCCGAACACCCGTACCCGGCGGGCGTCGACGATGTCCTTGCCGTCTACCGCGCGCTGCGCGCGGCAGGCCACCAGGCACAACACCTTGCCGTGGCCGGAGATTCCGCGGGCGGCGGGCTGACGATGGCACTGCTGTTGCGGCTGCGGGCGGCGGGCGAAGCACTGCCCGGGTCGGTCGGGTTGATCTCGCCGTGGCTCGACCTCACGTGTTCCGGGCCCGCCGTCACCGCCAACGCGGCATCTGACGTCATGCTCAAGCCCGCCTGGCTGCGGCAGGCGGCGAACGACTACCGCGGACCCGCCGACGCGGCCGATCTGCGCCCGCTGGACGCCGACCTGGCGGGCCTGCCGCCGCTGCACGTGACCGCGGCGGGCGGCGAGCTGCTGGTGGATGACGCGGACCGGCTCGTCGAGCGCGCCCGCTGTGCAGGCGTGCCTGTGACCTACGAGCGCCCCGACGGCCTGTGGCACGCCTTTCCCGTGCTCGCCGGGCTGATGGCCGAGGCCGACGCGGCGTTGGACGCGCTGGGCTCGGCGCTGCACGCTGACCAGGCGTGATCACTGAAGGAGGGACATGAGGTGCACCAGCGCACGTCATGTCCCGCAGACGGCGATCAGCGCGGGGTGGGGGCGACCGTGATCGCCGAGAACGTGACTCGGGCGCCGTCGCCGGGGCTGGCGCCCTGCGCTGAAGGGGCCTGCTGGTAGGCGCCCGCCTGGAACCGCACCGAAGCACCGGCGAAAGCGGCGGGCACCGGCGCTTTCCCGGTGGCCGTGCGTCCGCCTGCGGCCGTGGTGAAGGTCAGGCTGCCGGTGCCGTCGTCGGTGATCGAGTAGTCGAACCGGGTGCCGAGCGGAACGCCGGACAACAGGGGCACGTCGCTGTGCGCCTCGCCCGTCCGCGCCTGCTTCACGACGGCCTTCAGGTCGCCGTTGGAGTAGAACAGCAGGACGTAGGGCACCGAGCTGATGTCGCCTGCGCCGTGGATCTGCCCGATGATGACTTCCGGCACCGCGCTGGGCAGCTGCGTCACCGTCACCGAAGCGGTCAAGGTGACGCCGCCGCTGCCCGCGGCGAAGCCGTCAAGCCGGTCGAGCTCGGTGCGGGCGTGCTCGGAGTGGGTCGTCGTGACCCCGCTCACCGGGGCCCAGAAGACAAGGGCGCCCGAGGCGTCGGTCGTCAGCCACGGCGGTGTGATCGCGGCGGGCTTCACGGTGGCCGCGTCGCCCTTCGACCCCGCCACCGGCAGTGTCAGCTCCCACCCGGCCAGCATCGCCTGCGGCGTGGACGGGACGGATGACGCAGAGGGCGCAGAAGGGGCGGACGGAGGGGGCGGGGCGGGCGACTGTGAGCACGACGCCAGTAGCAGGAGCGCCGCCATCGACACCGCCGCCGCCCACGCCTGCGTCCGGCCTCGCCGGGAGGTTGCCACGCGCATGATCGTGACACGAATCAGCGCGTACGCCTACCCACACTAATCGCGCAGAAGCCGGAAAGGGAACTCGCGCTATACTGAAGGGCTGCCCGAGAATAAAAGCGGCGCTTTATTCTTTTCTACTGTAACACGAATGGGGATCCTGTGGAATATCGCCCCCTGGACGACGAACTGGCCGCCGAGACGCGACACATCCGGGGTCTGCACCGGCTGCTCGCCGCGGAGCTGGATCTTGTGTCCGGCCGGACCACGGCGGCGTTATCGGCCCCGACCGGTCGTGAGCGCAGCGCCCGGTGGGAGCGGGACGTCGCGGTGCACCGCTGGTCGGAGCGGGCCGCGCAGCTGCGGGCCGCCCGCTCAGGACTGTGCTTCGGACGCCTGGACGACCAGAACGACTCGCCCCTCTACATCGGTCGGATCGGGCTCACCGGCGCCGACGACACCACCACCGCACTCGTGGACTGGCGGGCGCCCGCCGCCCGACCATTCTACTGCGCAACCCTGGCGACGCCGATGGGCGTCACCCGCAGGCGGCATTTACTGCTGTCCGGAATTGCCCCGGCCGAGCGGGTCGTGGACATTCACGACGACGTTTTCGCCGCGAGCCGCACCGGCGCGTCGGAGACGGCAGCCGATCCGGCGTTGCTGGCGGCGTTGTCCGCGCCGCGCGGCACGGCGATGCGCGACATCGTGTCGACGATCCAATCCGAGCAGGACGCGGTCATCCGGCTGCCGCTCGCGGGAACCGTCGTGGTCGAGGGCGGCCCCGGCACGGGCAAGACCGCGGTCGCCCTCCACCGGGTGGCCTACCTCATGTACACCCACCGCGACCGGCTGGCCCGCCGCGGCGTGCTGGTGGTGGGCCCGAGCCTGCCGTTCCTCGACTACGTCGGGGGCGTCTTGCCGTCGCTGGGCGAGTCGGCGGTCGTGTTCACCACTCCGGGCAGGCTGCACCGGGGCGTCGAGGCCACAGCGGTGGACGAACCCGCGGTCGCCCGGTTGAAGGGCGACCTGGTGATGTGCGAGGTCCTGCGCCGGGCGGTGGCCGCCGAGCAGTCCCTGCCCGACGAACCGATCCCCCTCGCGCTCGACGCGGTGACGGTGGAGGTCGACCGGGCGGTCGCCGCGCAGGCCAGGGCCGGTGCACGCGACAGCGCGCGGCTGTACAACGCCGCGCGGATGGTCTTCGCCGAGGCCCTGGTCGCGCAGCTCGTCGCGCGCGGCGTCGACGCGATCACCGGCGGAATTCTCGCCGATCCCGACGGCGTCGACGGGGACGCGGCATACGAGAACGACGACTACGCGCCGGACGCCGCGGAATCCGCCGCAGTCATCGCAGGCGATCTGGCGGACGACCTGCGTGACGAACTGGTCGACCATCCGGGCTTCCGGGCGGTGCTGGACCGGCTGTGGCCGCTGCGGACCCCGGAGCAGGTGCTTGCGGGCCTGCTGGCCTCGCCGGAACGCCTGGCGGCCATCGCCGCTGACCTCCGCCGCGACGAGATCCTCGACGTCCCGCGCGCGGACCTGTCCGCCTTGCACCGCCCCGAAGGCGCCGCCTGGACCGTCTCGGACGCCCCGCTGCTGGACGAGCTCGCCGAGCTCCTCGGCCCGCTCCCCCGCCGCCGCGCCCGCCGCCCGAGCGAAGCGCACTACGCCGCCGAGGTGCTCACGCTGATCGACGCGCACGA
This sequence comes from Pseudonocardia sp., assembly GCA_036401495.1. Lineage (GTDB taxonomy): Bacteria > Actinomycetota > Actinomycetes > Mycobacteriales > Pseudonocardiaceae > Pseudonocardia. The sequence goes on along the minus strand of DASWUV010000234.1, from coordinate 4,488 downwards.
CCGGGACCTCGCCGGGGAGGACGCCGACGAGCTGCGGGCGACCGACTTCGTCACCGCAGACATGCTCGCCGACCGCTTCGGCGCCGAGCTCACGGGCAGCCTCGCCGAACGCGCGGCAGCCGACCGGGAGTGGACCTACGGGCACCTGGTCGTCGACGAGGCCCAGGAGCTGTCCGCCATGGACTGGCACGTGCTGGCCCGGCGCTGTCCGACCCGGTCGATCACGGCGGTGGGCGACCTGGCCCAGCGCAGCTCGCCCGCGGGCGCTGAAGCATGGTCCGACGTGCTGGGCCCCGTGGTCGGCGACCGCTTCACCCACCGCACGCTGACCGTGAACTACCGGACGCCCGCCGAGATCATGGAGGCCGCCGCGCTCGTGCTGCCTGCCGACGAGCGCCACCGGGTGCCGCGGTCGGTGCGCCGGTCCGGCGAGCCTCCCCGTCGGCGTCGGGCAACTCGTGCGGACTTCGCCACAGAGATCCGGGCCGCGGTCGTGGACGAGCTCGGCACGGCGGGTACGGGCATGATCGCCGTGATCACTGCGGAGCCTGCCGCCGTGCCCGAGCTCGCCGACCTCGGCACGCCGGTCGTCGTGCACACTCCCGCCTCGGCGAAGGGCCTGGAGTTCGACGTGGTGCTCGTCGTCGACCCCGAGGCGATCGCGGCCCACTGCCGCGCCGACCTCTACGTCGCGATGACCAGGGCCACCCGGCGCCTGGTGTTGATCACCGCCGACCCGGCCTAGCGATGCAGCGACTGGCGGCCGAGGACGGCGAGCAGCCGGAGTTTCTCGGCGCTCTCACTGCCCGGGGTGGCGGTGAAGACGAGCAGACCCTGGCTCTGGTCCATGTCGAAGAGGGTCTGGCAGTAGACCTCCAGCAGGCCCACCTCGGGATGGGCGATGCGCTTGAACCTGCTGCGTTTGCGGGTGACCTCGTGCTCCGCCCACACTGCCCGGAACTCGGCGCTGACCGCGGTGAGGGCGTCGACGATCTCGGCGGCGTAGGAGTCGCGGCCGTCGCGGGCGTAGGCGTAGCGGAGGTCGGCGACGAAGTCGCGACCGCGGACGTCGTGGTCGGCTTCGGGGTAGATCCCGCGGGACGACGGGTCGGTGTACCACCGGTAGAGCGCGCTGCGCGCCAGCCCCTCGTAGGCGGTCTCGTCACCGAAGAGCGCGACGGCGGGCGGGGTCTGCAGGAGCGTCACGCCCGCGCCCGAGACGACCATGGCCGGGGTGTCCTCGAGGCGGTCGAGGACGCGCATGAGCCCGGCGTCGACATGGTCGGTGCGGCTCGCGCGGCGCGGCGAAGGGTAGCCCCCGAGCCGGAAGAGGTGGTCGCGCTCGTCGAGGGACAGCCGCAGGCCGCGCGCGAGGGCCGCGAGCATCTGCTCGCTCGGGTGCGGCCCGCGCTGCTGCTCGATCCGGCCGTAGTAGTCGGTCGACATGCCGCTGAGCGCGGCGATCTCCTCGCGGCGCAGACCACCGGTCCGGCGGCGCGGGCCCCGCGGCATGCCGACGTCCTCGGGCTGGAGCGCCTCGCGGCGCGTGCGGAGGAAGTCGGCGAGCTGGGCGCGGTCCGCACCGCCCGATCCGGTCATGACTGCAGTGTCCCGCTCAGAGCAGCATGCCGCCGGACGCCTCGATGCGCTGGCCGGTGACCCAGCTCATCCGGTCCGAGGCGATCGCGGCGACCGCGCGGCCGATGTCGTCCGGCTCGCCCGCGTGGCCCATTGCGGTGACGCTTGCGAGGTAACCGCGCACGTGCTCGTCGTCGCGCATGGCGCCGCCGCCGAAGTCGGTGGCGGTGGCGCCCGGGGCGACGGCGTTGACGGTGATCCGGCGCGGACCGAGCTCCTTGGCGAGGTAGCGGGTCCACACCTCGACCGCACCCTTGGCCGCGGCGTAGACGGAGTAGCCGAACTGGCCGGTGAAGCGGGCCAGCCCGGTGGAGGTGTTGATGATCCGGCCGCCGTCGACGAGGTGCGGAACGACGGCCTGGGTGAGCAGCACGACGCCGACGACGTGCACGTCGAACTGCGCGCGGAGGTCGTCGATCCCGATCTCGCCGAGCGGGGTCCACGCGGCGTTGCCCGCGTTGTTGACCAGGACGTCGATGCTGTCGCGGGACCAGGTCTCGGACAGCGTCGTGCGGAGGGTGGCGAGGAAGGCCGGGAAGGTGTCGGGCGCAGCGGTGTCCAGACGGAGCGCGACCGCGGTGGCGCCGAGCGCCTCGACCTCGGCGACGACGGCCTTGGCCTCGTCCTCGTGCGACCGGTAGGTGAGGATCACGTCGGTGCCGTCGGCGGCCAGCGCGAGGGTCTCGCTGCGGCCGAGTCCACGGTTGCCGCCCGTGACGAGGGCGATCTTCTGAGAGGTCATGGCTCCAGCCTGCGACGGGTGCCGCAGCGGAGGAAGGGCGCGTGTATCCGGGGACGAGTTGTCCGTGGCTGAGCTGCTCCCCCGACCACGCCAGCCCCCAGGGGTGTGTGTCGGCTGGACGACGAACGGGGCCGGTCACCGCCACGGGAGAGCGGTGTCCGGCCCCGTTCGGGCCCTGCCTCGGCATCGGACCCGCCGCCGTCGCGGCGGGCCCGTGCGGCTACCGGTTAGCGGTAGTCGCGGCCGAAGTCGTAGTCGTCCAGCGGCACGGCAGCGCCGGTGCCCGTGCCGAACACGTCGGGGCTGTAGTAGCCGTCGTCGTAGCTCGGCAGCGCGTAGGCGGCCGCGCGGGCCTCCTCGGTGGGCTGGACCTGGATGTTGCGGTACCGGCCGATACCGGTGCCTGCCGGGATCAGCTTGCCGATGATCACGTTCTCCTTGAGCCCGACGAGCTTGTCGCGCTTTCCGTTGATCGCGGCATCGGTGAGGATCCTGGTGGTCTCCTGGAACGAGGCCGCGGACAGCCACGACTCCGTGGCCAGCGAGGCCTTCGTGATCCCCATGAGGACCGGGCGACCGGAGGCGGGCTCGCCGCCCTCGGCCACGACCCTGCGGTTCTGGGTCTCGAAGTCCATCCGGTCGATGAGCCCACCGGGCAGGAACTCCGTGGCGCCCGAGTCGATGATCGTGACCCGCCGCAGCATCTGCCGGATGATCACCTCGATGTGCTTGTCGTGGATGTCCACGCTCTGCGTGCGGTACACCTTCTGCACCTCACGCACCAGGTGCAGCTGCACCTCGCGCGGACCCATGACACGCAGCACCTCGTGCGGGTCGGCCGTGCCCTCCAGCAGCAGCTGGCCCACGTGCACGTGGTCGCCGTCCTGCAGCGCGCGCTCGGTGCCGTCGACCGTCGTCGTGGCCAGCCACTGCCGCTTCGACAGCTTCTCGTAGACGATCTCCTCGCCGCCGTCGTCCGGCGTCAGGGTGATCTTCCAGAAGCGGTCGCCGTCCTCGATGGCGATGCGGCCGTCGACGTCGGCGATCGGCGCCTTGCCCTTGGGGACACGGGCCTCGAACAGCTCGGTGACACGCGGCAGGCCCGTGGTGATGTCGTCGCCTGCCACACCGCCGACGTGGAACGTGCGCATCGTCAGCTGCGTGCCGGGCTCGCCGATGGACTGCGCCGCGACGATGCCGACCGCCTCGCCGACGTCCACCAGTTTGCCGGTGGCCATCGAGCGGCCGTAGCAGTAGCCGCAGATGCCCGTGGCCGACGTGCAGGTGAGCGCACTGCGCACCTTGATCGTCTTGACGCCCGCCTCGACCAGCGCGTCGAGCGCAGGGTCGCCGAGGTCCTCACCGCGCTGGACGACGAGCTCGCCGTCCGGCCCGACGACGTCCTCAGCGGACGTCCGCGCGTAGACGCTCGTGCGGATGTAGCGGTGCGGGATGCGGCGGCCGTCGGCCGTCTCCTCCGTGACCGGCATCGTGATCGAGCGCTCGGTGCCGCAGTCGACCTCGCGGACGATGACGTCCTGCGACACGTCCACGAGACGCCGGGTGAGGTAACCCGAGTCGGCCGTGCGCAGCGCCGTGTCCGCCAGGCCCTTGCGGGTGCCGTGCGTGGAGATGAAGTACTCCAGCACCGAGAGGCCCTCGCGGAAGTTGGACTTGATCGGGCGCGGGATGTACTCGCCCTTCGGGTTCGCCACCAGGCCCTTCATGCCCGCGAGCTGCCGGACCTGGGCCATGTTGCCCGCCGCGCCGGACTGCACGATCGTGGGGATCGGGTTGTCCGGCGGGAAGTTGGCTTCCATCGCCTTGGCGACCTCTTCCGAGGCCGACGTCCAGATCTTGACGAGCTCGTCGTTGCGCTCCTGGTGCGACAGCGCGCCGCGCAGGTAACGCTTGTTGATCTGCTCGGCCTTGACCTCGTAGCCGTCGAGGATCTGCTGCTTGTTCGGCGGCACGACGACGTCGGAGACGGCCATCGTGACCCCGGAGCGCGTGGCCCAGTAGAAGCCCGCGTCCTTGAGCCGGTCGAGGCACTGCGCGACCTCGGTCATCGAGTACCGCTCGGCCAGGTCGTTGATGATCGCGGCCTG
>DASWUV010000233.1:0-6661 GCA_036401495.1 Pseudonocardia sp. | reverse complement strand
TGGGGGTGATCTCGGCGATCCGCTCGTGCAGCGCCCAGTTGGCGTGCAGAAAACCCTCGAGATCGGCACCGGCGCGCCGCATCCCGTCCAGGCAGCCCTCCAGCTCCTGGACGTCCTGCTCGGTCCGGTGCGCCGCCGCATCGAGCACGACGAGTTCCTCGAGCGCGTCCCGGACGGCGATGGCGTCGGCCACTGTGGTCGCGCCCTGAGGCACCGTCAGCAGGGTTTGCCGTAGCCGGACCATGGGACTGGCGTGCGCCACGAACAGCCCGCCGCCCCGCCCGGGGCGCACCTCGACGGTGCCGCGCTCGGTGAGCAGCCGGGCCGTCTCCCCGATGGTGGCGCGCCCGTACCCGGTCTGCTCCCGCAGCTCCTCCTTGGTGGCGATCCGGTCGCCGGAGCGCAGGCCGCGGGTGTCGATCAGCTCCTCGATCTCGGCGGCGAGCTGCTGGGAGAGACCGAGCGGGCGAGAAAACATGCGTACGATTCTATTCTGGAAGGTCGCGGGCCGCCAAGACCTGGGTCAAGGTCGCCGAGCCGAGCTGTCGCCGCGCACTGAGCAGCACAATCGCAACTTCCTCTGCGCTCCGGCCTGCGAAGCGGGCGCTCCCGCGTCGGCTCGCGCCGCCGCGTCTCCCGGCCGGTCCACCGCCGCGGAACGGGGGTTGACAGGGGCACGGCGCTCGCAGCATTCTCCTCAAGAGTCCGAAAGATACGGATGTTTAAGCCGCCGCGCACCGCGGCCATGATCTCGAAGGAGAGATCCATGCAGTGTGCGGGACGGTTTGCCGGGCCCGCCCCGGGCCTGCGTTTCGACACCCCGTCCTGCTCGGGTGTCAACGACCACGGCGCGGCTGAACCCGCTCGACCTGCACATCGCGTCCGGCACGTTCCACTCGGCCCGGCACGAGGAGCCTTATGTTCCGGGTAGCGAATCGGCAACTCGGCAAGCCCGACCGTGGTGCTGCCTGCCGGATCGCTTCGGGCCAAGCAGGTGACCGTCACCACGCCTTCCTGCCACCGGCGCTCGACCAGCACGGCGCTGCGCTTCGTCACGAGTTCGGACCAGCGATCGGAGAGTCGGCGTGAGCACAACCCAGTCCGCGGCAGCCACGTCGACCACCGAAGCACCGCCCGACCGAGGATGGCGGACGGCGATCTCGTCCATGATCGGTCTCGCCTGCGGCCCGAGCGTGCTCCTGGTCATGTCGTTCGGGGTGTTCATCACCCCGCTCGACCGGGCGTTCGGCTGGGGGATTCCGGCCATCGCGCTCGGCGCCTCCATCCTCAGCATCACGACCATGATCCTCTCGCCGGTGCAGGGTTGGTTGGTCGACCGGTTCGGCGGCCGCCGGGTCATCCTGGTCAGCTCCCCGTTCTTCGGGTTGTCCCTGATGGCGATGTACCTGCTGCCCGACAGCCTGCCCGTGTTCTACCTGGCCTGGGTGCTCATCCCACTGTGCGGCCTCGGCCTGTGGCCCGCGTCCTACCTGCGGCTCACCGCAGGCTGGTTCGAGCGCAGGCTGGGGCTCGCGCTGGGCATCGCCAACTCCGGCATCGGGGTCGGCACGGTGATCGTCCCGATCATCACCGCGGTGCTGATCGGCTCGTTCGGCTGGCGGGTGGCCTACCTCGGGCTGGGCGTGATCGCGCTGATCGCGTTCCCGGTCGCGCTGTTGCTGCTGTCCGAGCCGAGCCCGCGCCGCGCGGGCGTCCCGGCAGGCGGCGACACGCTGCGGGTCGCCGCTACCCAGCGGGTGTTCTGGCTCGTGCTGGCCGCGTTCTTCCTGCTCGGGGTGGTCGGCTCCACGATCGTCGTGCACCAGGTGCGGATCCTGCTGGAGGCAGGCATCCCGCCGGGCGTCGCGAACCTGGTGCCGGTCGCGCTCGGGCTCGCGCTGATCGTGGCCCGTCTCGCGACCGGATGGCTGCTGGACCGCGTCGCGGTGTCCCGGGTCATGTCCCTGTACCTCGTCGGCGGCATCGTCGCGGTGCTGCTGCTCGCGACCGGGCCGGACATCGCGCGGGCCCTGCTCGCGGCCGCGCTGGGCGGGCTGCTGATCGGCGCCGAGTTCGACGTCCTCAGCTACCTCATCCCCCGCTACTTCGGCAGGCTGGCCTTCGGCAAGATCTACGGCATCACCTTTGCGGCGTTCCAGCTCGCCTCGGCGATCACGGCCTACGCGGTGGGCGTCAGCAGGGTGAGCTTCGGCTCCTACACCCCGGCGTTGCTGACGATGGCCGGGCTGTGCGTGATCTGCGGCGGGCTGTTCCTGGTCCTCGGCCCGTACCGGTACGACGCAGCCCATCGGTGAGCGGTGGGCCTTCGTGTCGTCATGCGGGCGCTCAGGCTTCCGGGATCGGTATGCGGTAGTTGGCGAGGGTGATACCGGCAGGCTCGGGGCCGCCCCGCAGCTCGGTGTTCAGTCCGTCGATGGCCGCACGCTCGTCAGCGCTCAGCTCGAAGTCGAAGATGTCGAAGTTCTCGGCGATGCGGTCCGGCTTGGTCGACTTGGGGATGACCGAGCGACCTTCCTGCACGTGCCAGCGCAGCATGACCTGGGCCGGGCTCTTGCCGTGGGCCTGCGCGATCGTGCCGATCACCGGGTCCGCCAGCGTGCTGCTGTGCGCGCCGTCCCGGTAGAACGTGATGCCGCCGATCGGCGACCAGGCCTGCGTGTGGATGCCGTGCTCGGCGCCGAGCGCCTGGACCTCCCGCTGCTGGAAGAAAGGATGCACCTCGATCTGGTTGACAGCAGGCACGACCGTCACCGACGCCAGCAGCCTGGTGAGGTGATCGACCATGAAGTTGCTGACCCCGATCGCGCGCACCCTGCCGTCGGCGAGCATCGTCTCCAGCGCCCGGTAGGCCTCCAGGGTCTTGTCGAAGGCGGAGGGCAGCGGCTGGTGCAGGATCAGCAGGTCGATCTGGTCGATGCCGAGCTTGCCTGCGCTCTTGTCGAAGCCGTGCAGCGTCTCGTCGTAGCCGTAGTCGCTGATCCAGATCTTCGTCTCGACGAAGAGGTCCTGCCGGGCGATGCCTGCGTCGGCGATCGCTTCGCCGACCTGGCGCTCGTTGCCATAGGCCGCGGCGGTGTCGACGTGGCGGTAGCCCGTGTCGAGTGCGGCCTTGACGGCGGCGCGCGTCTCTTCGGGCGGGGTCTGGAACACACCGAAGCCGATGGGCGGCAGCTCCACCTTGTTGTTGAGGGTCAGCTGGGCACGTTGCGTACTCATGGAAGTTCCTTTCGGGCGGGCACCACCAACTCTGCGGCCCGCGCGACCACGGCGGCAGTCACTGCTGTCCCGTGTACTGGCAGTGCACCTCACAGACCTCGGTCGAGCCGTACCGTCGACGGCGTGGACAACCAGGCCGAGGTGCGCGACTTCCTCACCTCCCGCCGGGCGCGCATCACGCCTGAGCAGGCGGGGCTCCCCAGTCTGGGCACCGCACGCCGTGTGCAGGGACTCCGGCGGGAAGAGGTGGCCACGCTGGCGGGCGTCAGCGTCGACTACTACAACCGCATGGAGCGCGGCAACCTCAACGGTGTCTCCGAGCCCGTCCTCGAAGCGGTCGCCGCAGCGCTGCAACTCGACGACGCCGAACGCACGCACCTGTTCGACCTGGCGTATGCCGCCCCACGTGGTACGCGGCCACGTCGGGTGTCCCACCGCGACCGACTGCGCCCGTCCATCCGACACCTGCTCCACGCCATGACGGACGTACCCGCCTATGTGCGCAACGGGCGCACCGACATCCTGGCGATGAACCGACTCGGCGCCGCCTTGTTTCCTCAGCTTGCTGGCGACGGCCACACACCGGTCAACCTGACGCGCGCACTATTCCTCGACCCGGGCACGCAGGAGTGCTTCGTCGAGTGGGAGACCGTCGCCCGGCAGTCCGTTGCCGCCCTGCGTATCGAAGCTGGACGCTCCCCCCACGACCGCGCGCTGACCGATCTTGTCGGCGAGTTGTCCACCCGCAGCGAGCCGTTCCGGACATGGTGGGCCACGCACAACGTGCGACTGCACACCACAGCCACGAAGAAACTCCGCCATCCCCTGGTCGGCGACATCGAGGTCACCGGCGAGGCGCTGGCCCTGCCTGCCGACCCGGGTCTGACCATGATCGCCTACAGCGTCGAGCCCCACTCGGCCGCTGCCGAGAATCTCCGACTCCTCGCAAGCTGGGCGGCGTCTGCGGACGTGCGGACCCCGTGAGTCACACCGCGGTGGACTGGATGTCGGGGGCCGCCCTTTGTGCGATGCGGTCGCGGCTACTGGTCCTCGGCTCACGGGTGAGTGCAGGATCCTGATCATTACCGCGAGAGCGGCTCACCTGACAGCACTGAGTTACCGGATCGGCCGGTCGGTGCCGGGGTGATCGACATCCCAGCGGCTGCGGGCGCTGGCGATGGCGTTCTTGTTGCCACGGGACCAGTCGGCGAGGCCGAAGATGGTCTCGGCAAGGCTGCATCCCAGCTCGGTGAGGCGGTAGTCCACCTGCGGCGGGATGGTCGGATAGGCGTTGCGCTCGACGAGCCCATCTCGGCAGAGCTGCTTGGTGGTGAGCGTCAGCATCCGCTGGGAGATGCCCGGGATCGCTCGCTGCAACGCGCTGAACCGGCGGGCGCCCTTCGACAGTTCCACGACGACGAGCACAGTCCACCGATCGCCGAGCCGGTCGAGCACGTCTCGGATACCGCAGTCGTCATCGCCGCACGGCCCGGCGGGCGCAGACGCCGTGACCTGCGCGGTTACCGGCTTGTTCGTGACTGACACGAGAGTGCCTCCTTACGCCTCCGCTGATCTGCGCGGATGCTCCGACTTGTTCAGACCAGAGCAACGCAAGGAGCGACCCGATGATTCTCGTTACCGGTGTTTCCGGAGCACTCGGCGGATTGGTGCTCGACGGCCTGTCCGCAATCGACGGTCTGGAGGTGGTAGCGGGCACCCGCGCCGCCGACGGTGTGACAGCGCGGCGGATCGACTTTGACGACCCGCCGACCCTGGTCGAGGGCTTCAAGGGCGTAGATGTACTGGTGTTCATCTCGGCCGGATACGCCGAGGACGACGTGGTGCTCGCCCGCCATGGTGCCGTGGCCGATGCGGCCGCCGTAGCGGGCGTCCGGCATGTGATCTACACCAGCTTGGCAGGCTCGGGTGATCTGCTGACCCTGGCACTGCCGCACCGCTGGACGGAGGCCCGCCTGGCCGCCGCGCCGTTCGACGTGACCATCCTGCGCAACGGGCTGTACGCCGAGGTGCCGGTCGGCCTCGCCACGGCGGGAGCCGATGCGGCCGCCGCCACCGGCGTCTTCGCGGCCGCCTTCGGCGATGGCAGGGTGTCGGTCGTGGCCAAGGATGATCTCGCGGACGTGGCTGTCCGCGTGGCGGCGGAGAGCCAGCGTGACCTCGAAGCAGACGGCCGCAGCCGCCACGCGGACAAGACCTACGAGCTCGAGGGCGTCGCCGCGATCGGCGGCCGAGACATCGCCGCGGTGCTCACCACCGCACTCGGCCGTCCCGTCGAATACCAGACCATCTCCATCTACGAGGCACGCAACGCACTGGCGGGCAGCGGCCTCGAGGCCTACCAGATCACCCACACGATCTCGCTGTTCTCCAACGTCAACGCGGGTGTCCTCGAAGCTCACGACACCGACCTGACGACCCTCCTGCCGACCGAGCCCCGGCCGGTCCGCGACCTCATCGTCAAGGCCGTCGAGGCGGGCGGCTACCTGTCCCAGTCGGTCACGTCCCGGTCGATCACCGCCCGGAGATAGCGCGGGCCATGATCAACTACCGCTGCCATAGGGGCGGGTGAGCACCTCCAGGTTGTGCCCGTCGGGCGAGGAGAAGTAGAGCCCGCGGCCGCCGTCGTCGGTGTTGTGCCCGGGGGTGCGGTGGCCGGGGTCGGCGAACGTCGCGACGCCGCGCTCGCGCAGCCGCGCCGCCACGGCGTCGAAGTCGTCCTCGGTGATCAAGAACGCGTAATGCTGGGGAACGATCTCGTCGCTTCGGTCGACGAAGTCCAGGCTCACGCCGTTGTCCAGCTCGACGACCGCGAATGGCCCGAACGGAACTGGCGCGGGGCGGCCGAGCACGTCGGCGACAAACCGAGCGGCGGCGCGCCGGTCTCGGGCGGCGACGATGGTGTGGTTCAGCTCGATGGCCATGGTCTGACTATGCGACCTCGACTCTGGTCGAGGTCAAGCGCTGGGGCGCCGGACGTATCAGGGCCGGTTCCTGTTCGTGTCTTTTTACGTGCTCGAACGCCCAGTTCAGGACAGACCGTTCGACTCCCCCACGCCACTGTTCGGAAGCCAACCAACGGACAGCGGCCTCGCTGGCCTGCTGTGAACAGAACCGCCTGATCGGGAGACATCATGAGCACCGTCGAGACCCCTGCCGTGGACAACGGCGTCAACGTCGAAGCACTGCTGGGGGCGCGGGAAGCGCTGGCTGCGGCGCCGGAGGCGGCGCAGTTCCGCTGGCGCGTCCACTGCGAATGGATCAAGGGCACGCACAGTCGCACGACCGTGCACGACTTCTACGGCCTGGGCGCCGAGCACACCCACCGCACCCCGTTCACCGTCGAGGGGGACCACCCGGAGATCTTCGCGTCCGAGGACCACGGGGCGACACCCACCGAGACGCT
>DASWUV010000232.1:0-66351 GCA_036401495.1 Pseudonocardia sp. | reverse complement strand
CGGCGGAGTTGACGTCGTTCCCGCCTGCCAGCTGAAGCGTCTTGATGCCGTCGACGACGAGCAGGGCGCCGGGTGTCATCACGACCGCAGCGTTGAGCCGTGCCGTGTCGCCGTTGAGCGTCATCCAGGACGAGGGGATCGCGGCGTCGAGCGTGGCGAGCGACACGGTGCGGCCGTTGCGCGCGACGCGCTGCACGAGGCTGCCACCGGAGACCGAGTCGATCGACGTGGTGCGCACGATCACGAGCTTCTGCGGCTTGCCGCGATGGCTCCAGGTCACGCCGGCGCGCTGGGCGGCGGCGGCGCGCTGGGCAGCAGCCTTCGCCGCCTGCTGGGCGGCCTTGATGGCGGCGGCTTTCGCGGCTGCGGCCTGCTGGGCCTGCAGCTTGGCGGCGGCGGCGGCTGCCTGCTGCTGCTTGCGCTGGGCGTCGGCGGCCGCTTGGTCCGCGGCCTGCTGAGCTGACGCTTGGGCGGCGGATGTGGCGGCGGCTGCCGCCGCTGACGCGGCAGCTTGTTGCTGCTGCTGCTGTTGCTGCTGCTGCTGCTGTTGCTGCTGTTGTTGCTGTTGCTGTTGATTGTTGTTGCCGTTGTTGCCGTTGTTGCCGTTGTTGTTTCCGCCGTTGTTGCCGTTGCCGTTGCCGTTGTTCGGGTCCGGCTGCTGGACAGACTGGCTCGGCAGGTTGGGCGCCGCCGCCGCTGTGCTGAGCGGGATCGCCACGGCCGCCAGCAGGAAGACCGCGACCGCGGTGAGCAGTCGGCGCATCGCCCGCTTCACGCGACGCCCCTGCGGCCTGCCACGGAAGGGTGCGGCTGCGTCGGCATGTCGACGAAGCCGGGCTGCTCGCCCGACTCGGCCCTGCGCGGCTGCTGCTGCCCGTTGGGTACCGCCTCGAGCCCGGACGGCCGCGGCCTGACCGGAGGAATTTTGGACGTCGGTGCCTCGACGTTCTGCGACGGCACCGGCCCTGGCGGCCGAGGGTGGGGGACCGGAGACGGGGTGTGCCCCGGGTAGGGCTGGACGCCCGGCCGGGGCGGGGCCGGACGCCGGATCGGCATCGTGGCCGAGACCAGCTCCTGCCTGCCCGACTGTTGGGGCACTCCCGCTGTGGCGGGCACCGGAGCCCCCACCGCGGCGGGCACCGGAGCGCCTTCCGCGGCCTCCGCCGTCCGCACCACTTGGCCGTTCTCGACGGCCACCTGTCGGGTGAGCCACCGCTGGCGTCGGATAGTCATAAGCGCCTGCAGCTTGATGATCGCCATGATCCATGAGACGAACACGTATCCCGGGATGAAGAAGAAGGAGGATGGGCGGCTGCGAAGGTGGGGGAGCAACTTGGCCGAGCGGCTCAGCCACCACCACGCCGCGAGCACCGCCGCGAAGGTCCAGTTACCGACGATCAGCGCGTGCACCATGAAGAACGGGCCCAGCAGGACCGTGAAGCCGCTGAGACCCTTGTCCGCCATCGTGTAGGCGAGAAAGGGGTGGCGGTAGACCCATGGGCGCGAAAGCGCCCGCAGGTCGGACCGCCAGGTGTTGCGCGCCCACCGCAGCCGCTGCTTGAAGAAGATGCGCCAGGTGTTCGGAAACGTCGACCACACCTCGGCGGTGCGCTGCATGTAGGTGAGGTAGCCGCGCTCGAGGACCAGCGTGGTGAGCCGCTTGTCGTCACCGGACAGGCACGGCACGCCCCAGAAGGTCTCGTGCATGAAGTCCCGCTCGATGTCCATGAGCAGGTCTCTGCGGTAGACCGCCGTCCGACCCGACAGGCAGGAGACCGCTCTGCCGAGGAAGCTCTGGCTGGCGTTCTCGTCGAAGTAGCGGTGGTCGAGGAACATGTCCGTGATCCGGGCGAGGAACCCTTTTGTCCCGTACACGCTCTGCCGCGTGCCGACCCCGCCGATGCGCGGGTCGGCGAACGGCTTGCACACCTCGGCCGCGACGTTCGACGCCCAGATCGTGTCGGAGTCGACGAGCGCGACGATCGGTGTCGACGCCGCGTTCCAGCCCTTGCGCAGCGCGTCGCGCTTGCCCGGCACATCGGTGACCAGCACCGTGACCGGGTAGTGCGTCGCGATCTCCTGGCAACGGGCGTCCGAGGCGTCGATCACGAGGATCACCTCGGCCACCCGGTTGGCCAACCACGACTCGATCGCGGCCCGGAAGATGACCGGATCTTCCTGGTACACCGGGACGACGATCGACACCGGCTGCCGGAAGTTGTTGCTGATCGGCCGGTAGAGCACCGCTGGAACCCGCCGGATCAACCAGCAGGCCCAGCGGAACAGTCCGAGCACGCCCAGCGGCGTGCCCAGAACGTAGTAGTACAGGGGCAGGGTCATGCCACGTCGGCACCGGACATGTTGCGCTCGACCACCGAGTCCAACTCCTGGCCCGTGAGCGCCTCGAGCCGATCGTTGACCTCGACCACGGCGCGCAACAGCGGCATGTCGACGCCGATCTTGTCGGCGAAACCGAGGAAGCCCTGGGTGTCCTTGGGCAGGCAGACTCCCCCGTAAGGAGCGCCGCCGCGGATCCCGTAGAGCGGGTTGATCGAGCCTTCCGACGACGCCGCCACCGTGGACGCGACGGGGTCGGCCTCGATCCCGAGGGACTGGGCGACCAGCCACATCTCGTTCCAGAAGCTGATCTTGGCGGCGTTGTAGATGTTGTGCGCGCACTTGACGAGCTCAGCGGAGGCGGGCTCGCTGAACGTCCGCACCTCACCGCCGAACGGCGCAAGCAGCTCACGCATGCGCGTGATCGTCTCCGGCTGGCGGCTGGCGATCACGGTCATCCACGGGTTGCGGAAGTCCTCGACGGCCGAGGCGGCGCGGAGGAACTCCGGGTTGGACGCCAGCTCGAAGCCGTTGCCCACGGTCTTGCCCGACTCGCGCTCCAGCACCGGGCGAACGAGGTCGTCGCTGGTGCCCGGCGGGACGGTGGAGCGGACGACAACGGTGTGGGACGGAGCCGAGTCCGCCAACGCGCGACCGACCGCAGCCGTACCCGACGTGAACGCCTCGAGGTCATAGGCGTGACCGACGTTCGGGGTGGGGAGGGTCAGGATGATGAAGGCCTCACGGTCGGCCGGAAGGTCCACGGTGGTGCTGGCGTGCAGCCCGCGGTCCTGAAGTTCGCTTACCCGCCGCTGCGAGATGTCGACGAACGTCACGTCATGGCCGAGCTCAAGAAAGCCCTCTCCGGTGGCCGTGCCGACGACGCCGGAGCCGACGATGACGATCGCGGACGGTGTGACGGAGGGCCGGTCAGAGGCCTGCTTCACGAATTCTCCTGGGGGCGGACGCCGGCGAGATGCCGGATGGGCGGAGGGCTGTGCGGGCTGGATCCGGGTGGGCATCGTCGCCCTGCGTCGTCCTCCCTGAGGGGGACGCCACAGCGCGGAAGCCAGACGTACCGGGGGGAGTACCGCACGGAAAGTGACAGTAGAGCGGATCTTCACCCAGCCGGTCAGTCTGAGAGCGCGACAGGCTGATCGGCGCTCACAGGTCGTAACAGAGCGCCGAAGAGCGCGAAGATTGGACCGTGTGTGGCTTCTCGCTAGGCCGAACAGTCCAATGAGGTTCTCAGGTAGCGGAGGCTCGTGACCTCACGTCATGCGGCGTGCGTGACGCTCAGCGCGTGGAGCACGACCTGTCCGTCAGGGCCGGCATCTCCGTCAGCCGGAGTGGCTGACGGCGACCGAGTACAGCACCACCTTGGCCACGGCGTCGGCGGCGTCGCCCCGGTCCGTGTTGGACTGCAGGTAGCTGCCCGTCTTGAAGTACCAGCCGCTCCCGGACTGGCTCAGGCCGCCTGCGTGGTTGCCGTTGTACCAGACGTCGATGCGCCCGCCGGCGGCCACGATGCGAAGATCGTATGGCGTGCCGAGTACGTAGTCGGGGTCGATGGTGAACGACTGCTTGCCGTCGGCGTACCGGCCGATGAGCCGCCCTCCCTCGAGCCGCACTTCCATGACGTCGCTCTTCGTATCGTGGATCTGCGCGGTGACGACCTCGGGCTTGGCCTTCGGCAGCTGCGTGACCGCCTGCCGCACCTCCAACGTGTGGGTGCCGCTCTCGTTGGACCACGACGCCAGCTTGTCGCCGTCCATCTCCCGCAGCTCAGCGCGCGGATAGCTGCTGTTGGCCGTGGTGACGCCCCCCGCGTTCGACGTGCACACCACACCGTCGCGGGACGGGTCGAGCTGGAAGAACGGGCTGCTGTAGCCGATGAGCTGGGGCTGGCGCACGGTGTCGGGCTCGCCGGAGCTGCCCGTGGGCAGCGTGAGGTACCAGTTGTGCAGGTCAAGCACCTCGCTCGGGCGGCTGGCGGTGGACGCGCCGGACGCGGACCGCCTCGCCGAGCCGGGCATGTAGCCCTTGTGCGGCTGGTCGGCGGGCGCCGAGGACGCCGAGGACGGACTCGCCTGTTCGTGATGAGCGCGCGTCTGGGCGAACACGGACGCCGCGGTCCACGTGCCCGTCGCCGCGACGAGAACGGCGAGCAGCCCCACAACGAACGGTCGACGCATCGGTACTCCGCTGGTGTTCACCCTGGTTGACGCGGCACACAGTACGGTCGCCCCCTTTGCCCGCGAGGCCGTTTGGGAAAAGTTGCGCCGGACGACAGCGCCCAGAAGGGGAAAGGTTGCTCGGGTGCGGCCGCGATCCGACCAAAGGTCGGCGATGTGCGACCGGCGGCCGCGCGCCCATGAGGCAGGATCTCCTCGTGTGACGCGCGCCGGTGCTTCCCTCGCCCGACTGGGGCTGACCGAGCCGTGGGCGGAGGCCACGCTCACCGAACTCGGCTGGTGGGCGGGGGATCGGCCCGCGGCGGGTGCGGAAAGCGTGATGTGGGCGCTGGCCCGTAGCCCGGACCCCGACCTCGCGCTGCGGGGCGTCGAGCGGCTCGTCGCGGCCGTGCCCGACCGCACGGCGTTCGACGCCGCGATCCGCGCCGAGGTGGGCCTGCGCGGACGGCTCCTCGCCCTGCTGGGCAGCTCGACGACCCTCGCCGACCATCTCGTGGTCAACCCGGACCGCTGGCACCGGCTGCGCGGCGAGCCGCACGGGCCGAAAGGCGACCCGACCGCCACCTTGCTCGCGGCCGTCGGCGCCGATCCGGACGCGCCCCCGGCAGGCGCGCCGGGCGGGACGCGGGCGCGCCTGACCGGGTCCGCGGCCGTCCAGGCGCTGCGCATCGCCTACCGCGACGAGCTGGTGGTGCTGGCGGGCGCCGACCTCGCCGCCGTCTCCGAGCCCGAGCTGCCCGTGCTCGACGTCGAAGACGTCGCCGCCCGGCTCGCCGACCTCGCCGCGGCGGCGCTGCAGGCCGCGCTGGCCGTCGCGGCCGCGGAGGCGCAGCGCGATCCCGGCAGGCTGGCGGTGATCGCGATGGGCAAGTGCGGCGGCCGTGAGCTGAACTACGTCAGCGACGTCGACGTGGTGTTCGTCGCCGAGCCCGCCGACATGGACGCCGCCCGGTTCGCAGGCAGGATGATGCGGATCCTGGGGGAGTCCTGCTTCGAGGTGGATCCCAACCTGCGCCCCGAGGGCCGCCAGGGCGCGCTGGTGCGCACGCTCGATGGGCACGTCTCCTACTACAAGCGCTGGGCCAAGACCTGGGAGTTCCAGGCGCTGCTGAAGGCGCGCCCGGTCGCGGGCGACACCGAGCTGGGCAAGGCCTACGCCGAGGCCGTCGCGCCGATGGTCTGGAGCGCCGCGGGCAGGCCCGACTTCGTCGGCGACGTCCAGGCCATGCGCCGCCGCGTCGAGGAGAACGTGCGCCCCGACCAGCGCACCCGCGAGATCAAGCTGGGCCCCGGCGGCCTGCGCGACGTCGAGTTCGCGGTGCAGCTGCTGCAGCTGGTGCACGGGCGCACCGACGAGGCGCTGCGCTCGGGATCAACGCTTGACGCGCTGCACGCGCTCTCCGTCGGCGGCTACGTCGGGCGCGACGACGGCGCGAACCTGGCGGCGTCCTACCGGTTCCTGCGCCTGCTGGAACACCGGCTGCAGCTGCAACGTCTGCGCCGCACCCACCTGCTGCCGCCCGCGAACGACACCGGCGCGCTGCGCTGGTTGGCCCGTTCGGCCAAGCTGCGCCCCGACGGCCGCCGCGACGTCGTCGGGGTGCTCATGGCGGAGTTGACGCGCAACGCGCGGCGGGTGCGGCGCCTGCACGAGAAGCTGTTCTACCGGCCGTTGCTCAGCGCGGTGTCGCGGCTGCCCGCCGAGACCGCCAGGCTGTCGGAGCGCCAGGCCGCGGCTCGGCTGGGCGCGCTGGGCTGGGCGTCCCCCGAAGGCGCGCTCGGGCACCTGCGGGCGCTCAGCGGCGGCGTGTCGCGCGCGGCGTCGATCCAGCAGACGCTGCTGCCCGTGCTGCTCGACGAACTGGCCCGCAGCCCCGATCCCGACCGCGGCCTCCTGGCCTACCGCCGCGTCTCCGAGGCGCTGGCCAGCACGCCGTGGTATCTGCGCCTGCTGCGGGACGAGGGGCTCGTCGCCGAGCGGCTGATGCGGCTGCTCGGCACGTCGGCGCTGGTGCCCGACCTGCTCGTGCGGGCACCGGAGGTGCTGCGGCTGCTCGCCGCGCCCGCCGCGGGGCAGCCCGACGAGCTCCGGCGTGACCCCGCGGACGTCGCCGCGTCGCTGCGGCTGACCGTCGCGCGCCAGTCCGACCCCGATTCCGCCGCGGCCACGGCCCGTTCGCTGCGGCGCCACGAGCTGTTGCGGGTCGCGTGCGCCGACCTGCTGGGTCTGCTGTCCACCGAGGAGGTGTGCGCCGCGCTGTCGTCGGTGTGGGTGGCAGTGCTCGCGGCGACGCTGGAGTCGGTGCAGCGCGCCCTGGACAGGTCCGGGGGCGGGCGGCCCGCCCGCCTGGCCGTCATCGGGATGGGCCGCCTCGGCGGGGCCGAGCTGGGCTACAGCAGCGACGCCGACGTGCTGTTCGTCTGCGAGAACTCCGAAGGCGCGAGCGAGCAGGAGGCGGTCCGCTACGCCAACACCGTGGCCGAGACCGTCCGCCGCCGTCTCGGGTCGGCGAGTCCGGACCCGGCTCTCGTCGTCGACGCCGACCTGCGGCCCGAGGGTCGCAACGGGCCGCTCGTGCGCACGCTGGAGTCCTACCGCGTCTACTACGCCCGCTGGTCGCAGGCGTGGGAGGCCCAGGCCCTGCTGCGGGCCGCGCCGGTCGCGGGGGACGCGGAGCTGGGCGCGCGGTTCGTCCAGATGATCAATCCGGTGCGCTACCCCGGCCGCGGCCTCGACCCGGCGACGGTCACCGAGATCCGGCGGATCAAGGCGCGGGTGGACGCCGAGCGACTGCCCAGAGGTGCGGACCGCACCCTGCACACGAAGCTCGGCCTCGGCGGGCTGGCCGACGTCGAGTGGACGGTGCAGCTGCTGCAGCTGCAACACGCGGGCGACCTGCCGGAGCTGCGCACCACCTCGACGCTCGAGGGGCTGCGGGAGGCGGGTGAGGCGGGCCTGCTCACCGCTGAGGACGCGGCCGAGCTCAGGTCGGGCTGGACGCTGGCCACGCAGGCGCGCAACGCGGTGATGCTGGTCAAGGGCAAGCCGGGGGACCAGCTGCCGCGCTCCGGTCGCGAGCTCGCCGCCGTCGCCTATGCGTTGGGCTACCCGGCCGATGGCGATCCCGGTGTCTTCCTCGACGACTACCGGCGCACGGGTCGGCGCACCCGTGCCGTCGTCGAGCGGGTGTTCTACGGCTGGTAATCGCTGGAGGCCGCACGCGCGTTCTGACTAGCGTGCGGCGCATGCCGTCCGCCGCCACGTTGCTGACCTTCACCCTCGCCGGGATCATCCTGGTGCTCATCCCCGGGCCGAGCGTCCTGTTCATCGTCGGCCGCGCTCTGGCCCACGGGAGGCGCGCGGCGCTGCTGTCGGTGGCGGGCAACACGACCGGCGCGTCGATCGTCGTGGTGGCCGTCGCGCTGGGCTACGGCGCCGTGGCCGCCCAGTCGGTCGAGGTGTTCACCGTGCTGAAGCTCGTCGGCGCCGCCTACCTGGTGTACCTCGGGGTGCAGACGTTCCGGCGCCGAGGTGACCTGGCCGCGGCGCTCGCAGGCCCGGCCGCGCCCGCGCAGGGCAGGTTGTACTGGCAGGGCGTGGTCGTCGGGGTGACCAACCCCAAGGTCCTGGTCTTCTTCGCGGCCGTGCTGCCCCAGTTCGTCGACGTCGCCGCGGGCGACACCACTGTGCAGATGTTGGTGCTCGGGCTGTTGTTCGCGCTGATCGCCATGACGCTGGACAGCGCGTGGGGCCTGTTGGCGGGCGCGGCCCGCCAGTGGTTCGCGACCTCGCCCGCCCGCCTGCGGATGGTCGGCGGGACGGGCGGCCTCATGATGATCGGCCTCGGCGTCGGCCTGGCGGTGACGGGCCGCAGGGACTGATCGCCACATCCGCCCCTGATCGCCGAATGCGGGACATGACGTGCGTCAGCGCAGGCCATGTCCCGCTTCCGGCGATCACCGAGCGCGCAGCGCGGCGATCAACCACTCGAACGCGGGCACCGTCGGGGGTCGCTGCGGCCACCCGTTGAGCACGCCGAGCAGCTGCCAGTAGCGCTCGACGCGCCGGTCGGTGAACGTCGCGAGCCGGTCCGCGAGCGCGGCGCGGGCGTGCGCGTCCAGGTCGGCGGCCAGGATCCGGTCGAGAACCGCACGTGCTGCGGGCGTCCCCGGCTCGACGCCCGCCGCCGCCGCGGCGCCCGCGTGCTCCACCACCGCAGCCGGATCAACGGGCTCGTCGGGTGCCGGGGCCTGCGCGCCCGTCACCGCCATCTCGCGCGCACGGGCCTGGAAGGACGGCTCGGCGACCAGCTCGGCCAGCTCGATCCACGCCTCGACCTGTTCGGTGGACGGTTCGTCGGGCAGCTGCGCGGGCAGCGTCCGCATGGCCTGGGCGATGCCCGCGCCCGGCGCGGCCGGGTCGATGTCGGCGAACGTCGTCTCGACGAACTCGTCGATCATCCGTTGGCGTTGTTCGGCGGAGAGGCGGGCGAGGTCGTTCATCAATGCTGCCTTTCGTGGTGAGTCGTCCCCGCGGGCCAGCAGCGTGCACACGGCCCGCTGGGTCCGCAGGACGCGGATGTGGGAGTCGATCGCCGCGACGTGGGCCGCGGCGACGTCGGCGACGCTGCGCCTGCGTTCCAGCACGAGGCGCACCTCCTCGAGCCCGAGGCCCAGCTCGCGCAAGGTGCGCACGAGATCCAGACGGGCGACGGCGCGGGCGTCGTAGCGGCGGTAGTTGCCGCCGCTACGGTCGGTCTCGGGCAGCACGCCCGCCTCCGACCAGAAGCGGATCGTGCGCACGGGGACACCCGACCGCTTGGCGAGCTGCCCGATGGTCAACAAGGTCACGGGTCGATCGTGAACCCTCCGCCCACTGGAGGGTCAAGGGCCGCGCCACACTGGCCAGATGACCGCCGCCGCCGTGACCGCCTACGTGTACGACCACCTCGGCGTCCTGCTCGCCGCCGCGCTGGCACTCGTTGCGGTGGGGTGGTCGCCGCTGTGGCGCTGGACGCGCACGGTCGTGACGATCGCGCACGAGGGCGGGCACGCGCTCGTCGCGCTGCTGGCGGGCCGGGGCCTGACCGGGATCAGGCTGCACCCCGACACGTCGGGGGTGACGGTGTCGACCGGTGCCCGCCGCGGGCCCGGCCTGGTGCTGACGTTCCTGGCGGGCTACCCCACCCCTTCGCTGCTCGGCCTCGGCGGGGCGCTGCTCGTCGCGGGCGACCGCGCCCGGCTGATGCTGTGGATCGCACTGGGGTTGCTGGCCGTCACGCTGGTGCTGATCCGCAACGTCTTCGGCGGGCTGGCCGTGCTGGCCACCGGGGTGCTCGTCGGGTACGCCGCGGGCTGGGCCACGCCGCGGGTGCAGGACGGCTTCGCGGCGGCGCTGTGCTGGTTCCTGCTGTTCGGCGGCCTGCGCGCCACCCGGGAGCTGCGTCCGCGCCGCGGCGGCGCATCGGACGCCGACATGCTCGCCAGGCTGACCCACGTGCCCGGTGGGGCGTGGCGCGCGCTGTTCTGGCTGCTCGCGGGCGCGGCGGCGGTCGCGGCGGGCTGGATCCTGCTGTTGCGGCCCGCGTGAGCCGCCCGGCATAGGCTGCCCGCGTGACGATCACCTTGGAGCAGGCGAAGACCATCGTCGACGGCGCACTCGCCCACGGCACGGCGCAGCAGTTCAACCCGCTGACCGTCGCCGTGCTCGATCCGGGCGGGGTGCTCGTCGCGCTGCACCGCCAGGACGGCTCGGGCAACCTGCGCCCTGACCTCGCCGTCGCGAAGGCGTGGGGGGTGCTCGGCCTCGGCATGACCAACCGCGCGATCGCCGCGCGCGCCGCGGACTCGCCGGAGTTCTTCACGTCGGTCGCCGCGTTGGCGGGTGGCCGGATCCTGTCGGTTCCCGGCGGCGTCTTCGTCCGCGACGCCGAAGGCAGGCTGCTCGGCGCCGTCGGCGTGACCGGCGATGCCTCGCTGAACGACGAGGCCGCAGCGGTCGCAGGCATCGACGCCGCGGGCCTGGTCGCGGAGACCGGCGCCTGAATCTGCGGGTTCAGTCCCTGGGACGCAGGCGCAGCGAGGGCGGCAGGGCGCCCGAGGCGTGGGCGACCTCGACGCTGGTCACCAGGCTGCGCAGGTCGGGGGGCAGCTGCGCGGTCACGGCAGCGAGCCCGCGCCGCAGCTGCTTGCGCCCGACGTCGCCTTGCAGCACGCGCCCCGCGCCGACCGCGTCGACCAGCGCAGCACAGGTGGCGCCCGCGACGTCGCATTCGGCGGGATGGTGAACCATGTACTCCAGCCGAACGCGTGGGCCTGCTGCCGCCAGCAGGTTGATCGCCGGGTAGCGGCACCGTCCCAGCGGCGCCTTCGTGCGCGCCAGGATCCCGCTCTCCATCAGTCGGGCCGTGACCAGCTCCGCCACGGCGTCGCCGATCGCGGCGAGCCACGTCGGCACCCCGTAGGACTCGGGCTGGCGGGCGATCGCGCCGACGACGAACGCGGACAGCGCGTCGGTGCCGGGGGCGTACGTCTCGCCGAGCACGATCAGCTCGTCGACCATGGCGACCCGCCGGTTGAGGACCAGCTCCGCGAGCTCTGCCCCGACGACTGCGCACCGCAACGCCATGGGCGACACGGCGCACCGGCCGTTGAACGGGTCGTGGAGAATGAGGAACAAGCGCGCCGCGAGCTTGTCCTGGGCCCGGATGTTCTCGGGTTTCACGCCCGCTGTCATTGCAACGCGGGCTGGACGGCGGGCCGTCCAGCCCCGTCGGCGATCAGGGTCACGACGAACGGGACGGCCAGGGCCACCAGCACGCCCAGGTTGGCGCCTGCCCACTCACCGTGCGCGCCGCCCAGCGGGCCCAGGAGATAGCCCTGCCACTGGAGCCACTCCGCGCCCGTGTTCGTCACCAGGCCCCAGCCGATCACCGTCGCGACCACGACCAGCACCAGCGGCAACACCTGGACGTCGCCGTAGCGGCCGGAGGGCCGGTAGAGGTCATTGTGGTCGTAGTCGGTGTGGCGGAGCGCGAGGTCGGCGAGGATCACGCCGCACCACGCCGCGACGGGGACGCCCAGCGTGATGAGAAACCCGATGAACTCGCTGAGGAAGTTGCCCGCCACGAACACGACGTAGACCGTACCGGCGATCATGATGACGCCGTCGATGAGCGCCGCCACCGCGCGCGGCACCCGCAGCCCGGCCGCCAGCAGGGCCAGCCCTGAGGAGTAGATGTCCAACGCGGCGCCGCCGACCAGCCCCAGCACCGCGACCACCGCGAACGGCACGAGGAACCACACGGGCAGCGTCATCGCGACGGCCCCGACGGGGTCGCTCGCGATCGCCGCGGCGAGTTCGGGTGAGGAGCCCGCGAGCAGCATCCCCATGACCATGAGCACGAGCGGGGCCAGGGAGGAGCCGAAGGTCGTCCAGCCGATCACGCCCAGTGCGGATGCGGAGCGGGGCAGGTAGCGCGAGTAGTCGGCGGCCACGTTGACCCAGCCGAGGCCGAACCCGGTCAGGAAGAACACCAGTACCCCGACGACCTGCGCCCAGCTGCCCGAGGGCATGGCCGCGACGACGGGCCAGTTGATCATCGGGGTGACGAGGACGATGTAGATGACCGTGAGGACCGCCGTGACCAGAGTGATCACGCGCTGCAACCGCATGACGACGTCGAAGCCGAGCACGCCCGCCGAGACCGTGAGCGCGGCGACGACGATGAGCGCGACGACCTGAATCTGGTACCCCGAGCCCCAGCCGAGCCGCCGGAAGACGGTCGCGGTCGCCAGGGTGGCGGTGATCGTCAGCACCGTCTCCCAGCCGACGGTGAGCAGCCAGGAGATCACGGCGGGCAGGCGGTTGCCGCGCACGCCGAACGCGGCGCGGGAGAGCACCATGGTGGGCGCCGAGCCGCGCTTGCCCGCGAGGGCGACGAACCCGCAGAGCAGGAACGAGAAGACGATACCGACGACGCCGGTGATCGCAGCCTGCCAAAACGAGATGCCGAAACCCAGCGCGAACGCGCCGTAGGACAGCCCGAGCACCGAAACGTTGGCCCCGAACCACGGCCAGAACAGCTGACGGGCCTCCCCGCGCCGCTCGGCGTCGATGATCACGTTGATGCCGTTGGACTCGACGCGCAGGCCGCCTCCACCGGGCCCGCGCAGCCCGACCGCGACGGGGCGGCTCCCGACGGCGTGACGAGCGTTGCTTCCCACGCTGCCTCCCGTCGTGCCTGCCCCGGGGCGTCCCGGAGATACCTCCGTCGTCCGTGACAAGCGGTAACGGTAGTCGGAGGCGAGTGTGTTGCCCACTGTGAGTTTCGCACGAACGGATGCACGTGCAGTGACTGAGGGTCATTTGTTTACCCAACGTATTAATCCGTTGGGGTGCGTACCGCCGAGAAGGCGACAGTGTCGCCTGCCACCAGCGGAAAATGCGGATCGGGCTGGACCTCGCGGCCGTTCACCGTGATCGCGCAGGCGCCGTTCAACGCCGCGCCGACCGCGGCCGCAGCGCCGCCCAGCGAGGCGGCCCGGACCGTGCGCCTGCCGCAGGCGACCTCGACGGCGACGGGCTCGGGCACCCGCGCGCGGGCTGCGGCGTAGTCGGCGGGCTCGTTGATGTTGGTGACGGACTCGAGGCCGGGGTCGAGCGCGGCGACGGCCGGATCGGCGAGCAGGACGGCGTCGTCGAGCTGGGCGACCCTGCAGCGCTCGAACAGCATTCCGGGACGCCGCTTGCCCGCGGCCAACAGCTGCGTTATCGGTCCGGCGAGCGCGGTGCGGTAGGCGGCGGCGAGCGGTTGGCGGTAGCCGCGGGCGAAGGGCAGTGCCACGTCGACGGGGGCCACGTCGAACGGGGCCACGTCGAACGGGGCCACACCGGTCTCGGCTCGCGCACCTGCGTCGACGCCTGGGGGCCTGTCGAGCGCGGACAGCACGCAGCGCACGAACGCCGGGTGCAGGAAGGGCAGGTCCGTGGAGCAGACGAACGCCGCCGCAGCCGCCCCGCTTACGGCCGCGAGCCCGGCGGCCCCGCTTACGGCCGCGAGTCCGGCGGCGATGCCCTGCAGCGGGCCGAGCCCCGGCACGGGATCGGTGACGACGCCGACCCCGCTCGGCAGCCGCGGCAGCTCCTGCCCGGGTGCGCTGACCACGATCACCGGGCCGCCGACCGTGCGGGCCAGCAGCGCGGCCGTCCGGTAGAGCAGTGTCGAGCCGTGCCACTCCAGTGCCGCCTTGGGCGTCCCCATCCGCGACGACCGCCCGCCCGCGAGCACCACGCCCGCGGCGTCGACCCGGGGATCCACGCGATCGCTCAGGCGCCGGTTCCGCGGCGGGTCGGCCTGCGCAACCCGGTGAGGAAGCGGTCGGCCTCGCTCCCGAACGGGTCGTCGGTCACCAGGTAGGTCCACGTCGAGGTGGGGCGCCGGGGCCCGGCGCTGGCGATGGCCCCTTCGGTGAGGTCGGCGTCGGCGAGGGTCGCGGCGGCGCGTTCGTAGACCGTCTCGAAGAACGGGTCGAACAGGTCGTTGGCGATCTTGCGGAACTCCTCGAGCGGGCTCTCGCGAGCCAGGGCGCGCAGGTGGATGCCCTCGCGCACGTCGTCGAGGACGGCGAGGTGTTCCGACCACGCCTCGTCGAGGTGGGCGAGCACGATCAGGCGTGCGGCATCGGCCAGCAGGTCCTCGCCCAGCTTCTCGCGGATCTCCGCGCACCGCGCAGGTGTGCGCTCTTCCAGCTGCTTCACGGCGCGGTCGCTGCGCAGCACGAGATCGCGGTGGCGCAGCACGGCGCCCCGCTGGGTGTCGACGATCAGGCCGTAACGCCAGGTGGTGCGCCGGACGGCGAGCGCGGCGCCCTCCGCCACCCGCTGCGCGTGGGTGAGCAGGTCGGCAGCGGCGGAGTCGCGGATCAGGCCGTTCTCGTCGGCGGAGCCGGGGGTGGGCGACTCGGTCAGATTGGCGGTGACCAGGTCGTCCTCGACGCTGGCGATGATCAGCGAGGAGCCGGGGTCGCCCTGTCTGCCCGCGCGGCCGCGCAGCTGGTCGTCCAAGCGGCCGGTCTCGTGGCGCCCCGAGCACACGACGTGCAGCCCGCCCAGCTCGACCACGCCGTCACCGAGGCGGATGTCGGTGCCTCGGCCCGCCATCTGCGTCGAGATCGTGACGCGGCCGCGCTCGCCCGCCTTCGCGATGATCGCGGCCTCCTCGGCGTCATTGCGCGCGTTCAGCACGGCGCACTCGACCCCCGCCGCCTTCAGCGCCCCGGCCAGCCGTTCGGATTCGGCGACGTCCTGCGTGCCCAAGAGCACGGGCTGCCCGGTCTCGTGGATCGCCGCGACGTGCGCGACGATCGCCTCCTCCTTCGCCTCGACCGTGAGGTAGACGCGGTCGGGCAGGTCCTCGCGGATGCAGGGCTCGTTGCTCTCGACCGCCCCGACCGAGAGCTCGTAGAACTCGTGGAGCTCCTCGGCGACGGCCATCGCCGTGCCGGTCATCCCGCACAGCGTGCGGTAGCGGCCGAGCAGCGACTGCACGACGATGCGGTCGAGCACCGCGCCTGCCGGAGTGGCGTCCAGTCCCTCTTTGGCCTCGACGGCCGCCTGCAGCCCGTCGGGCCAGCGCTGCAGGTGCGCCACGCGGCCACGGGAGTCGTCGATCAGCTCGACCTTGCCGTCCCGCACGAGGTAGTCGACGTCGCGGCGCAGCAACGCGTGGGCGTACAGGGCGACGTTGACCGACGCGAGCGTGTGCGCCTTGTCCTCCGTGTACAGGTCGACGCCGCCGAGCCTGCGCTCGACCCTGGCCAGCCCGAGCGCGGTCAGGTGGACGGTGCGCCCCGCCGGATCGGTCTCGTAGTGCACGCCCGACCGCAGCCGCCGGACCGTCGAGACGACGTTCGGGTCGGCCACGTCGACGTCGGTGCCGCCCGCCAGCACGAGCGGCACCCGCGCGGAGTCGATCAGCACCGAGTCGGCTTCGTCGACGACGGCGACGTCGGGTTCGGGCAGGACGAGCTCGTCGAGGTCGGTTACGAGCCGGTCGCGCAGCACGTCGAACCCGACCTCGTTGACGGGCACGTAGACGACGTCGCGCCGGTAGAGCTCGCGGCGCCGCTCGGCCGTCGTCCACTGGTCGATCCAGCCGAAGCTGATCCCGAGCTCCGCGTACAGCGGGCCCATCCACTCGGCGTCGCGGCGGGCGAGGTAGTCGTTGACGGAGATGACCTGCACCCGCCGGGACTGCAGCGCGTATCCGGCGGCGGCCAGCGCGCCTGCCAGCGTCTTGCCCTCGCCAGTGGCCATCTCGACGACGTGCCCGACGAGCATCGCGGCGGCGGCCACCAGCT
The DNA here is from genome assembly GCA_036401495.1 of Pseudonocardia sp. Taxonomy (GTDB): domain Bacteria; phylum Actinomycetota; class Actinomycetes; order Mycobacteriales; family Pseudonocardiaceae; genus Pseudonocardia. Next base: position 50,458 of record DASWUV010000232.1, on the reverse strand, counting down.
GGACGTCGAAAGGGCGCTCGTCGAGGGACATCTGCGCCGCGGCGCGGGCGAGCGCGAGGAACTGGGCCAGCTCGCCGTCGCCCCAGCTGCCGCGGTCCCTCAGCGCGGCGAGGCTGCCCGCTGCCGAGGCTGTTTCGACCGTGGCGGTGGTGCGCGCCGCGGCGGCGATGCGCCGGGGGCGGCGCAGGTCGGCCGATCCCGGACGCTGCAGGAACCGTCGGACGAACCCGTGCACTCCGCGCGCCGGTCCGCTCTTCCGGCTCATGTCGCCCAAACTACTCGCCGAGCCGGTAGGCGCCACGGCACGGCGGTGGTCAACAGGCTCGACGCCGGGTAAGCGGCGGGGCAGGATCTGCGGACATGGCCGACACGTCGTTCTGGCACCCGTTCGCCGCGATGGGCGCCGTGCGCTCCGCTGAGTTCGTGCTCACCCGCGGTGAGGACGTCTGGGTCGAGGACGCCGCGGGCCGTCGCTACCTCGACGCCACGGCGAGCCTGTGGTGCGTGAACGTCGGGCACGGCCGCCAGGCCATCGCCGACGCCGTGCACGCCCAGATGAGCAAGCTCGCCACCTACCAGACCTTCGGCGACTTCACCAACGAGCCCGCTCAGGCGCTCACGTCGCGGCTCGCCGCCCTCGCGCCCGTCCCCGGCGCGAAGATCTTCCTGGTCAGCGGGGGCGGCGACGCGATCGACACCGCCGCGAAGCTCTCCAGGGAGTACTTCGCCCGGTCCGGGCAGCCCGAGCGCACCGTGCTGATCAGCCGCACCCACGGCTACCACGGCACGCACGGCTTCGGCACCGCGCTGGCCGGGATCCCGGCCAACCGGGTGGCCGCACCCTTCGTCCCCGACGTCGTCACCGTCGCCCACGACGACGCCGAGGCGCTGGACAAGGAGATCGAGCACCTCGGCGCCGAGCGGGTCGCCGCCTTCGTCGTCGAGCCGGTGATCGGCGCGGGCGGCGTGATCCCGCCGCGCCCCGGCTACCTGGAGCGGGCGCGGGAGATCTGCACGAAGCACGGCGTGCTGTTCGTCGCCGACTCCGTGATCTGCGGGTTCGGGCGGCTGGGCAGCTGGTTCGGCATCGAGCGGTTCGGGATCGAGCCCGACATGATCGTCTTCGCGAAGGGTGTCACCAGCGGCTACCTGCCGCTGGGCGGCCTCGTGGTGCACGAGCGGGTGGCCGAGCCGTTCTGGTCACCGGGCGCCGCCCCGTTCCGCCACGGCGCCACCTACTCCGGACACCCGGCCGCGTGCGCCGCGGCGATGGCGAACCTGGACATCATGGAGGCCGAGGGGCTGCTGGAGCGGGCGAACGCGTTGGAGGGCGCGCTGTACGCCGCGCTCTCGACGCTCGCCGACCACCCGCTGGTCGCCGAGGTCCGCGGCGGCGTGGGCGTGCTGGGGGCGCTGGAGCTCGACCCCACGCGCGTCGCCGCCGACCCGGGCCTGAGCGCGCGCGTCGCCATGGCGATCCGCGTCCGCGGCGCGCTCGTCCGCCCGATGGCAACCGCGCTCGCCTTCTCCCCGCCGTTGACACTGCAGACCGAGCACCTCGACCTGCTCGTCGAAGCGGTGCGGGGCGGCCTCGACGAGGTCGCAGGATGACCGTCGAGATCACGACCGTCGCCGAGCTGGAAGGTGTGCTCGGCACCGCGGGTCCCGTCGCGGCGAACAAGGGCCGCCACTCACTGCACGCGCTCGACGTCCAGTGGATAGCCCACTCGTCGATGATCTTCATGGCCACCAGTGCCGCCGACGGCACGTGCGACGTCTCGCCGAAGGGGGATCCCGCGGGGTTCGTCAGGGTGCTCGACGCGCACACGCTCGCGATCCCGGAGCGACCGGGCAACCGGCGCGCCGACGGGTTCCACAACGTGCTCGCCAACCCGCACGTCGGGCTGATCTTCCTGGTGCCCGGCCGAACCGACACGTTCCGGGTCAACGGGCGGGCCCGGCTGGTGCGCGAGGCGCCCTACTTCGACGCCATGGCCGTACGGGGGCGCCCTCCGGCCCTCGCGATGGAGGTGACGGTCGAGGAGATCTTCTACCACTGCGCCAAGGCGTTCCTGCGCTCCCGGCTGTGGGAGCACGAGAACTGGGCGCCGGACGTGCTGCCCACCCGCGCGCAGATCGTCCACGCCCTGGAACGGACCGCGGAGCCGCTCGCCGCGGTCGAGCGCCACTACGGGCCGCCTTACGCCGACACGCTGTACTGAAGCCCCGCGGCGGTCAGTGCGCCGTGACGAGGTCCGGGTGGTGGCGCGCGGCCACCTCCGGGTGGCTGCGCAGCCAGCCCTTTAGCGCGTTGTCACCGAAGCGGGGGAGCAGCGTGTTGTGCTCGTGCTGGGAGACGCCGGGCGCCTGCGCCGCCAGCGCCGGGGGCAGCGGCAGGGGGTCGAGCGTGGCGTCCAGGCGCGGTGACCAGAAGATGCCGATCGACTGGCGGGTGGCGCCGGGCGCAGACGGCAGCACCCGGTGGTCGGTGGCCACGAGGTAGCCGCGCGTGGCGACCTCGAGCATTTCCCCGACGTTGATCACGAGCGCGCCGTCGAGCGGGGGGACGTCGATCCAGTGGGCCGCGTGCGGGGGCCGCGCCTGCAGGCCGCCGGTGTCGTCCTGCAGCAGGAGGGTGAGGAAGCCCCAGTCGGCGTGCGGCCCGACGCCCTGCGCGTCCGGTCCGTCGGTGCCGCGTCCGACGTAGCGGATGAGCTTGCCGAACCAGTGCGGCTCGCCCGCGAACGCGGCGTCGAAGTGATCTTCGGGCAGGCCGAGCGCGGCGGCGATCGCGTGGGTGAGCTCGGTGCCGACGCGGGCGAGCAGGACCACCCACCCCTGCACGGCCACGCGCAGCTCCGGCAGCGCGGCGGGCCACTGGTTGGGCCCGCGCAGCAGGTCGAACGGTTCCTGCCACGCCGCGCGCGGCCGCGGCTCCTGCTCCGGCCCGAAGTCCAGCTGCTCGCGTGCGTCCGGGCGCCCGGCGGTGATCTCGTGGCCGAGTCGGGTGTAGCCGCGGAAGTGCGGCGACAGCCGGTTGTCCAGCGCGAGCCGCTCGTCGAGCGGGAGCGCGAAGAACCGGCGCGTGACGTCGGTGAGCTCGGCGATCTGGCCCGGCGCGGCACCGTAGTCGGTGAGCTGGAAGAAGCCCACCTCGTGCAGGGCGGTGCGCAGGTCGTCGAGGAAGCCGGGCGCGAACGCGCCGCTCGCCGCACGGGCCGCGTCGAGGCGCAGAACAGGGATCACGACGCCACTTTCCGGCGAGGGCGGCGGCCGCGCAAGGGTGGTGGTGCGCGGCGTGCGGGAGAATCCGCCGCATGAACGAGGTGCCCGGAGCGCCGTCCCCGGCGATGCTGCGCAAGTGGCGGCGCAGGCTCGCCGACGAGCGGGCCGAGTCCACGGTCTACCGCGAGCTCGCGACCCGGCGCACCGGTGAGGAGCGTGAGATCCTCATCGGCCTCGCCACCGCGGAGGAGCGCCACGCGGCGCACTGGGCGGGGCTGCTCGGTGACGGCGCGGGCGAGGTGGGCCCGGGCGCGACGCACATGCGGGTGCTCGCGTTCCTCGCCCGCAGCTTCGGCTCCGTGTTCGTGCTCGCGCTCGCGCAGCGGGCGGAGACCCGCTCGCCCTACGACGCCGACGCCGACGCCACCCCCGCGATGGCCGCCGACGAGCGCATCCACGAAGAGGTGGTGCGAGGGCTCGCCGCGCGGGGCCGGGCGCGGGTGTCGGGCACGTTCCGCGCGGCGGTCTTCGGGGCCAACGACGGCCTGGTGAGCAATCTCGCGCTGGTGCTCGGGGTGATCGGCGGCGGGGCGACGACGGCGACCGTGCTGCTCACCGGCCTGTCCGGGCTGCTGGCGGGCGCGCTGTCGATGGGCGCGGGCGAGTTCGTGTCGGTGCGCTCGCAGCGGGAGCTGCTGGACGCGTCGGTGCCGGACACGCGCGACGCGGCGTCGGTGCTGGGCCGCCTCGACGTCGACGCCAACGAGCTCGCGCTGGTCTACCGCGCCCGCGGCGTGGCCTCCGACGAGGCCGACCGGCTCGCCCGCGAGGTGCTCGGCAGCTCCGACCCGGCAGGCAGCGCGTCCGCCGCGGTCGAGGCCATCGGCGAAACGGAGGACGTGGTGGGGTCGAGCCTCGCCGCGGCCCTCTCCAGCTTCTGCTTCTTCGCCTCCGGTGCGGCCGTGCCCGTCGTGCCGTTCCTGTTCGGCCTGCCGGAGCTGGTCGCGTTGGCGGTCGCGGTGGTGCTCGTCGGCCTCGCGCTGATGCTGACCGGCGCGACCGTCGGCGTGCTGTCCGGCGGCCCCCCGCTGCGCCGGGCGCTGCGCCAGCTCGCCATCGGCCTCGGCGCCGCGGCGGTCACCTACTGCCTCGGTCTGCTGTTCGGCACGGCGACCGGCTAGGTCACGGGCGTCCCGTCAGGACGGCGCCAGACCCGCGGCCCCGCCCGCCAGCACGGCGGCCGCCAGCGCACGGGTCGCCGGGCGGTCCTCGGTGCGCGGGTTGGTGATCAGCACCAGATCGATGTGGCCGAGCTCGGGCAGCCGGTGCGCCGCGCCGAGCGCGGCGACCTGGACGGGCACGAGGCTGCGCGCCATCGCGGAGATGCCGATGCCCGCCGCCACGGCGGCGATCAGGCCGTTGACGCCGCGGCAGAGGCATGCGCTGCGGTAGGCGACCCCGGCGCGGTGCAGTGCTTCGAGCATCACCGTGCGGCTCAGCGCCGGAGCCGGGTACACGACCAGCGGAAGGGGGCGGTCGGCGTCGAGGCTCGTCGCCGCCGTCCCGACCCACACCATCCGTTCCCGCTGCACCAGCGTGCCGCGGCGCTCGCCATGGGGGCGCTTGCCGATGAACATGTCGAGCCGGTCGTTCCCCAGCCTGCGGTGCAGGGTGCCGCTCTGGTCGACGGTCAGGTCCAGGTCGACGGCAGGGTGATCGCGGCGGAAGCCACGCAGGATCTGCGGCAGGCGGGTCAGCGCCAGGTCGTCGGACATGCCGATGCGCAGCCGCCCGTGCGGTTGCTCGCCGCGGAAGTAGGCCGTGGCGTCGTCGTGGGCGGCCAATATGGATCGGGCAAAACCGATCATCGCCTCGCCGTCGCTCGTCAAGGCGACGGTGTGTGTGTCGCGCAACACCAGCACCCGTCCCGTGGCCGCCTCCAGCTTCCGGATGTGCTGGCTCACCGTCGGCTGTCGGACGCCGAGACGCGCCCCGGCCTGCGTGAAGCTGCGGGTCTGGGCCACCGCGAGGAACGTCCGCAGCTGGGCCGGGTCGTAGCTCATAAGCCCCCGCAATAACAGTAAGTCAGGTGATCGGGCTTCAGAATAGCTGCGCTGCGGGCGAGGGTTGACGGGTCCTTGATCACGATGAAGGGAATCCTGTGCCTGCGGCCACGTTCGCCGCCCTCCGTTTCCCCACTTTCCGGATCTACCTGGCGGGCTACGCCGCCGCCTCGACGGGTGCCTGGATGCGCACCGTCGCTCAGGACTGGCTGGTGCTCCAGCTCACGCGGAGCCCTACGGCCGTCGGCGTGACCATGGCCTGCCAGTTCCTGCCGGTCCTCCTGTTCGGCCTGCACGGCGGCCTCGTGGCCGACCGCTGCTCCCGACGGTCGTTGCTGCTGATGACGGAGTGCAGCAACGCAGCCCTCGCCGCCCTGCTCGCCGTCTTGACGCTCACCGGCCGCGTGCAGGCGGTGCACGTCGACCTGATCGCGCTGGCCGGGGGGCTGGTGCTCGTCATCGACAGCCCGGCGCGCCAGGCCTTCGTGAACGAGATCGTGCCCGCGCCCCGGCTGCGCAACGCGGTCGCCCTCACGGCGGCCACGTTCCAGATGACGCGGTTGGGCGCCCCTGCCGTGGCAGGCCTGCTGATCGACACCGTCGGCACCGGATGGGTGTTTGCCTGCACCGCACTGTGCTCGCTCGGCCCACTTTCGGGGCTCGCGGTCCTGCGGCCCGCGCGGCTCCTGCCCGCGCCGCCGGTCGGGCGGGCGCGCGGCCAGCTCCGCTCGGCGCTGCGGCACGTCGCGGCCCGCCCGCGCGTCGCGGCCACGATCGTGCTGGTCGGCGTGCTGGGCACGTTCGGGCTGAACTTCCCCGTCGTGCTGACCGGCATGGCGGACTCGGTCTTCGGGGGCGGGGTCGCCGCCGGGGGCGCCGCGCTCTACGGCCTGTTCAACATCGTGGTCGCCGCCGGGTCGGTCGGGGGCGCGCTGGTCGCGGGCGGCCGCACGCAGTCGCCGCTGTGGATGATCGCGGCGATGGCGGCCGGGTTCGGGCTGGCGCAGCTCGCCGCAGGCCTGGCCCCAGGCCTCATGACGTTCCTGGCCGCCATCGCGCTGATGGGCGCGGTCAACCTCGCCTTCCAGGCCATCGCGAACGCGTCGGTCCAGATGGGCGTCGACGCCGCGATGCGCGGGCGGGTCATGGGGCTGTACATGCTGGCGTTCACCGGAGGCACGCCGCTGGGCGCCCCGCTGATCGGCGAGATCACGTCCAGGTGGGGCCCGCGCGTCGGGATGGCGGTCTGTGGTGTCGTGCCGCTCGCTGCCGCGGCCGCCGTCCTGCTCGTCGTCCTGCTGGGGCGCGACGACGCTCGCCGCCCGCGTCAGGCAGCACGATCAGGGCTTCGCCGCGTCCGACGGTGGGGGCACGGGGCAGCCGCACTGCGGGCAGCCGTGTCGTGGCTGCTGTTTGCTCCGCTGCGCGGCCGCGGTCAGCATGGCCCGTTCGACGGCCAGCCGTCGCTGCGCGCGCAGCAACTCCTGGCGATCTTGGGCAAGGCGCTGTCGTTCGGCCAGGCGCTGTCGTTCGGTAAGGCGCTGTTGTTCGCACGCTGCGCCCGTTTCTCGACGTGGGGCCGCTTCGAGCGCGGTTCCGATCAGCACCGAGATGCTCAACAGTGCTATAACGCCCAGGACGGTTGTCGCGAGGTCGAGGGTCATCCGTGGCCTCCGGTGCCGGCTCGGCCGTGATAGGTCGTGCAGATGCACGTGCAGATGCACGTGCAGGCTACTGCGACGATCTTGGCCTGGCAACGGTCCGCGACCGTTCAATCCCGCGGGCGTAATCTCCCGTCGGCGGCGCGCCCCAGCCCCGGCGTCGGCCGCACACACCGTCAGTTGGTCGCCCACACCGAGGGTGGCTCGCACACATTGCGGAACTTGTGTGCGAGCCCCGCGCGGTGTGTGCGCGCCCCAGCCCCGGCCCGCGCGCCCCAGCCCCGGCGTTTGCCCCAGCCCCAGCCCCGGCGGCGCCTGCGCGTCAGGCCTCGACGACCACCTCACCGTCCTCGACGCGCACGGCGTACAGCGTGACCTGCTCGCCCTCCGCGCACCGGCCGTCCGCGAACGAGAACGCGCGCAGGTGCATCGGGCAGACGATGGCGGACGGGTCGAGCTGGCCGTCCGCCAGTGGGCCGCCTGCGTGCGGGCAACGGGCCTGGGTGGCGCGCAGTGTCCCGTCGTGCAGGCGGAACACCGCCACCTGCTCGCCGTCGACCGCGTAGGCGCGGCCCTCGCCGAGGGGAATCGCGTCGACGGGCCCCAGCCGCGTGCCGACCTGGGACGTGGTCACGCCATCGCTCCTCTCGTGCCCGCCTCGTCCGCTCCGGCCCTCCCGGTCGCCTTGGTTCCGGCGGGGGACGAGGAACCGTCGCGCACCGGCACGAGCGGCAGCGGGATCAGCGGCAGTGCGTCGGCGAACTGGCCCTCGGTCGCCGGAGTGCGGCCCTCCTGCCACGGGTCGGCGTACGCGTCGACCGCCGTCTGGAGCCGTTCCTCGAGCCCGCCGACGACGCCGTCCCGGTCCTCGACCAGCAGCGCCTTGAGCTCGTCCAGCCCGATGCGCGGGACGAAGTCGTAGGTGCGCTCCAGCCACTTGGCGTTCTCGCGGTAGTACTGCATGAACACGCCGGTGATCCGGATGGCCTCGGCCCGGCCGTCGACGACGGCGAGCACGTCGCCCTTGCGCACCGAAGCCCCGGCGGCGCCGCCGACGTAGATCTCCCACCGGTCGTCGCCGACGGCCACGATGCCGATGTCCTTGACCATCGACTCGGCGCAGTTGCGCGGACACCCCGAGACCGCGAGCTTCATCTTCGCGGGGCTCTCCAGGCCGGAGAAGTGCTCCTCCATGTCGACGCCGAGCCGGGTGGAGTCGCCGAGGCCGAAGCGGCAGAAGTCGGTGCCGACGCAGGTCTTCACCGTGCGCATGGATTTCCCGTAGGCGAAACCCGACGGCATGTCGAGGTCGGCCCAGACGGCGGGCAGGTCCTCCTTGCGCACGCCGAGCAGGTCGATCCGCTGGCCGCCGGTGAGCTTGATCAGCGGGATGGCGAACTTGTCGGCCACGTCGGCGATGCGGCGCAGCTCGTCGGACGTGGTGACGCCGCCCGCCATGCGCGGCACGACCGAGAACGTGCCGTCGCGCTGGATGTTGGCGTGCACCCGGTCGTTGATGAACCGGGCGTCCTTCTCCTCGACGAACTCGCCCGCCCACACCATCTTCAGCAGCGACGCCAACGGCATCTTCGACGGGGCGTGCTCGCCGTCGGGTGCGAGCGCCGCGAACACCGACGACACCGACTTCAGCTCCTGGGCGCGGATCGCCTCGATCAGCTCGGGCTTGGCCATCGGGATCGCGGGGACGTACCAGCTCGCGCTCTCGTCGACCGTGACCTGGCCGCCGCCCTCCTCGACCGCCCACTCGACGATGTGCGCGACCAGCGACTTGCACGAGCCGCAGCCCTTTCCCGCCCTGGTCGCGGCCATCACGCCGGTGACGCTCGTCGTGCCCGCCGCGACGCACGCGGTGAGTGCGCCCTTGGACACGCCGTTGCAGTTGCAGACCTGCACGGAGTCGTCCATCTCCGCGGCGCCCTGCTCCTCGGACGGGCCTGCCAGGCTGAACAGCAGCTCGACGCGCTCCTCCGGCAGCGGCAGCGCGCGGTCGAAGCTCTGGGTGAGGAAGGCGACCTTGTCGACGTCGCCGAGCAGGGTCGCGCCGACGAGCTTGCCGTCACGCACCACGACCGACTTGTAGACGCCGCGGCGCGGCTCGGAGAACCGCACGAACTCGTCGTCCTCGCGCTCAGGGTGCTTGAGCCCCATCTGGGCGACGTCGACGCCCGCCACCTTGAGCTTCGTCGCGTTGCGCGAGCCGTGGTAGGCCGCGTCGGGGTCGGCGCCGGTGAGGTGGTCCGCGAGCACGGTCGCCTGCTCCCACAGCGGCGCGACGAGGCCGTAGACCTGGCCGCGGTGCTGGGCGCACTCGCCGACGGCGTAGATGTCGGGGTCGTCGACGCTGCGCATCTGGTCGTCGACGACGATCGCGCGCTCCACGGTCAGGCCGGACACGACGCCCAGCCCGACGTTGGGCCGGGTGCCCGCGGTCACCACGACCATGTCCGCGTCGAGCACCCGGCCGCCTGCGTCGAGGTCGCCGAGGACGACGCCGGTGACCGCGCCCGCGCTGCGGATCGCGGTCGGGCGCGCTCCGGTGTGCACGGCGATGCCGTGGTCGCGTTCGAGCACGCGCCGCAGGATCGCGCCTGCCTCTTCGTCGAGCTGCTGGTTCATGAGCACCGGGCCGCCCTGCACGACGTGCACGCCGAGCCCGTGCTGCTGCAGCCCGTGTGCGGCCTCGAGGCCGAGCAGCCCGCCGCCGATGACGACCGCCCTGTCGTGGTCGCGGGCGTACTCGACCATCGACGAGGTGTCGTCCATCGTGCGGAAGCCGAACACGCCCGGCGTGAGCGTGCGGTCGTCGACCCACATCCCGTCCATCGGGGGGAAGAATGTGCGGCTGCCGGTCGCGATCACGAGCTTGTCGTACGCGACGATCTGGCCGTCGTTCGCGAACACCTTGCGCGCGAAGCGGTCGATCCGCACCACCCGCACGCCCGCGTGCAGCGTGACGGCGTTGTCGGTGTACCAGTCCATCGGGTTGAGGTAGATCTCTGCGGCGTCCTCGCCCGCGAGCACGTGCGAGAGCATGATCCGGTTGTAGTTGCCGTAGGGCTCGTCACCGAAGATCGTGATCTGGAACTGTTCGCCGCCTCCGCGGGCCAGAATCTCCTCGACGGCGCGCGCTCCCGCCATGCCGTTGCCGATCACCACGAGCTGCGCCACGTCAGACCTCCACCAGCCCGAGGTCGACCACGACCGTGCCGGTCAGACCGTCCGGCGCGGCGAGCTGCAGCTCCAGCACCGTGCCCTCCTCGAGGTCCTCCACGACCGCGAGCTGGACGTGGACGGCGCCCTTCGCGCCGATCGGGAAGTAGCGCATCGGCAGGCCGTCGCGGGCGAGCACCACCGTCAGCAGCTCGTCGGTGGCGTTGCCGCCCCGGAAGTAGAGCGGCTGGGTCGTGATGCCCGGCGGCACCTTGTAGGTGAGGCTGGGGTGCAGCAGTGCGGGCTTGTGCACCCCCGTGCCGACGACGTCGTGGATGCCCTGCAGGAACACCGGCTTGCTGATCATCGAGTCTCCTCGTCGTCGGCTGAACGGGGCGCTACCGCTGTGATGGCGACCGCGCAGGCCTTGAACTCCGGCATGCGCGACGTCGGGTCGAGCCGGGGGCTGGTGAGGTCGTTGACCCTGGCCCAGTGGAAGGGGACGAAGACGGTGTCGACGCGGATGGCGTCGGTCAGCCGGGCCGCGACGACCGCACTGCCGCGGCGTGTGGTGAGCCGGACCGCGGCGCCGTCCGCGACCCCGAGGCGACGGGCGAGCGCGGGATGGATCTCCGCGTAGGCCCGCGGTTCGGCCGAGGACAGGGTCGGGCTGCGCCGCGTCTGGGCCCCCGACTGGTAATGCGTGCGGGAGCGGCCGGTGGTGAGCAGGTAGGGATAGCGCGCGTCGAGCCGTTCGGTGACGCTGCGGTGCGTGACGGCGACGAAGCGGGCCCTGCCGTCGGGCGTCGGGAACGAGTCGGCGAACAGCCGAGGGGACCCGGGGTGCGCCGGGTCGGGGCAGGGCCAGAAGAGCTCCTCGCCCGCGTCGAGGCGCTCCCAGCTGATGCCTGCGTAGTCGGCCACTCCGCCCGCGCTGGCCCGGCGCAGCTCGTCGAACACGGTGAGCGCGTCGCTCGGGAACTGCTCGCCGTGGCCGAGCCGGGCCGCCAGGTCGTGCCAGATCTCCAGTTCGGTGCGCACCCCTGGCGGCGGGTCGAGCGCGCGGCGGCGCCGCAGGAGCCTGCCCTCCAGGTTGGTCAGCGTGCCCTCCTCCTCGGCGAACTGCGTCGTGGGCAGCACGACGTCGGCGAGGCGTGCCGACTCGGAGAGGAAGAAGTCGGTGACGCAGAGGAAGTCCAGCGCGGCCATGCGCTCCGCGACCCGCGTCGCGTTCGGCGCCGACACGACCGGGTTCGACGCGCCGAGCAACAGCACCCGGACACCGCCGTCCGTGCCCATCCGGTCGAGCATCTCGTAGGCCGAGAGCCCCGGTGCGGGAAGGTCGACGGGATCGATGCCCCAGACCGCGGCGACGTGGGCGCGGTCGGCCGCGTCGGCGAGCTTGCGGTAGCCGGGCAGCTGGTCGGCCTTCAGCCCGTGCTCGCGGCCGCCCTGCCCGTTGCCCTGGCCGGTGACGGTCGCCCAGCCCGAGCCCCTTCCCTTTCCCGGAAGGCCGAGCGCCAGCGCGAGGTTGATCCACGCCGTGACCGTCGCGGTGCCGTCGGCGTGCTGCTCGGCCCCGCGCGCGGACAGGATCATCGCGGAGCGGGCGCCCGCCAGCGCGTGCACGGTGGCGACGAGATCGGTGACCGGGATGCCGGTGGTCCGCTCGGTGCGGTCGGGCCAGTCCGAGCGCACCGCGCGGCGCACGGCGGCGAAACCTGTCGTGCGGGCGGCGATGTAGGACTCGTCGAGGAGCCCGTCGCGGATCGCGATGTGCAGGAGCCCGTTGGCCAGCGCGAGGTCCGTGCCGGGGAGCGCCTGCAGGTGCCGGTGGGCGACCTTGGCGGTCGACGTCCGCCGCGGGTCGACGACGATGTGCTGCGCCCCGCGGTCGCGGCCTGCCTCGAACCACTGCATCGCGGGCGGCATCGTGTCGGCGGGGTTGCTGCCGACGAGCAGGACGACGTCGGCCTCGGCGACGTCCGACAGCGGGAACGGCAGGCCCCTGTCGATCCCGAACGCCCGGTTCGCCGCGGCCGCGGCCGAGGACATGCAGAACCGGCCGTTGTAGTCGACCATCGCCGTGCCGAGCGCCACGCGGGCGAACTTGCCGAGCTGGTAGGCCTTCTCGTTGGTCAGCCCGCCCCCGCCGAAGCAGCCCACCGCGTCCCGGCCGTGCTCGGACTGGGCCCTGCGGATCGCCGCCGCGACCCGGTCCAACGCGTCGTCCCAGCTCACGGGGCGCAAGGACGCGGACCGCCGGTCGCGGGCCAGCGGCGTCGTGAGCCGGTCGGGGTGCGCGATGAGCTCGGCGGCGCCTGCACCCTTGATGCACAGCCCGCCGCGGTTGACCGGGAAGTCCTCGCGGCCTGCGAGATCGAGCACGCCGTCCGCGCGGGCGGTCAGCTCGATGCCGCACTGCAACGAGCAGTACGGGCAGTGGGACTGCGTGACCTCCGCCATTGCCGACCAGCGTCACCAGTGCCGGTTACCGCCCGGTTGTGCCGCCGTTACAACCGGGCGGACAGGACCTCACCGCCCGTGCGCTCCCTGTGTGCGCGGGCGCTCAGCGCCCCGACTCGACCTCGGCCTTCTGCTCTTCGGTGGTGGCCGGGGCCACGGCGCCGTGCTCGATGGCCCGCTCGACGGCGCCCTGGCGGCGCGGCAGGTTCGGCCACCAGTGGTTGAAGACGAGGTTGAGGACGAAGACCACGATCACCGTCGACGTGATGCTCGACCCGAAGATCACCTGGAAGTCGGCGGGGAACTGCTGGTAGAAGGCGGGCTGGATGGTCGGGATCAGCCCGAACGACAGCGAGACCGCGACGATCAGCAGGTTGTGGTTGTTGGGGCCGCCGAAGTTCACCTTGTGCAGCGTCTGGATGCCGACCGCGGTGACCATCGCGAACATCACGGTGGCCGCACCGCCGATCACCGGGCCGGGCAGCGACGCGACCACCGCCCCCACCTTCGGGATGACGCCCAGTATGAGCAGGAACGCCCCACAGACCGTCACGACCCAGCGGCTCCTGACCCCGGTCATGCTGATCAGGCCGACGTTCTCGGCGTACGCGGTGTCGGGGAAGGAGTTCATGAAGCCCGCCAGCAGCGCGGAGAAGCCGTCGGTGGCCAGGCCGCGGGCGAGATCGCTCGGGGACAGCGGCCGGTCGCACATCTCGGCGACGGCCAGCATGTCGGCCGTCGACTCCGTGTAGGTCACGAGCACGACGATGCACATCGAGATGATCGCGGCGGCGGCGAACTTGGGCGGCCCGAAGTGGAAGGGCGCCGAGATCCCGATCCAGCCGGACTGTGCCACGGAGGAGAAGTCGACCAGCCCCATCGGCCACGCGATCAGGGTGCCGATGATGATCGAGATGAGCACGGCGGTCTGGCCGATGAAGCCCTGGAAGAAGCGCGAGATCAGCACGATCAGCAGGATCACGACGGCGGCGAGCACGATGTGCGAGACCTGCCCCGAGGCGGGGTTCATCTGGGTCACGACCTGACCGTCCTGGATCACCGGGTTGCCCGCCGCGTCCAGCACGGGGATCTTCGCGGTGAACTCGCCCTTGTCGCCCGCGATCAGGCCGATGTCCGCGCCGATCAGCGACAGCCCGATCATCATGATCACCGTGCCGGTGACGAGCGGCGGGAAGAACCGCAACACCATCGAGAACGGTTTCGCGATCAGCAGGCCGAAGACGCCGGAGATGATCAGCGCGCCGTAGACGTAGGGCAGGCCGTCGCGGCCGCCGTACTGGTTGGCGATGATGATCATCGGGTTGAGCACCGTGAAGGTCGCTCCCGCGACCACCGGCAGCCGCACGCCCATGATCTTGCCGATGCCGACCGACTGGATGATCGACGCGATGCCGGAGACCAGCAGGTCGGCGCTGACCAGGATGGCGATGTCGGACCCGTCGAGCCCCACCGCCGGTCCGACGATCAGCGGCACGGCGACCGCGCCCGCGTACATGATGAACAGGTGCTGCAGCCCGAGCACCACGAGTCGGGGCACGGGCAGCACCTGGTCCACGGGATGGACGGCAGGCTTGTCCGGCTTCTCGATGTCGTCGGTAGTCGTCATGCGCTTCCTCCGTTCTTCGAACGTCGGGTAAACGCTTGCAGGCCCGTGTTACCGCTATGCGCCGAATTCGTGGCGTTGGTGTGTCGCACAGGGTGTCGAGTAGGTCACGCGCCCGCGGCGATGCGGGCTGCGGCCCGTCCGGCCGCGGCGGCCAGCCCCTCCGCGTCGGCCGTGCGCAGCTCACCCCGGCTGACGACGGCGTTGCCGCCGACGAAGAGGTGTTCGAGAGCGGGCGCGCCGAAGACCAGCGTGCAGACGGGGTCGGTGATCCCGCTTCCGGCGAGCCCGTCGACCCGCCACACGGCCACGTCGGCCAGCTTGCCCACCTCCAACGTCCCGAGCTCGCCGTCGCGGCCGAGGCACCGCGCGCCGCCGACCGTGGCCGCCGAAAGGCTCTGCCGGGCCGTGAGCGCCAGCGGGCCGCCGCGGAACCGGGCCGCGAGCAGCGCCTGGTGCAGCTCGTCGACCATCCGGCCGGACTCGTTGGACGCCGAGCCGTCGACCCCGAGCCCGACGGGCACGCCCGCGTCGAGCAGGTCGCGCACCCGCGCGATGCCCGAGCCCAGCCGCCCGTTGGACGTCGGGCAGTGCGCCACACCCGTTCCGGTGGCCGCCAACCTGGCGATCGCGTCGTCGGACAGGTGCACGCAGTGCGCAAGCCACACGTCCTCGCCCAACCAGCCGAGGTCCTCGACGTACTCGGCAGGGGTGCGACCGAAGGTGGAGACGCAGAAGTCCTCCTCGTCGACGGTCTCCGCCAGGTGGGTGTGCAGTCGCACCCCCGCGCGGCGGGCCAGCTCGGCGGAGTCGCGCATCAGCTCGCCCGTCACCGAGAACGGCGAGCAGGGCGCCACGGCGATCCGGACCATCGCGTCGGGCTTCGGATCGTGCCAGCGGGAGATCGCGGCTTCGCTGGCGGCGAGGATGGCGTCGTGGTCCTCCACCAGCGAGTCCGGCGGCAGGCCGCCCGCCGAGGCGCCGAGGTTCATCGAGCCGCGGCTCGGGTGGAACCGCACCCCGACCAACCCGGCCGCGGTGATCTCCGCCTCGAGCAGGTCGCCGCCGCGTTGCGGGAAGACGTAGTTGTGGTCGCTGCTGGTGGTGCAGCCGGTGAGGGCCATCCAGGCGAGGTTCGCGGCCGCCGAGTCGTGCAGGAGCTGCTCGTCGAGGCGGGCCCAGATCGGGTAGAGCGTGGTCAGCCAGCCGAAGAGCGTGTCGTCGGTGGCGTAACCCCTGGTGATCCACTGGTAGAGGTGGTGGTGGACGTTGACCAGCCCAGGGGTCACGAGCAGGCCCGCGCCGTCGATGCGCTCCGCACCCGGCGGCACGTCCGGCGCGGGGCCTGCGCCGACCGCGGCGATCCGCCCTTCGTCGAGGACGATGTGGCCACCCGCGTACTCGGTGCCGGAGGCGTCGACCGTGGCAACATGGCATCCGTCGATGACGATCACCGGTGCAGTCTCCCGGTTTTCTGTTGCGCCGCCGTAACAAGCAGGCAGCACGACCGGAGCAGGCTCGACCCGGGACAAGGAGGTTGGCCATGGGGATCAGGCTCGGCGGCAACCAGTACGGCAAGGCCGAGGTGCGCATGGTGCACGTCGATCGCAGCAGCGCGGTGCACCACATCACCGACGTCACCGTCACCAGCCAGCTTTTCGGTGACTTCACCCGCGACACCCACCTCACCGGCGCCAACGACAAGATCATCGCCACGGACACGCAGAAGAACACGGTCTACGCGTTGGCCCGGCAGGGCGGGGTCGGTTCGGCCGAGGCGTTCGGGCTGCGGATGGCACGCCACTTCGTCGACGGTTTCGAGTTCGTCGAGGGCGCCCGCCAGGAGGTGCTCCAGCACGGCTGGAACCGGATCCCGACCGCCGACGGCCGCCCGCACGACCACGCGTTCGTCCGCGACGGCGGCGAGACGCGCACGGCGATCGTCGTCAAACGGGGCGCTGAGGAGGTCGTGCTGTCCGGCCTGACCGGGCTCACGGTCCTCAAGAGCACGGGGAGCGAGTTCCACGGCTTCCCGGAGGTGGCCTACACGTCGCTGGTCGAGACGGACGACCGCATCCTGGCCACCGCGGTGTCGGCGCGGTGGCGCCACCTGTCCACCGACGTCGACTGGGACAAGAGCTACGCGGACGTGCGGAGCATCCTGCTGGACCGCTTCGCGGAGATCCACAGCCTGTCGTTGCAGCAGACCCTCTACGGCATGGGGGAGGCGGTGCTCACGGCGCACCCCGGCATCGCGGAGATCCGCTTCTCGATGCCGAACAAGCACCACTTCCTCGTCGACCTCTCGGAATGGGGCCTGGATAACCCCAACGAGGTCTGGTACGCCGCCGACCGGCCCTACGGGCTGATCGAGGCGACGGTCACGCGCGACGACGTGCCGCCCGCCGAGGGCGTATGGGACAACGCGGCGGGCTTCCTCTGACCCACCCGGCACACACCGTCGGTGGCCCGCGCACATTGCGGGCCTTGTGCGTGGACCCCGCACGGTGTGTGTGACCGGGCGGCGGCGCTCAGGCGGGGTCGCTCGGGCCCAGGGTCAGCCTCCGCCAGATCCGGTCGCGGCGCAGGGGGAGGTCGGTGAACCGGACCCCGGTCGCGTCGCGCAGGGCGTTGGCCAGCGCGGGAGCCACCGGGTTGAACGGGCTCTCGCTCATCGACTTGGCCCCCAGCGGGCCGATCGTGTCGTGGGTGTCGACGAAGTGCACCTCCGTGCGGGGGGCGTCGGCGAACGTCGGGATGTGATAGGTGCGGAAGGCGGTCGTCGTGACCTCGCCTGCCGCGTCGACGACCACCTCCTCGCTCGTCGCCGCCCCCAGCGCCTGCACGACGCCGCCCTCCACCTGTCCTCGGCACTGCATCGGGTTGAGCACCCGACCGGCGTCGGCGGCGTGGACGCTGCGCAGGATGACGAGCTCGCCGGTGTCCGGGTCGACGGCGATCCGGAACCACTGCACGTTGAACGCCACGGAGCGCGGGGTGCCGCTGTGGAAGCCGTGGCCCACGACGTCGCCCTCCGCCGTGTGCAGCTCCGGCAGCGGGAGGCGGTGCCCGTTCACGACGACGGCGTCGGGCGTGAGGGTGCACGCCGCCGGGTCGGCGTCCAGGTGCGCCGCCGCCCGTTTGACCAGGTCGCCCGCGAGCGCCTGGGCGGCGCGCAACACCGCCGCGCCCGCGACGACGCTGCCCGCTGACGCGAACGCGCCCGTGTCGTGCCCGACGAGGTCGGTGTCGGACTGCCGGACGGTGATCCGCTCGGGCGTCGTGCCCAGCGCGTCGGCGGCGAGCTGGCGGTGGACCGTCGTGGTGCCGTTGCCGAACTCGGCGGTGCCGACGGCGAGCTCGACCGTGCCGTCCGCGACCAGCGTGGCGGTGGCGTCGGCGATGTGGCCGCCCGGCGGCCCGGTGGCGATCATCGACAGCGCACAGCCCTCCCCGGTCAGCCAGCCCGGCGGCGCGGGCGGCGTGGGCTGGGCGCGGGCCGCCTTGACCACGTCGATGCAGGCCTGCAGGCCGTAGCTGCCGATGTGCAGGTCCGCCGCGTGGCCCCCCGGCTCCACCATCTCCTCGCCCGCCCTGATCACGTTCTGCTCCCGCAGCGCGAGCGGATCGAGGTCGAGGCGGCGGGCGAGCTCATCGAGCGCGGACTCGACCGCGTGGCTCACCTGGCCCAGGCCGTAGCCGCGGAACGCCCCGGCGGGGACGGTGTTGGTGTAGACCGCGTACCCGTCCGCCTTCTTGTTCGGACACCGGTACAGCGAGATCGACTCGCTGAGGGAGTGGTGGAGCACGCCGCCCGCGTGGTTGCCGTAGGCGCCGGTGTTCGACACCGCCTCGACCGCCAACGCCGTCAGGGTGCCGTCACGCCTGGCGCCCGCCCGCACGGTGATCGTGAACGGGTGCCGCGTCGTGGCCCCGGTGAACTGCTCACTGCGGGTGAACTCCAGCCGCACCGGACGTCGCAGCCGCAGCACGGCGAGCGCCACGACGTCCTCGACCAGCATCTCCTGCTTGCCGCCGAAGCCGCCCCCGACCCGGCCGGTGAGGACCCGGACGGCGTCCTGCGGCAGGTCGAACACCTCGCAGAGCGCCCGCCGGGTGAGGAAGGGCGTCTGGCTGGAGGTGCGGACGATCAGCCGCCCTTCGTGGTCGAGCCACCCCACCGCGCCGTGGGTCTCCAGCGCGGCGTGCTGCACCCGCGCGGTGTGGAAGGTGTTCTCGTAGACGGCGTCGGCCTCGGCGAGCCCGCGTTCGACGTCGCCGACCTCGCCGTGCACCTCGTCCGCCACGTTGCCGTGCTCGTGCACCCGCGGCGCGTCGGGGCGCAGCGCCGCCGCCGCGTCGGTGACCGCGGGCAGCACGTCGTAGCAGACCCGCACCCGTCGGCAGCCCTCCTCCGCGGCCGCCTCGGTGTCGGCGACGACGGCCGCGACCCGCTGCCCGACGTGCCGCACGACGTCGTCGAGCAGCCGGGTGTCGAAGGGGTCTTCTTCGGAATGCTCGTGCCGGGCGGTCGAGTACAGCCGTTCCGGGGCGTCGGCATGGGTGAGCACGGCGTGCACGCCGGGTACCCGCAGCGCCTCGGTGGCGTCGATGTCGACCACCCGCGCGTGGGCGTGCGGCGACCGGACGAGCTTGAGGTGCAGCACGTCGGGCACGTCGACGTCGAAGGTGTAGCGGGCGGCGCCGGTGACGACGTCCGGGCCGGCCGGGGCGGGCAGGTTCGCGCCCACGCCCCGTCCGGCCGCGGGCCGCTCGACGTGGCGCTCGCCCCGCACCGCGTCCTCGATGGCCCGGTAGCCGGTGCACCGGCACAGGTTCCCCTTGAACGACCTCGGCAGGTCGGTGAGCTGCTCCTCGTCGAGCGCCGCGGTCGTCATGACGAAGCCCGCCGTGCAGAACCCGCACTGGAAGCCCTGGGCGTCGAGGAAGCGCTGCTGGACCGGGTGCAGCCCGTCGCCGGGGACGGTCGCGGCGAGGCCTTCGACGGTGGTCACCGCGGCGCCGTCGGCGCGGACGGCGGGGTAGAGGCAGCTGTGCACGGGCACCCCGTCGACGTGCACGGTGCAGGCGCCGCAGTCGCCCGTGTCGCAGCCCTTCTTGACCCCGAAGCAGCCCCGTTCCCGTAGATAGGTGCGCAGACATTGACCGGGGCGGGGCGGCTGCGTGGCTTCGACGCCGTTGACGGTGACGTGGTAGTTCACGATGTCAGCTCCTGCCGGATCTCCTCCGCGAAGCGGAGGGTCATGTGCCGCCGCCACTGCGGGTCGCCGTGGATGTCGTCGTACCAGCCCTCCGCGGCGACGACCTCCTCGATCGCCGCGTCCACGTCCGTGTCCTGGCCGATCGCCACGACGTGCGGCCGCTGGGTGGACGCCGTGACCGTCAGCCGGACGACGTCGTCGGCGCCGCGGGTGCCGATCACCAGCGCCGCCGACCGCGCCAGCGGGTAGAGCGACGCGCGGCGCATGGCGTGTCGCCTGCTCAGCGCGTCGGCGGGCAGGGTGATCGAGCGCAGCAGCTCACCCGGCCGCAGTGCGGTACGCCCCGCTCCCACGATGAGCTCCGGCACGCTGAGCGTCCGCTCGCCGCCGTCGGGGTCGACGAGTAGGCAGCGGCCGTCGAGCGCGGCGGTCAGGGAGATCAGCGGACCCGCGGGGAGGCCCGCGCAGAGGTTGCCGCCGACCGTCGCCACGTTCCAGATCTTGAACGAGGCCAGGAACGCCTGGCAACACTGCTTGACCAGCGCGAGCGGATGGCGTGCCAGCTGCGCGACCGTGCACGTCGCGGCCAGCTCCACGCTCCCGTCGGCGTGCTCGACGAGGGGCTCCCAGCGGGTCATGCCGAGGTCGCGCAGGCGGGTCACGTGCGGCTGGGGCTCGGAGAACAGCCAGGTGCCGCCGCCGAGCCAGGCGTCGCCTTCCCGCCACGGCGCGCGCGGGTCGACCACCTCCGAGACGGTGTGCAAGTCCACAGACATGAGTCAATCAGCGCGATGTTTCGCAGGCGATACCGAGCCACCGGCCGTGCGCGGATAACGTTGTTCTGGCGTCGGTTTCCGCGCACGAGCCCTGGACGCGCCCGTGAGCCCAGCCACCCGGTGGCGGCGGGCAGGCAGCGCCGGGGGCTTGCGCGCGCTGGGAGTCTGGTGTCGTGGTGCGACGGGACGCGGTGGCGGAGTACGTGCGCGGTTCGCTGTGGGCGCTGCCGACGGTGGTGGCGGTGGTGGCGCTCGTCGCGGGGATGGTGCTGTCACTGCTGCCTTCTGAGGCGAACTCACCGTTCGACTTCCAAGGCACGGCTGACGACGCCCGCTCGCTCCTGATCGGCATCTCGAGCACGATGGTGACGGTCATCGCGCTGCTCCTGGGTCTCGCGGTCGTGGCGCTGCAGCTCTCCTCGACCCAGTTCTCCCCGCGCCTGCTGCGCAACTTTCTCCGTGACCGGCCCAACCAGCTGGTGCTCAGCGTGTTCGTGGGGACGTTCGTCTACAGCGCGGCCGGCCTGTTCACCGTCGGTGTGACGGCGGGCAGCCGCACCGAGAACTACCCGCGCCTCGCGGTCTCGGTCGCGATCGTCCTGCTGTTCGTCAGCCTTGCGCTGCTCGTCTACTTCGCCGACCACCTCGCCCACTCCATCCAGGTCGACCGGATCATGCGCGTGGCCGAGTCCGCGACCCTCGAGGTCATCCCGACCGACACCGCCGTGGCGCCCCCGCCGCCCCCGTGGGCGGTCCTCGTCCCGGCTTTGCGATCGGGGTACGTCCAGACCGTCGATGCCGCACACCTTGCCGCGCGTGCGGCGCGGGCGGGTCTCGCCGGGGTGTCCCTGGTGCAAGGGACAGGGGAGCACGTTGTGGCAGGCACCCCGCTCGCCACGGTCTGGACGGCCACCGGCGACGGGGCGGGGCCTGCACCTGCCGAGGCCGCCCGGGTGGTCGACGCCTGCGTCCGGATGGGGTGGGAGCGCACGTTCGAGCAGGACCCCGGCCTGGGCGTCCGCCAGCTCGTCGACATCGCGTGCAAGGCGCTCTCGCCCGGCATCAACGACCCGTACACCGCGGTGCAGGCCACCGAGCACCTCGGTGTCGTCTTCTCCGCGCTGGCGGCGACACCGGACGGCGACCGCGTTGCGCGGTCGGGCGACACCGTCGTCGTCGTACCCCAGCGGACTTTCGCCGAGCACCTATCGCTGGGCTGCGGGCTGATACGCCGCTACGGCGCAGCAGAGCCCACCGTCGCACAGGCACTGTTGCGGATGCTCGGCGTGTGCGCCCGGCTCGGCACGGTCGAGCATCTCGCGGCAGTGGCGGAGGAGGCCGCGCTGATCGTGGCGCAAGCGCAGCGGGCCGACATGCTGGCCGCCGATCTCGCCGAGGTCCAGGCGTCGGCCGCCGAGCTGGGCGACCTGCTGGAGGGAAGGGTCGTGGCGGTCAGCTCATCGTCAGCCCGCCGCTGACGCTCAGGGTCTGCCCGGTCATGTAGGCGGCGTCAGCGGACGCGAGGAACGCCACCACGCCCGCCAGGTCGTCGGGCCTGCCGATCCGGCGCAGCGGGATGGCCCTGGCCAGCGACTCGCGCAGCCGCGGGTTGTCCGCGGAGATCGAGGCGAGCAGCGGCGTGTCGGTGGGCCCTGGGCAGACGCAGTTCGCCGTCACCTGCCGCTTGGCCAGCTCCCGGGCGATCGTCTTCGTGAATGCGATCACCCCGCCCTTGGCCGCGGCGTAGACCGCCTCGCCCGACGAGCCCACCCGGCCCGCGTCCGATGCGAGGTTGACCACCGTGCCGTGCCCCTGCGCGGCCAGGATCGGGAGCACCGCGTGGCAGGTGTTGAGCACGCCGTAGAGGTTGATCCGGATGACCCGGTCCCAGTCGTCGGGGTCGGAGTCGACGAACGGGCCGACCTTGTCCCAGCCTGCGTTGTTGACGAGCACGTCGAGCTGCCCGAAACGGCCGTGGACCTGCTCGACCATGGCCGCGACCGACTCCCGCGAGGTGACGTCGGTGCGGACGCCCAGCCCGCCGACCGCGTCGGCGGCCTCCTTCGCGCCTGCCTCGTTGACGTCGGCCACGACGACGGTCGCGCCGTCCGCCGCCAGCCGCTCCGCGATGGCCCGGCCGATGCCCTGCGCGGCCCCGGTGACGATCGCGATCCTGGCGGTCACGCCGGACTGCCCGGGCGCCGCACGGTGAGCAGCTGCTCGAAGAACCCGCCGATCTCGCGCTCGCGGTCGACGAGGTGCACCTCGAGGATCCAGTGGCACCGGTGGCCTGCCCGGTCGGTGCGGCGCATCGGGCCGTCGCTGCCCGGGGCGATGTAGCTGTCGATCTTGTCGCCGTCGATCGTCTCGTGTGGGAACTCGCCGACGAGGTGGCCGCTGTGCGGGCCGCCGAACGCCCAGCCCGCGGCTTCGGCCAGGCCGACGACGTGCGCGTACAGCTCAGCGCCCGTGACGTCGGGGTGGGTGTTGAAGTAGGCCCTCCCGCCGTCGAAGACGCGCGGGAGGTCGGCAGCGAGGCGGTGCTTGACGCGGTCGTCGCCGAGCACGTAGGTGCGGCCGAAGTCGGCCTCCCACTCCGCGAAGATCGGGCCGAAGTCGAGGAAGACGATGTCGTCGGCGCCGATGGTCCGGTCCGGCGGGTTCTCGCGGTAGGGCTGCAGCGTGTTCGGGCCGGAGCGGACGACCCGCTTGTGCCAGTGCCGCTTCGTGCCGAACAGCTCGGCGCCCAGATCCCGGACGGCGTCGCTGACGTCCGACTCGCGTCGGCCCGGCGCCACCAGACCCCGCTGCGTGACCGCGGCGAACAGCGCCTCGGCCTTGTCCTCGGCCTCGGCGAGGAGCCGGGCCCGTTCGGCCTCTGCGGTGGTGGTTGCCGTCATCGGGCCACGGTAACCCGGTAGGTTCCGGGGATGGGCGACCCGAAGCCGGACATCCAGGAGTGGGTCACCGCCATCGCGCGGATGCTCGGCATCGAAGGGTTGGTCGACGACGCCGAGCTGATCGACGTCGTCCTCGACCTGACCGCCGACGTGGCGCACGGGGTGAGCCGCCCGGCCGCACCGGTCACGGCGTTCCTGGTCGGTCTGGCCATGGGCCGCGCGGCCGACCCGGCCGCGGCGCTGCGCGCCCACACCGCGGCGGTCAGCGCGCTGGCCGCGACCTGGCCGGTCGCGTAGGGCCGCACACCACGGCGTGCGCGCTCACACACACCGGGCGCGGTCCGCACACATTGCGGGACGTGTGTGCGGGCCCCACGCGGTGTGTGCGCGCCCGCCCGGTGTGTGCCGGCGAGCTACACCAGGCGGTGGCCGCCGTCGGCGGTGCGGGCGGTGCGGCCGGTGCGCGCCAGCAGCTCCAGCAGCGGCACCGCGACCCGACGGGAGGTGCGCAGCGCCTGGCGGGCCTCGCTCAGGGTGAACTCGGGACCAAGCCCGGCGAGGACCTCCACGGCGAGCTTGTCGGCGTCGGGGAGCAGCACGACGCCGTCCGCGACGCGCAGCAGCTCGCCCGCCCGCACCAGCGCCGCGATCTCCCGTTGGCCCAGCCCCAGGTCGGCGAGGCGCCCGGCGTCCGGTGCGGCGAACGGGTCGGCGTGCAGGTCGGCGAGTAGGGCGTCGAGGGCGGCGCGCAGCTCCGCCGGTGCCCCCTTCTGCTCGACCGTGCCGACGCGCCCTTCGCGCACCACGAGGTCGGCCCGGCCCGCGATCCGCAGCATCGGTTCGATCAGTCGGGCGTCGGGCAGCTCCGCCGCCCTGCGGGCCGCCTCGACCGGCAGGCCGGGGTCGACCGGGTCGGCGGCGTCGTGCGCGGCGAGCGCGGCGGCGAGCGCGCCTGCTCGCACGGCTGCGGCGTCGCGGGCGAGCAGCCACCCCGCCGTGGCCGGTCCGAGGGCGTCGAGGTCGGCCGCCGGGACGCCCATGGCCTGCAGCTCGGCCCTTCGGACGACACCGCGGCGGCTCAGCTCGGCGGCGGCGTCCGGCGCACCTGCCATGTCCGCCACTACGGCCGCCCTCGCGGCCGCGGCGCCGCGTCGTCGCAGCTCAGGGGGCGCCACATCGAGGACGGTCAGGCCCGCCGCCACCTGTCGACGGCCGGGGTCGCGCAGCACCGCGCGGTCGCCGATCCGCAGCGGCAACGGTCGGCCCAGCCGCAGCCGGACGGTGTCGGCGCCCAGCGGGCGCACGCGCACCGGCGTGGCCACCGACCCGATGTGCAGCGTCAGCTCCTGTGGCAGCCTCTGCGCGTCGATCGCTTCGCCGCGGACAGCGCAGAGCCGTCCGTCGAGGGTCGTGACGGCGAGCCACGCGCCCGGGGCGAGCATGGCGTCACCGCGGGCCACCGCCTCGCGGGGGACGCCACGCAGGTTGACCGCGACCCGCGCCACCCCGCGCGCCTCGCCGACCGGCGCGCCGAGGCTCTGCAGGCCGCGCACCGTGACCCGCCGGGATCCGGTCGCGGTGGCCAGCTCCAGCTCGTCGTCCATGCGCAGGCGGCCCGCGCCGAGCGTGCCGGTGACGACGGTGCCCGCGCCGCGGATCGTGAACGCGCGGTCCACCCAGAGCCGCACGTCGGCCGCCTCGTCGGCCGGGGGCAGCCCGGTCACGAGGGCGTCCAGCGCGCGCCGCAGCTCGTCCATCCCGGCGCCCGTCGCGGCCGAGACCGCGACGTCCGGTATCCCCGCCAACGGGGTGTCGGCGAGCCGCTCGCGCGCCTCCTCCAGCGCCAACTCCGGCTCCATGAGGTCGCTGCGGCTGACGACGAGCAGGCCGTGGCCCACCCCGAGGGCGGCCAGCGCGTCGACGTGTTCGCCGGTCTGCGGCATCCAGCCCTCGTCGGCGGCCACGACGAGCAGCACGGCGGGCACGGGGCCGACGCCCGCGAGCATGGTGGTGACGAAGCGCTCGTGGCCCGGGACGTCGACGAACGCGACCGGGCCGGTGGGCAGGCTCGTCCAGGCGAACCCGAGGTCGATCGTCATGCCGCGGCGCCGTTCCTCGGCGTAACGGTCGGGCTCCATCCCGGTCAGCGCCCTGACCAGCGTCGACTTCCCGTGGTCGACGTGCCCGGCGGTGGCTAGGACGTGCATGCGCGGACGGCGGCGGCGAGCGCCTCGTCGTGCTCCGGGGCGATCGCGCGCAGGTCGAGTAGGCAGCGGCCGCGCTCGACGCGGGACAGTACGGCCGGGTCGCCCGTCCGCAACGCCGCCGCGTACCGCTCCGGCAGGGCGAGCGCGGCGCTGGGCAGGACCACGCCCGGCGCGCCGCCGCCACCGACCCTTGCGGCCGAGTCGACCGCCTCCGCGCCGGTGTCGGCCAGGGCCGCGGCCAGGCGCTCCGCCCGTCGGCGCAGGTCGGCCGGGTCGGCGTCGAGGAAGCGGCGCACCGGCGGCCGCGGCCCGCGCAGCGTGGCCTCCAGCGCGGCGAGCGTCAGCTTGTCCACCCGCAGCGCGCGGGCGAGGGGATGGCGTCGGATCCGCGCGACCGCCTCGGCGCCCGCGCCGTGGGCCCCGAGGACCAGCCCGGCCTGCGGTCCGCCGAGCAGCTTGTCACCGGAGGCCGTCACGAGGGTGGCGCCCTTGGCCAACGCGGTCGCGGCGTCGGGTTCGTCGGGTAGGAGCGGGTGTGGCGCGAGCAGGCCGGACCCGATGTCGACGACGAGCGGGACGCCGAGGTCGGCGAGCTCGTCGACCTCGCAGGCGCTGGTGAAGCCGCTCACGACGAAGTTCGACGGGTGCACCTTGAGCACGAACGCCGTGTCCTCGCCGATCGCCGCGGCGTAGTCGGCGCGGCGGACCCGGTTGGTGGTGCCCACCTCCCGCAGCCGCGCCCCGGTGGCTTCCAGCAGGTCCGGGATGCGGAAGCCGTCGCCGATCTCCACCAGCTCGCCCCGCGCGATGACGAGCTCCCGCGAAGCGCCCCCCGCCAGCACCATCGCGACGAGCGCGAGCGCGGCGGCGCCGTTGTTGGCCACGTAGGCGGCCGCGGCGGCGGGCACTTCGGCGAGCAACGCGGCGAGCGCGCCCGCACCACGCGGGCCGCGCTCGCCGGTGGCGAGGTCCAGCTCCACGTCGCAGGTGCCCGCGGCGACCGCCAGCGCCGCGCGGGCTGCGTCGGACAGCGGTGCCCGTCCGAGGTTGGTGTGCAGCAGCACACCGGTGGCGTTGAGGACGGGCCGCAGCGTTGTGGCGGTCGCGGGCAGCGCGTCCAGTGCCGCCCCGACGACCTCCGCGGGGGCCAGCCTGCCCTCGCGCACCGCCTGTTGAGCCGCGACGACCACCGACTTCACCCGCTCGCGGCCCAGCCGCGCGGCGGCGTCGGCCAGCCGGGGGTCGCCCAGCACCGCGTCCGTGCGAGGCACACCCCTGCGGGGATCCACCGTGGTCACCCCGTGAATCGTACGGACCCCGGTCATAGGGTGTCGGCATGTCCGAGTCCGTCCCGGCCCGCCGCCTCACGCAGTTCAGCCACGGCGCCGGTTGAGCGTGCAAGCTCGCCCCCGGCGAGCTCGCGCAGGTTCTGCGCACGCTGACCCCGCCCCGCCATCCGGACCTCCTCGTCGGCACCGAAACCGGTGACGACGCGGCCGTCTGGCGGCTGGACGCTGCGCGCGCACTGGTGGTGACCACCGACTTCCTGACCCCTGTCGTCGACGACCCCCGCACGTGGGGTCGGATCGCGGCACAGAACGCGGTCTCGGACGTGTACGCGATGGGCGGGCGACCGCTCTTCGCGCTGAACCTGGTGGCGTGGCCGCGCGACGAGCTGCCGCTCTCGATGCTGGGCGACGTGCTCGCAGGCGGAGCGGACATCGGTGCGGCGGACGGTTTCGTGATCGTCGGCGGCCACAGCGTCGACGATCCGGAGCCCAAGTACGGGCTGGCCGTCGTCGGCGAGGTGGCGCCGGACCGCATCCTCACCAACTCCGGGCTCCGTGACGGCGACGCGCTCGTACTGACGAAGGCGCTCGGCGTCGGCGTCGCGACGACGGCGATCAAGCGCGGCAAAGCGTCGCCCGAGGTGCTGGCCGCGGCCGTGGCGTCGATGACGGCGAGCAACGCGGCGGCCGCGCGGGCCGCGGTGGCGGCGGGCGCCACGGGCGCCACGGATGTCACCGGGTTCGGGTTGTTGGGGCATCTGGCGAAGATGGCGGCGGCGTCGCACGTCGACGCGGAGATCGACGTCGCGGCCGTGCCGGTCCCGCGGGACGTGCGCGCGCTGGCCGAGGCGGGGATCGTGCCCGGCGGCTCGCTGCGCAACCGGGACTGGGTCCTGCCGACGCTCGACGCAGGCGCGTATGGCGAGCTCGACGTGCTGCTGCTCGCCGACGCCCAGACGTCCGGGGGGCTGCTTTTCGGCGCCGCCCCGGACCGGGCGTCGGCGGCGGTCGCGCGGCTCGGGCCGCCCGCGGCGGTGATCGGCAGCGTCCGCGCGGGGACCGGCCGGATCAGCCTGCGCTGAGCGTCCCCCGCGCCGCCGGTCCTACCCGCGTGGACTGCCCACCGGCACCTGCAGGTGCTGGGCGAGGAACCGGCCTGCCCGGTCGAGGGCGGCGTCGGCGTCGTCGAGCAGCCCGGTGAAGTTCTGGAAGACGTGCGGTACGCCCGGCCAGACCTCGAGGGTGACGGCGACGTCGACGGCGCCCGCGCGCCCCGCGAGCCGCACGGCGTCGTCGAGCAGCACCTCGTTCGCCCCGACCTGCACCAACAGGGGCGGCAGCCCGCGCAGGTCCGCCGAGAGCGGGCTGGCCAGCGGGATCTCGCGGTCACGGTCCCCGAGGTACTGCTGTGCGTAGACCGCGATCCGGTCGCGGGTGAAGAGGGGGTCCACGCCGTCTTTGGTGCGCATGCTCGGGCCGGACAGCCCGAGGTCGACCCATGGCGACAGCACGGCGGCGGCCGCGGGCTGGGGCAGGCCGCTGTCCCGCGCGGCCAGCATGGTGGCGACGGCCAGCGCGCCGCCCGCCGAATCACCCGCGACGACGATCTCACCGGGCCGCAGGCCGGTGTCGAGCAGCTCGCGGTAGGCGGCCAGGCCGTCCTCGACCGCGGCCGGGAAGGGATGCTCGGGGGCGAGGCGGTAGTCGAGCGACACCGCGCGGACACCCGCCCGCCGGGCGAGCTCGACGGCGAGCCGGGCGCCGGTGCGCGCCGAGCCCACGACGTAGCCACCGCCGTGCAGGTAGAGCAGGACCGGCCCGGTGCGCACGCCCGCCACGTCCAGTGCGAGTGCCGGTCGGCCGCCGAGCGTCGTCTCGGTCGCCGTGACGTCGGCGGGAAGGGGCTGGGTCAGGCGCGCGGCGAAGGTCGCACGCTGCTCCGCCACCGAGGCGTCCCCGTTGTAGGGGGCGTCCCGCAGGAGGGCGTCCACGGCGTCGCGTTGCTGCTGGGTCATCTCGGGCTCCTCCAGGTGTGTGAAGATGTCTTCAGTGGAACTGAGTTCGTAGGAACTATCTTCCCGGGAATGCATGGAGCACAAGTGAGCCCACTCACATCGCTGTTCACCGACCTCGTCCGGGTGGAGACGCGGCTCTGGAACGCGGTCGATGACCGCATGCGCGCCGCGCACGGCATGACGCTGGGGCAGTACGAGCTGATGCAGGTCATCCAGCGGCGCACCACCACGCGCGTCTACGACATCGTCAGCGACGTCGCGATCACCGTCGGCGCCGCGAGCAAGGCCGTCGACCGGCTGGAGGCCGCAGGCTGGTGCGTCCGCTCGGCCAACCCCCTCGACCGCCGTTCCTCGCTGATCGCGCTCACGCCGGAGGGGGCCCGGCTGCTCGCGGCGGCGACGCCGACGCTGGAGGACGAGTTGGCGGCCCGGGTGGAGGGCGTCGTCGAGGCGTCGGAGCTCGATCAGCTGGCCGCCGTGCTCGCCGTGCTCCGCGCGTCGCTGGAGGAGCATCACCGCGGCCGGACGGCGTCGAGAGAAACGCCAGGCGGCCGCGGATAGCCGGCATTCCGGGCGGCTGCGGGGCGCCGTTTCGGCACTGCCGATGGCCGACGGCGACCGACCGCTCACGGTTCCGCCGATGTCCCCGATGGGTGATCGAGTACGGCTGCGCTACGGTCGATCCTTGTGGCCATCCCCCCTGTGGCGCACATGGCTCCCCGCCCGCATGGCTCGCGCTACTCGCGACGCCGACGCAACACGTCCGGAAGGTCCGTATGAGGCTGGACAGCGCCGACAAGAGCACTGGACAGTTGCGTTCGCCGATGAATTCACAGGACAACGACGGGTCCACGACGAGCCTGCTCATCAGACCGGTCTTCACCCGTGGTGGCGACCGGCGACGGCGTTTCCTCGTGCGCGCCGGATACCTCGCGGCGGCCTCGTGCGTGGCCTACCTGGCGATGGTTCTCGTCAGCGTCACCGCGTCCCCCGCGGCGCGGCCCACCGCAAGCGCGCAACAGGCCGAGAACGCCACGGCGGTGCGCCAGGTGACGCCCGCACGGCCGTCGCTGCAGCCGAGCGCCCCGGCAGTGGTCGCGCCCGCACCGAGCGCGCGGCCCAAGCCTGCCGCGCCCGCCCCCACCCAGGCGCAGACGCCTGTTACCTCTGCCGCGGCAGGCCCCACTCTGGCGACGTCGGCCGCCCCGACGGCCGCCGCCACGAAGACCAAGCGCTCCAAGAGCGGTTCCGCTTCGGCCTCCAAGACCAGCGCCCCGGCGAAGACCTCCGCCCCCGCGGCGCAGCCCGGAGGCGCGTGAGGCGTGGCACGGACAGGGCGTGGGTTCGGGATCAGCCCGTCTCGTGTGCTGACGGCCGTGCTGATCAGCATGTTCGTCCTCGTGCTCGTCGTGGCGGGCATCGCGAACGCCCGGGGCGGCAACGACGCAGCGGGCGAGCGGCCCCCCGAGGCCGTGGACACCGTCCCTGCCTCGGTCCGGGACGGCGGTCCGATCGTCGACACGTCCCACGGCCAGGTGACGTCCACCAACATCCCCGCCAAGACCATCGCGCTCACCTTCGACGACGGCCCGGACCCCAAGTGGACCCCCGAGGTGCTCGCCGTCCTCAAGAAGTACAACGTGACGGCGACGTTCTTCGTGGTCGGCGCGAACGTCACCCGCTACCCGGAGCTCGTCACGGCCATCCACGCCGCGGGCTCCGAGCTGGGTGTGCACACCTTCTCGCACCCGGACCTCGCGACCTTGCCGCGCTGGCGGGTCGACCGGGAGCTGGCCGAGACCCAGCTGGCCATCGCGGGCGCCACGGGCGTCACCACCTTCCTGTTGCGGCCCCCGTACTCGTCCAGCGCAGGCGCGATCGACGGGCCTGCCTACGGCACCGTCCTGGCTGCGGGCCAGGACGGCTACGTCAGCGTCTTCACCACTGACGACGGCGAGGACTGGCAGCGGCCCGGCGTGGCCGCGATCGTGGCCAACGCGACGCCCAAGCCCGACGAGGAGTCCGGCTCCATCGTGCTCATGCACGACGCGGGCGGCGACCGCTCCGAGACGGTGGCCGCGCTCGACAAGTACATCCCCGCGATGAAGGCCAAGGGCTACCGGTTCACGACGGTCACCGGCGCGGCCAAGAACGTCCTCGGCGAGATCACCGCGTCACCGCACGACCGGTTCACCGGCAGCGTGCTGGTCGCCACGCTGACCGTGGCCACCAACATCGTGTCGTGGCTGAGCTACCTGCTGCTGGTCGTGGGCGCGCTCGTCGGGATCCGGCTGGTGCTCATGCTGTACTTCGCCCGCCGCCACGCCCGCCGACGGCGCAGCCCCGGCTTCCGGTGGGGCCCGCCCGTCGTCGAGCCCGTGACCGTGATCGTGCCCGCCTACAACGAGATCAAGAACATCGAGGCGACCGTCCGGTCCATCTTGGCCAACGACCACCCGCTCGAGGTGCTCGTCGTCGACGACGGCTCCAGCGACGGCACCGCGGACCTCGTCGAGTCGCTGCAGCTACCCCGTCTGCGGGTCGTGCGGCAGCGCAACTCGGGCAAGCCCAAGGCGCTGAACACGGGCGTGCGCAACGCCCACCACGAGCTCATCATCATGATCGACGGCGACACGGTCTTCGAGCCGGACACGGTTCGCCTGCTCGTCCAGCCCTTCGCGGACCCCACGATCGGCGGTGTCGCGGGCAACGTCAAGATCGCTAACCGGGACGAGCTCATCGGCCGCATGCAGCACATCGAGTACGTCGTCGGGTTCAACATCGACCGGCGGGTGCAGGACGAGACGGGGTCGATCGCCACCATCCCCGGCGCGGCAGGCGCCTTCCGGCGCCAGGCGTTGTTGGAGGTCGGCGGCCTGTCCACCGACACCCTCGCCGAGGACACCGACCTCACGATCGCGCTCGGCAGGGCCGGTTGGCGCGTGGTCTTCGAGGAGCACGCGCGGGCCTGGACCGAGGCGCCCGCCACCATGTCGCAGCTGTACCGGCAGCGCTACCGCTGGAGCTACGGCACGATGCAGGCGATGTGGAAGCACCGCCGCGCCGTCCGCGAGCGGGGCGCCGCGGGGAAGGTCGGCCGGAGGGGCCTGGCCAACGTCGCGGCCTTCCAGATCCTCCTGCCGCTGACCGCGCCGCTGGTCGACGTGTTCTTCCTCTTCGGCCTGCTGTTCGGCGACCCCGCGCTCACCCTGCTGCTCGGGGCGGGGATGCTGGGCGTCCAGCTGCTGGGCGCCATGTACGCCTTCCGGGTCGAGGGCGAGTCCATGGACGTGCTGTGGGTCTTCCCCGCGCAGCAGATCGTCTACCGCCAGCTGATGTACACCGTGCTCATCCGGTCGGTCGCGAGTGCCGTGAGCGGCGTGCGGGTGCGCTGGCAGCGGATGAACCGCATCGGCTCGTTCGGCAACATGGTGCCCACCCCTGCGGTCGTCGGTGCACCCCGCGTCGACCCGGACCGGACGATCCCGATGCCGCGCGTCACCGCGCGCAATCTCCAGGCGACCCGCACCGCGCCCAAGCCGCCGCCGCCGGTCGTCGTCCCCACCACCGGCCGCGAGCGGTGGCTCGACCTGCTCAGGGTGGCCGCCCTGGCCAGGGTGATCGCGACGGAGCTCGGGGCGCCTGCCACCCTCACCCTGTTCCCGGCGTGGGGTGTGCTGTTCGGGATCGCAGGCTCCCTGCTGGTGCGCTCGACGCAGCAGTCGCACGAGATCGACGTCATCGGCCACCGGCTGCGTCGGCTGCTGGTGCCGCTGTGGGCGTTCGGCATCGTCGCGGTGCCGATCATGCTCTGGCAGGGCTGGGCCGCCCAGTCCGACCAGAACGCCTTCTACGCGGCCAACCTCGTCTTCTGGATCTTCCCCTTCCTCGACCCGCCCGGCAGCACCGCGGCGGCCGCGTTCACCGGCGGGCTGTGGTTCATCCGGGCCTCTGTGTGGTTCGTGCTGCTCACCCCGCTGATGCGCAAAGCGCTGCGCCGCATGCCGCTGGTCGCGCTGACCGCCCCGTTGATCGTCGTCGCGCTGGACGCGTACCTCGGGTGGAACCTGTCAGCAGGCGGGGGCACCGGACCTGCGCTGCTGGACTTCTGCACGTACGCCACCTGCTGGATGCTGGGGATGGCCTACCGCGACGGCACACTGCGCAAGCTCCATCCTGTGCTGCTCGTCCTGGTCGGCGCGGCGCTCGCTGCGGGGGGTGTCACGTGGACGTTGCTGCGGTCGCGCGATCTCGACCTCGACGCCGCGCCGCTCGGCCAGGCGCTGGTCTCGGCGGGCGTCGTGATCGTGGCGCTGTCCGTCTCGCCCGCGATGGCGTGGCTGGACCGGATTCCCCTGCTCGGGGGCCTGCTCACGATCATCGCCGACCGCGCGCTGACGATCTACCTGAGCTATCCCGTCGCGGTCGCGGCGGCGCCGCTGCTCGATGCGCGACTCGGCGTGGCCACCAGTGCCGGGCTCGTGCCCGCGCTGACGTCGGTCGCCCTTGTCGCGTTGATCGTGCTCGCGTTCGGCTGGGTCGAGGATCTCGCCGCCCGGCGCCCGCTGCGGCTGTTCCCGGACCCTGCGCGGCATGCGGCGGAACCCCGTGCCGACACGCACGCGCCCGCGCATCCGCCGCAGCTTGCCATGGCCGCCGCCGAGCGCGGGACACCGCGGCCGGTGCCGCCGCCCGCGTCCCGGCCCGCGCCCGTGCCGCGCTCGGCGCCGCCGCGCCCGCAGCAGTCCGGGCCTCTTCCCGCGTACCGTCCAGGGTCTGCGCGGTCGGGGAGGCCGCCCGTCCACCGATCGGGGAGGCCACGATGACGTCCCACCGCCTTCGGGTACCCGCCTGCATGATCATCGTGGCGGCGTTCGTCCTTGCGGCCTGCTCCAGCCAGCCCAAGCCCGCGCCGCCGCCAACGCCGTCAGCGCCTTCGGTGACCGTGCCACTGGACGGGTGGCAGCTCACCCTGCCCGTCGCCGACCCGTCCTCGGGCGGCGCCGACACCGTCAACCCGGCCCGGCTCTCCCCGCCGTGGCTGACCCAGACCGAGGGCGGCATCACGTTCTGGGCCCCGGTCGGGGGAGCGACGACGCCGAACTCTTCGCACTCGCGCACCGAACTGGTCAGCAAGGACAGTTTCCCGGCGGGCACGCAGCCGCGCACCCTGACCGCCTCGCTCACCGTCACGCAGCTGCCCACCCAGAACCCGGACGTCATCCTGGGCCAGATCCACGGCGCCGGGGACCTCAAGTCGGTGCCGTACGTGATGCTGCACTACTTCGACGGGGCCGTGAAAGTCGTGGTCAAGCAGGCGCAGACCGGCGACGCGTCGATGACCTACCCGCTCGCCGACGACGTCCCGCTCTCGACGCCGTTCACGTTCCACATCAGCGACAACGGCAACGGCAGCCTGACCTTCGCGCTGGACGCAGGCGGCCACACCACCACCGCGACGTCGCCGGTGCCTGCCCCGTTCTCGGGCGCCGACGTCCGCTTCCAGGTGGGCGCCTACCAACAGGCGGAGTCGGCCCAGGCCAGCGGACCTGACGACGGGGCCCGCGTCACGTTCAGCGCCATCACGATCAGCAAGGAGGCGGCGGCACCCGCGACGCCGACGCCGTGACCGCTCGGGGGTCCCGGCCGCCCCGAGATCGCCGCGTCCGGCGGATTCCGTGCATCCACGCACGAAATCCGCCTGAACCGGCGATCACCCCAAGACGACGGGGCAGCGCAGGACCGTCATGGCCCGCGCCAGTATGCGGATGCGGTCGCCGGGCTTCGGGGCGCGGCGGCGGCTCTTGCGGGCGAGCAGGGGATCGGCGGTGTCGGCGACGGTCTCCCAGATCTGCCCGTAGCTCGAGTCCGGAAGCGTGAAGGTGACGTTCTGGTAGTGGGCGTTGATCAGCAGCAGGAACGAGTCGTCGACGATGGGGTCCCCGAGCTCGTCGCGGTCAGGGATGCCGCGGCCGTTGAGGAAGATCCCGAGCGAGGTGGTGCTGGCGCGGCCCCAGTCCTCCGGGGTCATGTGCTGGCCGTCGGGCCGCAGCCAGGCGATGTCGTTGATGTTGGAGCCGACGATCGGCCTGCCCTGGAAGAACCGCTGGCGCCGGAAGATCGGGTGGCAGGTGCGCAGCGCCGCGATCGAGCTGACGTAGTCCGTGAGCACCTCGTTGTCGCGGGCGAGGTCCCAGTCGAGCCAGGTGAGAGCGTTGTCCTGGCAATAGGCGTTGTTGTTGCCGTGCTGGGTGCGACTCAGCTCGTCGCCGTGGGCGATCATCGGGACGCCCTGGGACAACAGCAGGGTGGTGAGGATGTTGCGCTTCTGCCGCTCGCGCAGAGCGAGGATCTGGTCGTCGTCGGTCGGACCTTCCACGCCGTGGTTCCAGGAGCGGTTGTGGCTCTCGCCGTCCCGGTTCTCCTCGCCGTTGGCCTCGTTGTGCTTGTCGTTGTAGGACACCAGGTCCTCGAGGGTGAAGCCGTCGTGCGCGGTGACGAAGTTGATCGAGGCGATGGGGCGGCGGTTGTCCGCCTCGTACAGGTCGGACGAGCCCGTGAACCGCGCCGCGAACTCGCCCAGGCTGGCGGGCTCGCCGCGCCAGAAGTCGCGGACGGTGTCGCGGTAGCGGCCGTTCCACTCGGTCCACAGCGGCGGGAACCCGCCGACCTGGTACCCGCCCTCGCCGAGGTCCCACGGCTCGGCGATCAGCTTGACCTGACTCACGACCGGGTCCTGGTTGACGAGGTCGAAGAACGCGGAGAGCCGGTCGACGGAGTGGAACTCGCGCGCGAGCGACGAGGCCAGGTCGAAGCGGAACCCGTCGACGTGCATCTCGGTCACCCAGTACCGCAGCGAGTCCATGATCAGCCGCAGCGTCTCGTGGTTGCGGACGTTCAAGCTGTTCCCGGTGCCCGTGGTGTCGAAGTAGAACTGCTGGTCGTCGTCGACGAGGCGGTAGTAGGCGCTGTTGTCGATGCCCCGGAACGACAGCGTCGGGCCGAGGTGGTTGCCCTCGGCGGTGTGGTTGTAGACGACGTCGAGGATCACCTCGATGCCCGCCCTGTGCAGCGTGCGGACCATCGCCTTGAACTCCTGCACCTGCTCGCCGCGGGTGCCGAAGCAGGCGTAGCCGTTGTGCGGCGCGAAGAAGCCGATGGTGTTGTAGCCCCAGTAGTTGCTCAGCCCGCGGTCCTGCAGCGTCGAGTCGTTCACGAACTGGTGGACCGGCAACAGCTCGACCGAGGTCACGCCGAGCCTGCGCAGGTGCTTGATCATGGCCGGGTGGGCCAGCCCGGCGTAGGTGCCTTGCACGTCGGGCGGGACGGCGGGGTGGCGCATCGTCATACCGCGCACGTGCGCCTCGTAGATGATGGTCTCGTTGTAGGGAATCCGTAGCGGACGGTCGTCCTGCCAGTCGAAGTAGGGGTTGGTCACCACCGACGTCATCGCGTACGGCGCGGAGTCGGTGTCGTTGAAGGCGCCGGGATCGGCGAAGCGGTAGGAGAACAGCGCCTCGTTCCACCGGTACTCGCCGTCGATCGCCTTGGCGTAGGGATCGAGGAGCAGCTTGGCCGGGTTGCAGCGCAGCCCGGCGTGCGGGTCGTAGGGGCCGTGCACGCGGTACCCGTAGCGCGTCCCGGGCCGGATGCGGGGGAGGTAGCCGTGCCAGATCAACCCGTTGCGCTCCGGCAGCACCACGCGCTCCTCGGCGCCGTCGTCGCCGATCAGGCACAGCTCGATCCGTTCGGCGACCTCCGAGAAGATCGCGAAGTTGGTGCCTCCGCCGTCGAAGGTGGCACCCAGCGGATAGGGCGAGCCAGGCCAAATGTGCACGTGACCTCCACGTCGGACGGACAGGACGAGCCGCGAGCCTATGTCCCCCGCCAGGCGGGCGCATGATCGACGCGGAGCGCGTCGGCGGCGTCGTGTTCGATCTTCGACGGCTTCGGGTACTGACGAGTATCCACAACCGCAGGAAGGTGTGATCGATGACGCTCGCACATCGGGGCTCGTTGGCGGTCGACGCCGCCGAGCCCGCCTATTACGTGGTGCGCGCCAGCGGCACGCTCGACCGCTCGACCGCAACCCGGGTCGTCCGCCTCGTCGACGCGCGGGCGCGCCTGGCGACGCTCAACTTCACGACCACGCAGCACATCCTCGTCGACCTCTCGGGCGTGACGCAGGTCGAACCGGGGGCGCTGGAACTGCTCCGGCACGCGCGCCACAGCGCAGTGGGGGCCGGGATGACGCTGCACCTCACCGGCTGCGACGCCGTCGTGGCCGGTCTGGGGCTGCGGGAGCGCCAGGCCCTCGCCACGCTGCCCCGGTTCCCCACCGTGGCTGTGGCCGTCGAGGTGCTCGGCTGAGCCCCGCCTCGGCGAGCACACCCCACAACGCGTCGGCACCCGGCGCGGGGCACGATGAGGTATGCGCTTATTGACCGGTCGACGTACCGGCGCAGTGGTCGCGGCGTCCCTTGTCGCCCTCGCCGCGGCCTGCAGCGGTGAGCAGGCGCCCGCCGCGCCCGCTCCGGCTGCCGCGGCCCCGTCGGACGAGCTGCGTCCGGCGACCCTCGCCGTGCCGGATGGCCTCAACAAGGGCGCGTTCTCGGCGCCGCACACGGTGCTCATCCCGCAGGGCTGGACGATGTCGCTGTGGGCGTCGGTGGAGGGCGCGCGGCTGGAGGCCTGGACGGCCGACGGTGCGTTGCTCGTCTCCCGTCCCGGGGCGGGCGAAGTCGTCCGACTCGCTCCGCGCGCTTCGGGCCCGCCCACCTCCACCGTGCTGCTCAAAGGGCTCGACCAGCCCCACGGGATGGCGTTCGACGGCAGCACCCTCTACGTCGCCGAAAGCGACAGGATCCGGGCGTACACCTACGCGGGGGGCGTGGCGACCAGCGGCCGGATCGTCGCGGACGGTCTGCCGGACGCGAAGACCCCTGAGCTGGGCGGCGCCTACGCGCACGCGCTGAAGAGCGTGGCCGTCGGGCCCGACAAGTCGCTGTACTTCTCGATCGGTTCCAGCGGCAACATCTCGGCGGAAGACCGCGACGCCACCCCCCAGCGGGCCACGATCATGCGGGTCCCGCCCGGCGGGGGCGCTCCTCAGGTGTTCACGCGGGGGGTGCGCAACGGCACAGGCCTCGCCATCGCCCCCGACGGCTCCGTATGGACCGCGGTGAACAACCGCGACAACATCGAGTACCCACACGACAACGGCTACGCGGGGGCCTCGGGGTCCACGCTCGGCAAGGTGATCGACGGGTACGTGGCCGACCACCCCGCCGAGGAACTGGCCAAGCTCACCGCGGGCCGCGACCTCGGCTGGCCGTTCTGCAACCCCGACCCCGACACCGACCCGGGTGCGGCGGGCACGGCCTACGACTACACGACGCCGCCGTTCGTCAACGACGTGCAGACCAACCCCGACGGGTCGAAGCTCAACTGCGCCGCCCTCAAGCCGGTGGAGCAGACCTTCGGCGCGCACTCCGCCCCGCTCGGCATGAGCTTCACCAAGGGCCTGCCTGCGCCGTACGACAACGGAGCGCTGGTCGGCGTGCACGGGTCGTGGAACCGCATGCCGCCCCGTGCGCCGGAGGTGTCCTACTTCCCGTGGGCCGACGGCACGCTGGGCAGCCAGCGCACCCTCGTCGGCGGCTTCCAGGGCTCCGACGGCGATCGGTGGGGACGGCCGGTCGCTGCGGTCGTCGGCCCGGACGGCGCCGTGTACGTGTCCGACGACCAGGCGGACGCGGTCTACCGACTGGCGCCCCCCGGCCGCTGACCGCCGCTCGCACACACCGTGCGTGGTCCACACACACGTCCCGCAGTGTGTGCGGACCCCGCGGGGTGTGTGCGAGCCCGCGGCGTCAGCCGGAGTGCAGGGCCGCGCGCGGCGAGCGGCCGTAGCACTCCCGGTAGGTGGCCGCGAACCGCCCGAGGTTGGCGAACCCCCATTGACTGGCGATCGCCGCCACCGTCGTGCCCGTGGTCGGGTCGGCCCCGAGCAGCGCCTCGTGGGCGCGCTCCAGACGTACTTTGCGCAGGTACGCCATGGGGGTGGTCTCCAGGTGGCGGCGGAACGCCTCCTGCAGGGTGCGCGGACCGACCCGGGCGGCCGCGGCGATCTCGGTGACGCCGATGGGCTCGCCCGCGTGCTCGTCGATGTAGGCGACCGCCTTGCGCAGCACGCTGGTCTCGGCCTGGGTGGCCCCAGCCGGGTCGGCGGTGACGGCCGAGTTGGGAAACGTCTCCAGCACGGTGGCCGCGATGAGCCGCATCGTCTGCGCGCGGATCAGGGGGCTGCCGTAGACGAGCTCGTTGGGCAGGTAGTGCTGGGTGAGGTAGCGCATCAGCCCCTGCCAGTTGCGGGCCCGCTCGGGCGAGACCACCCTGCTCAGCCCGATCTGCACGGCACCCTTGAGCACGCCGCCGGTGGTCTCGGCCGCGACCCGGTTGAGCACGCCCAGGTCCAGCCGCAGCAGGCCCGCGTGGAAGTCGTCCCAGTGGATCCGCATGGGCGCTGCGGGATCGAGCGCGAACAGGTCGCCGGTGGCCGGGCTGATCGAGGACCGGCCGCTGGCCAGCTGCAGCCGTCCGCTGAGCATCTGTCCGACCAGCAGGTAGCCGAACGACTCGGTGTCGACGCGACAGTTCATGGTGTGCTCGTAGCGGGCGACGAAGAAGTCGGCGTCGCCCGCGACGTGGTGGCGGAACCGGAAGTGGTCGAGGTTCCCGGAGAGCGCGACGTCGTGGTCGACGTAGGTCGCGCGGAGGTAGTCGTGCGCAAGGTCGGGGTTGCTGGTCTCCAAGCTGGAGCGCTGTGGTTCTGCAACCGCCATGGCGACTGCCTCCGTCCCGGTGACTCCCTGTGTTGAGTCGAGTCGCGACGGTAGTACGTTACTCGGCCCGTGGGCGAGACCGGAAGCTTCGCGGAATGTCCAGGCCGCGCAATGCCTGTCCAGTTTGCGTGTGGCCCGCGCCGGCCGCTTCCGGCACGCCCCTGCCACGGGGTAGGCAGATGCATCGGGTTCGAGGGCACGGTCGCCTGCAGCGTGAGAGGACCGAGAGATGTGCACTGGTAACGGACGCCCGCAGCCGCTTCCGCCCGCAGGCCCCGGACGGCCGGGAGGGCGCCGGGCGACGCACTGACCCCGCCCGCTCCGCAAACCACCGGTCGCGCGCGGGCACGTGGCAGGGTGCACCCATGACACCCTCCCCGTTCAGCCTCGAGGGCAAGGCCGCCCTGGTCACCGGAGGCAACCAGGGCCTCGGCAAGGCGTTCGCCCTCGGCCTCGCGCAGGCGGGCGCCCGCGTCGCGATCTGCGGCCGCCGCGCCGAGGCGAACCAGGCCGCCGTCGACGAGGTCCGCGAACTCGGCCACGAGCTGGTGCCCATCACCGCCGACATCACCCGCGACGACCAGGTCCAGGCGATGACCGAACAGGCGGTGGCCGCGCTGGGGACGATCGACGTGCTCGTCAACAACGCGGGCGTCTGCTACCACGCGCCGTCGTTCGAGGTGACCGACGATCAGTGGACGGACGTGTTCGACCTGAACGTGCGTGCGCTGTGGAAGACCTCACTCGCCGTCGGAGCCGTCATGCGGGAGCGCATGTCGGGATCCATCGTCAACATCGGCAGCATTTCCGGGATCATCGTCAACCGGCCGCAGTGGCAGCCCGCCTACAACGCCTCGAAAGCGGCCGTGCATCAGCTGACGAAGTCGTTGGCCGTGGAGTGGGCGCCGTACGGGATCCGCGTCAACGCCGTCGCTCCCGGCTACGTGAAGACCGACATGGCGCCGGTGGACCGGCCCGAGTTCCGGCGCCACTGGATCGAGGACGCGCCGCAGCAGCGCTACGCGCTGCCGGAGGAGATCGCGCCCAGCGTCGTGTTCCTGGCCAGCGACGCGGCCTCCTTCATCACCGGCTCGGTGCTGGTCGCCGACGGCGGCTACACCGCCGTCTGATCGGACGACGGCGACTCAGCTGTCGTGTGCCTTGGCCTCGTCAATCCAGGTCTGAACGCTCTTCTCCGAGAGGCCCACGACCTTGCCATGCCGTGACTCGATCATTTCCTTGAGCTTCGCGGCGTTGCGGTGCCGCAGTTCCTTGACGGAGTCGACGCCGATGCTCTTGAGCATCTCCGCGTGCTTCGGACCGATGCCCTTGAGCTCGGCCAGATCGTTCTCGACCATCGCGTTACCTCGTTCTCTGCGCTGACGACAACCCCGACGACAACGACGACGATCATTCACTGTCGATGACGGCTTCGCCACCCCGGACGCGCCACGGGTGCCGGTCACGAACGGGGGACAGTGCGTCCCGGGTCCGCCGTCATGCGGGATCGGCCGCGGCCGCGCGGACCCGGGACGCCTCGCGCTCGGCGGCCGCGTTGACCACGCCCGCCCGCGACCCGCCGAGCTTCGCGGCCAGGTGCGCGCCCACCGTGATCGGCGGATACGTCGGCGACTCGCCGGGGGCCAGACAGGTCGGGATCGTCTCGATCAGCGCCGCCGGGTTGCCGTCGTGGAAGAACGCGGCCGACCGACGGCGCTCGATGCGCCCTTCGACCACGGGCGGCTTGACCCGGTGCAGCGTGGACAGCCAGCGCTCGTTCGTCCACCGCGCCATGAGGTCGCCGAGGTTCACCAGCAGCGCACCCGGCTCGGGCAGGACGTCGTGCCAGGTCTTGTCGTCGCCGAGCACCTGCAGCCCCGGAACGCGGTCGGCCCACAGCACCGTGACGATGCCGTAGTCGGTGTGTTCGCCCATCCCGGTCAGGTGGCCGTCGAGGTCGATGTCGCCGGGCGGGAGGGCGTAGTTGTTCATCCGCAGCACGTCGATCGACACCTCGGTGAAGCGGTCGAAGAAGTCCGCCGCCACGGCGAGCGCATCGGCGAAGATCCTCGTCAAGGTCCGCGCGACCCGGGCGGCTTCGGTGAAGTAGGCCAGCACCTTCTCCTGGAAGTCAGGCACCGGCGGCCACGGGTTCTCCGCGAACTCCGGCTGGGGCAGGTCGAGATCCGGATACCAGGACGCGGCCGCGCCGACGTTGAAGGCCTCGAAGAAGTCGTTCATCCGGCTCGCGGACTCCAGCCCGAGGCTCAAGCTCAGCGACTCGCTCTTCGGGGGCGCGTAGCCGCGGTTGACCTCCGGCGGGGTGCGGTAGCGGCCCTTGACCTCCGGCGGGAGGCCGAAGAGCGCGTCCATCGCGGCGGCCAGCCCGCCGACCACCTCGTCGCCCACCCCGTGCCCGACGATCTGCACGAAACCCACGGTCCGGCACGCCGCGTCCATCCCGGCGGCCACTGCGGCCCGCTCTGCGGCGGACCCGCCACCGACGTACGGGGAGATGTCGACGAGGGGCACCGCGAACGTCATGCCCCCATCCTGTGCCCCGGCGCCTGTCCGCGGGTCACACCCAGGTGAACGGTGTCGGCGTGGTCACCCCCGGTGCGGCAGCAGCGTTGCCGCGGCCGCGGGCAGCCCGCGACGCAGGATCCCGCGCCAGTCGCTGTCGCCGCGGACGATCGACTCAGCGGTCTTGCGTGCCTCTTCCAGCGTGAACTGCGGGGGAATCATCAACTCGGCCGGGTCGACGACGGCGTCGATCACCATGGGCCGATCCGCCGCCAGTGCCGCTTCCCACGCGGGCCCGACCTGCGCCGGGTCGTCGACGCGCACGCCGCCCAAGCCCAGCGAGCGGGCCCATGCCGCGTAGTCGAC
This sequence comes from Pseudonocardia sp., assembly GCA_036401495.1. Taxonomy (GTDB): domain Bacteria; phylum Actinomycetota; class Actinomycetes; order Mycobacteriales; family Pseudonocardiaceae; genus Pseudonocardia. The sequence goes on along the minus strand of DASWUV010000232.1, from coordinate 8,106 downwards.
GTCGGGCAGGAGCTGGCTCTCGTCGAACTTCGGCATGCCCTCGCCGCTGCGCTGCTCCCAGCTCACGAACGACAGGTCCCGGTTGTTGAGCACCAGCAGCGCGAACCGGGGATCGGCCCACTCGCGCCAGTACTTCGCCACGGTGATCAGCTCGTTGACCCCGTTCATCTGCATCGCGCCGTCGCCGAGCAGCGCGAACAGCGGCCGGTCCGGGTGCGCAAACTTCGCGGCGATGCCGTAGGGCAGCCCGCCGCCCATGGACAGCAGCGTGCCGGAAAGGCTCGCGAGCATCCCGGGACGCAGGTGCAGGTGCCGGGCGAACCACGCGGTCACGGTGCCGCAGTCGACGGCGACCATCGCGTCGTCGGGAAGGCGGTCGTCGAGCTCGGTGAGCAGCAGCTGCGGGTTCACCGGGTCGGCGGGCTGGTGGGCGACCTTGCGCTGACCCTCCTCCCACGACGCGATGTGCTCGGCGAGCTCCGCGCGCCACGCCGTCGGCGCCGCGTGGTCGTCCAGCAGTGCCATCAGGGCCCGCAGTGTGGGTGCGGCGTCGCCGGTGAGGTTGACCTGGGTCGGATAGCGCAGGCCCAGCTGCGCGCCGTCGATGTCGATCTGTACCGCGGGCACGCCCTCCTTCGGGTAGTACTCGCCGTAGGGCATGGCCGAACCGACGATCAGCAGCCGGTCGCAGTTCTTCATCAGGTGCCAGCTCGGGGTGGTGCCGAGCAGCCCGATCGAGCCGGTGACCCAGGGCTCGCGCTGGTCCACCACCGGCATGGCCAGCAGCGCCGTCGCGACGCCCGCACCCAGCCGGTGCGCGATCGCCGCGACTTCGGCCTCGGCTCCATAGGCCCCCTGCCCGACGAGCACCGCCACCTTCTCCCCGCCCCGCAACGTCTCGGCGGCGGCGCGCAGGTCGGCTTCGGAGGGCGCCGTCGGCGCTGAGCTGGGTGCGTTCGAGGTGGCGAAGTGACCGTGGCTGTGCGGGGGATCGAGGACGGCCTTCTCGTCCTGGATGTCGTTCGGCACGACGAGCACCGCGACCGTCCGGTGCGCGAGGGCGGTTCGGCAGGCGCGGTCGACCAGGTGGCGGACCTGGCTGGGCTCGTCGACCTGGGCCAGGAACCCTGCGACGTCCTTGTAGAGCGACAGCAGGTCCACCTCCTGGTAGTAGCCGCCGCCCTGGGCGGTCAGCCCGGTCTGCCCGACGAGCGCGACCACCGGCTGGTGGTCGAGCTTGGCGTCGTAGAGGCCGTTGAGCAGGTGGATCGCCCCCGGCCCCGACGTGACCACCGCCGCACCGATCGCGGCGCCGCCGTACTTGACGTGCGCGGACGCGGCGAAGCCCGCGGTCTCCTCGTGGCGGACCTGGACGAAGCGGGTGTCGTCGCGGCGCTGCAGCGCGGCGGTGATGCCGTTGATGCCGTCGCCGGGGTACCCGTAGTAGTGCCGGACGCCCCACGACGCGAGCCGGTCGACGAGGTGATCGGCGACGGTGGCGCGGCGCGGCTGGTCGCCCGTGGTCGGGGTCTGCGGGGTGGACATGCGGGCCGGGTGCCCAACGCGACGGCGGATCAACCCCGTTGCCTGCTTCACGGCCTGCGAAACGGGTACCTCCCTGCTATGCGGATTCCCGGGCTGCAAGGCTGCACAGGCGCCGTCACGCGACGCATCGCCGCGCCGGTCGACCAAGTCTTCGCCGTGCTCGCCGACGGGTGGACCTACCCACTATGGGTCGTCGGCGCCTCGCACATGCGGGCGGTGGATGCGGACTGGCCTGCCGTCGGCTCCCGGCTCCACCACAGTGTCGGGCTCTGGCCGTTGCTGATCGAGGACTCGACGGAGGTGCTCGCGATGACGCCCGACCGCAGGCTGGTGCTCAAGGCCAAGCTGTGGCCGACCGGCGCCGCCCGCGTCGAGCTCGAGCTTTCCCCCGACCTGGACGGCACGATCGTCACGATGCGCGAGCAGGCCATGTCCGGGCCTGCCAGGCTGATCCCGCCCGCCGTTCAGCACGCGCTGCTCGTGCCACGCAACCACGAGACGTTGGCGCGGCTCGACGCGATCGTGCGGCGTGTGGAGCAACCGTGACGGTGCTGGAGGTGGACGCCGTCGTCGTCGGAGGCGGCCACCACGGCCTGGTCGCCGCCGCGGTGCTCGCCGACGCGGGCTGGGACGTGTGCCTGCTCGAAGCCCAGGGCGAGGTCGGGGGCGCGGTCCGGCACAGCTGCACATACCCCGGCTTCGTCACCGACCGCTTCAGCGCCTTCTACCCGCTCGCCGCGGCCTCCCCGGTCCTGCGGGCTCTGGAGCTGGACCAGCACGGCCTCGAATGGGCGCACGCCCCCGCCGTCCTCGGCCACCCGCTGAGCACGCAGGGCAGCACCGCCGCAGTCCTGCACCGCGACCCCGACGCGACCGCGGCAGGCCTCGACGCGCAGCATCCCGGCGACGGCGAAGCGTGGCTGCGGCTGTACCGGCAATGGCTGGTCCTCGAGGAACCGCTGCTGCGCAGCCTGTTCACCACCTTCCCGCCGGTCCGCGGTCCGGTGCAGCTGTTGCGGCGGATCGGCACGGCCGAGGCGCTGCGGCTCGTGCGGTTCGCGCTGCTGCCCGCCGCCCGCATGGGGGAGGAGCTGTTCGGTGGCGAGGCGGCCCGCCTGCTGCTGGCGGGCAACGCCGCCCACGCGGACGTGCCGACGACGGCGCCCGGCAGCGGCGTGTTCGCGTGGCTGCTCGCGATGCTGGGCCAGCGGCACGGCTTCCCGACCCCCGTCGGCGGCACGGGGCAGCTCGCCGCCGCACTGGCCAGACGGGCAGAGGCGGCGGGCGCACTCATCCGCACCCGGGAGCCCGTCGAACAGATCCTCATCAGTGCGGGGCAGGCGGTCGGCGTCCAGACCGCGGCAGGCACCCGCGTCCGGGCCCGCCGGGCCGTGGTCGCCGACGTGTCCGCGCCCGACCTCTACACGCGCCTCCTGCCCGTCGACGCCGTCCCGCCCCGCGTACGCGACGACCTCACCCGGTTCGTCTGGGACACGCCCGTCGTCAAGCTCAACTGGGCGCTCGGCGAACCCATCCCGTGGCGCGCCCCGGCCCTCGCGGAGGCGGGCACCGTGCACGTCGGGGCCGACACCCGCGGGCTCGTCCACTGGTCGGCCGACCTGGAGACCGGGGTCCTGCCGCAGTCGCCGTTCCTGCTGCTCGGGCAAATGACCACGACCGACCCCACCCGCTCACCCGCGGGCACCGAGTCCGCGTGGGCCTACACCCACCTGCCGCGCGGGGTCACCGACCTGAACGAGGCCGATGAGCTCGCCCGCCGGGCCGAGGCGGTGGTCGAGGCGCACGCGCCCGGGTTCGGCGACCGCGTCCTGCACCGCGAGGTCCAACGACCCGGTGACCTTCAGGGCGCCGACGCCAACCTCGGCAACGGCGCCGTCAACGGCGGCACGGCTCAGCTGTTCCAACAGCTGGTGTTGCGTCCGATCCCCGGTCTCGGCCGCCCGGAGACCCCGATCCGCAACCTGTATCTGGGCAGCGCCGCCGCGCACCCCGGCGGCGGCGTGCACGGGGTCTGCGGCTTCCTCGCCGCGAAGGCCGCCCTGGGGCAGCACGGCCCCACCGGCCGGTTGCGCAGGAGCCTGACCTCGGCGGCGCTGGCCCTCGTCCAGGCCGACCAGCGTCCGTCGATAGCGTGACGGCAGGTTGGCCGACGGATGGACGAACGGGCTGTGGCGATCACCCGGGACGGGCTCGGACGAGAGCTCGGCCGTGAAGCGCTCGGTGCTGCTCGCCGTTTGGGCCTGACGGGCTCGCTCATGATGGCCGTCGGTGCCCTCGGCGGCGGAGCCTTGCCGGTGCCGCAGCCGTTGCAGGGCCTGCGCCTGCTGGGCTTGCCGGGGCGCAACCCGACGCTGTCGGTCGCCGTGCTCTACACGGGCATGGCGCTGGTCGTCATCGCCTGGTGGCGGGTGGCCCGGCAGCTGTCCGCGCCCGCGGGCACCATCGACCGCCGCGACCTCACCAGGATCGCGGTGAGCTGGGCGGTACCGCTGGCGGCGGCACCGCCGCTGTTCTCCCGCGACGTGTACAGCTACCTCGCCCAGGGCGCCACGCTCGCCCACGGCCTCGACCCCTACCGGCTCGGCCCCGCGCCTGCCCTCGGGGTCGACCATCCCCTCGTCCGCAGCGTTCCGGCGCTCTGGCGGAACACCCCCTCGCCCTACGGCCCGCTGTTCACCATGATCAGCCGGGCGCTCGTCGGCATGACCGGCGATGACGTCGTGGCGGGCATCTTCGCCCAGCGCCTCGTCGCACTGGTGGGCCTGGCCCTGGTGGTCTGGGCGTTGCCGCGGCTCGCCCGGCGGGCGGGCGCCGATCCCGACCGCGCGTTCTGGCTCGGCGCGGCCCATCCCCTCGTGCTGTTCCATATCGTCAGCGGTGCCCACAACGACGGGCTGATGGTAGGGCTCGCGATGGTCGGACTGGAGATCGGCCTGCAGGGCCTTGACGGCGCCGCGGCCGAGATGCGCGACCCCCGCCTGGTCATCGGGCCTGCGCTCATCGTCGCCGCGTCGGCCGTCAAGGTTCCGGCCCTGCTGGCGCTGGGGTATTTCGGCATGCTCTGGGCGCGGCGGCAGGGCGGGCGGTGGACGAACGTCGCGATGGTCGGCGGCTACCTGACCCTGGTGACCCTCGCGGTCTACCTGCCGCTGACCTTTGTGGTCGGCCCCCGTTCCCTCGCCGCGCCTGCCCTGGCCACCAGCGTCATCAGCCTGATGTCCCTCCCGACCGACCTCGCACTCGTGCTCGGGAGAATCGGCGTACTTCTCGGTTTCGGCGACCAGACCGGTGCAGCGCTGGCCGTCGTCGGCGGGGTCGCCGCGGCGGTGGCCGCGGTGATCGTGCTGGGCACCCTCGTCGCCGCGCTGCGCACCGACCGGGAACCGTTGGCCCTGTTGGCCGTCGGCCTGACCGCCGTCGGCGTTCTCGCCGCGCCGACCGAGCCGTGGTACCTGCTGTGGGCGCTCGTGCCGTTCGCGGCCACGCCCGCGAAGGCGGGCGTACTCCGGGTGGTGACGCTCAGCACCCTCGCCACCGCCCTGCTTCTGCCTCCGACCGGCACCGACTTCGTGGCCAGGGGCTTCGAGCTGGTCAACGCCCTCGGCGCCGCGATGGTGATGCTCGTGGTCGTGCTGCTGGCCGAGGGGAGGCGCCGCCCTAGACTCGCCGCCGTGCGAGGCGTGGAACGCGATGGCTGACGCTGCCGACGTCCGGCGGCTGGCCCTTGCGCTCGACGGGGTCGAGGAGATCGACAGCGAGGGCTTCGACTTCCGCGTCGGCGGGAAGGGCTTCGTGTGGTCCTACCCGGACCGGGCCCCCGGCCGCAGGCGGGTGATCCGCACCGACATCGCCGTGCTCTACGTCGGCGACGAGGCCGAGAAGCAGGCGCTGTTGCTCGGCGAGCCCGAGCGCTTCTTCACGACCCCCGCCTACGACGGCCTCCCGTTCGTGATGGTCACGCTCGACCGGGTCGACGACGAGCGGCTCGCCGAGCTCGTCACCGACGCGTGGCGGATGCGCAGCGCGTGACACGCCCCGCGGATCAGGTTCTGCTGCCGTGCGCCAGGAAGAAGCGGAGCATCTCGGCGGAGGCGTCCGGGCCCGTCGGGTCGGTGTAGGAGCCCGCGGAGCTGCCGCCGAACCAGGCGTGCCCGCCGCCGCGCACGATCCAGCATTCGACGAGCACTGCGCCGTCCGCGTCGGTGTGGGTCGTGCGGGTGGCGGTGCGTGTTCCCGGCCCGGTGTGCTCGGTCGTGGTCGACACGGAGGTGTCGACGCCGTCCAGTCGGGCCGCGCAGAGCTTCGCGGCGTTCACCGGCGCGACGGTCGCGTCGGCGTCGCCGTGGAAGACGATGAGCGGAATCGGGCCGCCGGGTCCGGGGGAGCCCCCGGACCGCATGGCCGCGAACGCCGACCCGGCATCGTGTGCGGCGCCGTACGCGAGCCCTGAGTGCACGCCGACCCCGGCGTAGAGCTGCGGGTAGGTCGCGGCCATGACCGCCGCCATGGCCCCGCCCGCCGAGAGCCCCGCGACGTAGACGCGGTCGGGGTCGACGCGGTGATCGGCCATGACGCGGCGGGTGATGCCCGCGATGATCGACGGCTCGCCGGTTCCCGGCTGCTGGTCGGCCGGGCTGAACCAGTTCCAGTAGCGTCCCGCGTTGGCCGCGGTGGACTGCTCGGGGTAGACGACCAGGAACGTGTGCTGTTCGGCGAGCTCGTTCATCCGGCTGCCCGCGGCGAAGTCGACAGCGCTCTGGCTGCCGCCGTGGAGCATCACGACCAGCGGCACGGGCCCGCCCGAGTAGCCGGTCGGGATGTACAGGAGGTACTGCCGGGTCCCGGCCGCCTCGGTGTGGCGCAGGTGCCGGAGCTCACCGCCCGCCGCCGCCGCGGCGGCCGCCACTGCCGGGCTGTCGGCCCGCTGCGCGCCGACGGGGCCGCCAGGAAGCGTGCCCAGCAGTCCGGACAGGCCGCCGCGCAGGCCCGCGGCCGCTTGCGATGGCTCACGAGGGCCGCGGCCGGGGCGGGCGTGGTTGTCGGCTGCGGTCGTCCGGGGGTACCGGCTTGTCGAAAGCCCGCGCTGCAGGTGCGCGGTCGCCTCGGTCAGCCTCCCGGCGCGGACCAGGCGCAGCGCCTCGTGCATCGGGGCCTGGTCGGTTGGGGACGTGGGGTGCTCATCCATGGCAGACCCTTTCCAGGGCAGGGGGAATCTCGGCGTCGGCCGGTCGGCCGGGCCGTGCGTCGGTCAGGGCGCCGCCGCAGCGGCGCCCTCGAAGTGCTGGGTCAGAGGGTTCGGGAGGCGAGCGCTGCCTTGACCGAGCGCGGCGCCCGGAAGGCGCCGAGCACCTCGACCGCGGCGATCGTCGCCGCGGCCAGCTCCGGGCTGACGTCGTCGGCGATCGTGGCCAGGCCCAGAACGCGGAGCTCGATCTGTTGCCCCGCGTCCCGCAGCGTCTCCAGGTCACTGCGGCTGAGGTGCTGGGTACCGAGGGTGAGCGCGCGGCGTTGCACGGTGTCGTTCACCGCGGCCTCGCGGCTGTCGAGCTGACGCCGGATGGCCGTGCGGATGAAGTCGGTGCGGTTGGCGTAGAAACCTTCGTCCACGAGGAGGTCGATCTGGCCGAGGTCGACCAGGCCGACGTTGATGGTGATCTTTTCGCTCTTCTCGACTTCCGCCATACCGCTCACCTCCGTCCGCCATCCTAGCACCATCTCACGGGATGGTGAAGGAGTCAGCCGCGGAGCCCCAGATGCAGATCCGCGGCGGAAAGGGCCGCCAGCCCCTGGGTCTCGATCCGGGCGGCCAGCTCCTCGGCCCGCGTCGGCAGCCCGGTGAGGTCGATGCCCGCAGGCACAGGGCCCGCCCACCGGCGCAGGCCGTCCGCTGCCCTGGCCAACAGCGCGACGGCGCCGCGGGCGTTGCCGCGTTGCGCGTGGGTCAGACCGACGGCGAGCTGGGCGAGGCCGCGCCACAGATCGCGTTCCGCTGCTGGCGCGGCCTTCCAGACGCCCTCCAGGACGTCGTGCGCCGGGAACGGCAGCCCGGCGTCCAGCAGCCGCTGCGCCTCGGTCACCGCGTCGTCGGGCGCCAGGACGAGATCGTCGGGCACCCGCTCGACCCCGGCCGCGCCACGGGGGAGAGGGCGTCCGTACGGGTCGCGGGGACGGGCGTTGCGGGCCCGTCCCGCCTCGTCGCGGTCACGTTGCTGCACACCTCAGCGTGGCACCCGCGCCGGGTCCCCGCACCGGTCGGGTTGACGGCGGCCGCCTCGGGGTAGTTCCTTCCATGAGTACCGGGCAGATCGTGGCGATCGTCGTGCTGGTGGTTCTGGTCCTCGTCGTCATCGGCGCGGTGGCCGTGTTCCGCCGGAAGAGCGGCGCGCAGCGCCAGCTCGACGCCATCCGGTACCGCGAGGAAGCGGCGAGCCGGGCGGCCAGCGCGGAACGTCTGGAGGCCGAAGCGGCGGAGCGGGCCGAGCGGGCCGAGCGCGAGCGCGCCCAGGCCGCGGAGCTCGCCGACATGGCCCGGCGGGACCG